>DATJYZ010000215.1:0-2412 GCA_035499355.1 Burkholderiaceae bacterium | reverse complement strand
CAAGATCACGGTGCACGCCAACGCGTCGCTGTTCAAGGCGCCGGAGATCAAGCGCGCCGTGCAAGGCGGCCAGGCGCAGATCGGTGAGATCCTGCTGGCGAACTTCCAGAACGAGTGGCAGATCTACGGCGCAGACGGCCTGCCCTTCCTGGCCGACAGCTTCGACGCCGCCGCCAAGCTCTACAAGGCACAGAAGCCGCTGTTGGAGAAGAAGCTCGGCGAGCAGGGAATGATGCTGCTGTACGCGGTGCCGTGGCCGCCGCAGGGCATCTACGCCAAGAAGCCGATCAACAGCGCCGCCGACCTCAAAGGCGTCAAGTGGCGCGCTTACAGCCCGGCCACCGCGCGCGTGGCCGAGCTGGTGGGCGCGCAGCCCGTCACCGTGCAGGCGGCCGAGCTGTCGCAGGCGATGGCCACTGGCGTGATCGAGAGCTACATGTCCTCGGGTGCCACCGGCTACGACACCAAGACCTACGAGCACCTCAAGTTCTGGGTCGACACCCAGGCCTGGTTGCCGAAGAACGCGGTGCTCGTCAACAAGGCCGCGTTCGATGCGCTCGACGCGCCGACGAGACAGGTCGTGCTCAAGGCAGGCGCCGACGCGGAGGCGCGTGGCTGGGAGCTGGCCAAGGCCAAGAACACCGAGTACATCGATCTGCTGAAGAAGAACGGCATGACGATCCTGCCGCCGACGCCGCAACTGAAGGCCGACATGCAGAAGGTCGGAGAGACGATGCTGAAGGAGTGGCTCGAAAAGGCCGGCGCCGAAGGCAAGGCACTGGTCGACGCTTACCAGGCCAAGTAGTCCCGGCATCGGAGTGCCGGTGCGCAAGCTGCTCGACGCGCTGTACGACGGCGCGGCCGCGCTGGCGGCCGTGTTCATGATCGGCCTGCTGGCGATGGTGCTGCTGTCCATTGCCGGCCGTCAACTGCACTTCCACCTGCCCGGCACCGACGCTTATGCCGGCTACATGATGGCCGCGGCCGGCTTTCTGGCGCTGGCGCACACGCTCAAGCGCGGCGAGCACATCCGCGTGACGCTGCTGCTCGCGCAACTCAAGGGCGGCCGGCACCGCGCGCTGGAACTGTGGGCGCTCGGCGCTTCGGGGCTGCTGGCACTGCTGGCCGCGTACTACAGCGTGCGTCTGGCCTGGCAGTCGTACACCTTCCACGACGTCTCCACCTCCAACGACGCCACGCCGCTGTGGATCCCGCAACTGACGATGGCGCTCGGCACGGTGGTGATGGCGGTGGCGCTCGTCGACGAGTGGGTGCTCGAGTGGCGCGGCCGGCGCGCGCCGCCGGCCAGCGACGAAGCGCTGCACAACGAGTGACGCGGCGCCCGCGATGAACGACTTCGCCATCACGACGCTGCTGATCGTGTCGCTGTTCCTGATCCTCGGCACCGGGGTGTGGATCGGCCTCGCGCTGTCGGGCGTGGCCTGGATCGGCATGCAGCTGTTCAGCTCGCGGCCTGCGGGCGACGCGATGGCGGTGACGATCTGGGGCAGCGCATCGAGCTGGACGCTGACCGCGCTGCCGCTGTTCATCTGGATGGGCGAGATCCTGTTCCGCACCCGGCTGTCGAACGACATGTTCCGCGGCCTCGCGCCGTGGGTGCAGCGTCTGCCCGGACGCCTGCTGCATACCAACGTGGTCGGCTGCGCCATCTTCGCCGCCGTGTCGGGGTCGAGCGCAGCCACCTGCGCGACGATCGGCAAGATGACGCTGCCCGAGCTGCAGCGCCGCGGCTATCCCGATGAGATCTCCATCGGCTCGCTGGCTGGCGCCGGGACGCTCGGCCTGCTGATCCCGCCGTCGATCATCATGATCGTCTACGGCGTCACCGCCGACGTGTCGATCGCGCAGCTGTTCATCGCGGGCGTCCTGCCCGGCATCATGCTGGCGGGGCTGTTCTCCGGCTATCTGGTGGTCTGGGGCTGGCTGAACGCAGCGCGCGTGCCCGCGCCCGATGCGGCGATGAGCTTCGTGCAGAAGCTCGCCGAGTCGCGCTACCTGATACCGGTGGTGCTGCTGATCGCCGCGGTGCTGGGCTCGATCTACAGCGGCCTGGCCACCGCCACCGAGGCGGCGGCGGTCGGCGTGGTGGGTTCCCTGATCCTGTCGTCGGCCCAGGGCTCGCTCGACTGGAAGACCTTCAAAGAGTCGCTGATGGGCGGCACCCGCCTGTACTGCATGATCGCGCTGATCCTGGCGGGGGCGTCGTACCTGACGCTGGCGATGGGCTACATCGGCCTGCCGCGCCACCTCGCCGAATGGATCGCCTCGCTCGGCCTCACGCAACTGCAGCTGCTGCTCGCGCTGATGCTGTTCTACATCGTGCTGGGGTGCTTTCTCGACGGCATATCGATGGTCGTGCTGACGATGGGCGTGATCCTGCCGACGGTGCAG
>DATJYZ010000214.1:0-4285 GCA_035499355.1 Burkholderiaceae bacterium | reverse complement strand
GGCCTGCACCGCAGGCAGCACCACCGACACCACGTACATGCCGGCGGAGCCGACCGTCATCAGCGCCAGCGTGACGACCAGACGCGTCCAGGCGTAGCGCGAATCGGCGGTGTGCTGCATGGGGCGGCGATCATGACACGGCACCAGCGGCGGGCCGGCGTGGGGGCGCTCGGTCTAGTGCGCCACCATCCGGCGCAATGTCAAACCCGCTCCGTGCGCGACCACCGCGGCCACGAAGCCCGGCGCCGGTTCGATGCCCCAAACCGACCAGACCGCAGCTGCCACGGCCGAGCCCGCGACCGACCGCAGCGCCGGTTCAGCACCGGGTTCGAACGCCACCTCGAAGCCATCGAGCGGCACCGAGAGGCCGCCGCCCAGCGCTTTGACATAGGCTTCCTTGCGAGTCCAGCAGCGGTAGAACGCGGCCAGCCGATCCGCCGCTGGCAGCGCCGCCCAGCGCTCCACCTCGGCCGCCGCAAAGTGGCGCCGTGCGATGGCGTCGCAGTCGGCCATCGGCTGCATCGCTTCCACGTCGACTCCGACCGGCGACGCGCGACACACCGCCAGCAGCGCGACACCGCCGCTGTGCGACAGGTTGAAGTGCAGCGAGCCGTCCGCCAGCAGAGGCTTGCCATGCCGGCCTTCGATCAGACACAGCGCTTGCGGAGCCACGTCCAGGTATCGGGCAAGCGTAGCGCGCAGCCAGGCTCGCCCGGCGATGAATCGCTCGCGGTCCTGCGAGCGATGAAGGCGCTCCGCCCTGCCGTGCTCCGGCGACGACAGCACCGCGCCGGACTGCGGCATCTGGTCGAGCAAGCCCTGCCACAGGTGCACTTCATCCTTCGGGCAGCGTACGGCCGCGCCTTCTGCGTCGAAACTGGGAATTTTCACCAGATATACCCGGCAAGCCTTTGTCGGCCACTCTAAGGACACAGACCCCTTGGTTGGGGGTCCGTGGCCATGTGCGCGCAAGCGGTCGGCAATCCATCACCACATAGGGTCACTCCGAAGGAACCGCGCCACTCAACCGCGTATCTGCACATCGATAATTTTCGTTCAGGCCCGCTTCAGATTCCACGGCAGGGCGAGGAACAGGACACCGGTTCGCATAGCAGCCATGCAAAGAGCGCAGACGCACGAGGTGTCGGACCCGTGCGCCACATTGATCTCGCTGTTCGAGTTGCGCGTGGCTGCCGCCCCCGACGCGACGGCCTACGCGTTCGTGCGCGACGACCTCACGCTGTCGCAGCAATTGACGCGACGCGACCTCGAAACCCGAGCGCGGGCGCTGGCGGCGGCGCTGTGCACGCATGCCGAACCGGGGCAGGCGGTGCTGCTGGTCTATCCCGCCGGCCTGGAGTTCGTCTGCGCATTCTGGGCCTGCGTCCTGGCTGGCCTGGTGCCGGTGCCGACGACGTCGATCGACGCGTCGCGTTTGGGCTCCGCGGTCGAGCGCCTGCGCGCGGTCGCCGCCAACGCGCAGGCACGGCTCGTCTTGTGCGACCGGCACACACTGACTCGGGTGCGACAGGAGCGACTCGACGACTCGCTCGAGGCGACCTGGCTCGCCACCGACGAGGCCCTGGCAGAGCCCACGCAACTCAGGGCGGTCGCCGGCCAACCTGCCGATGTGGCATACCTCCAGTACACGTCCGGTTCCACCACGTCGCCGCGCGGCGTCAAGATCAGCCACGCCAATCTGCTGGCCAACTGCGCCGCGCTGTCGGCGGTGCAGGAGCCCGACGAGCGCAGCATCGCGTTGTCGTGGCTACCGCACTTCCACGACTATGGCCTGGTGCACGGGGTCGTGTGGCCCTTCTTCGCCGGCATCGTCGGCCACCTGATGTCGCCCCTCACGTTCCTGCGCCGACCTTTGCGCTGGCTCGACGCGATCGGACGTCTCGGGGTCACGCACAGTGGCGCCCCGAACTTCGCCTACGACGCCTGCACGTCGGCGCTGCGCGACCAGCCGGCATGGCGAGGTAACCTGCAGGGGTGGCGTGTGGCCAGTTGCGGCGCCGAGCCGATCGACGCGGCGGTCGTCCAGCGCTTCACCGAACAGTTCGCACCGCACGGCCTGCGACCCGAGGCATTCACGCCGGCATACGGATTGGCCGAGGCCACCTTGCTGGTCAGCGCAAAGAAGTCCGACCAGTTGCCCACGCGGCTGGTCGTCAGCCGACAGGCGCTAGCCGCCGGCCGGGTCTGCCTGCAGGTTCCGGATGCCGCCGACGATCGCGTGCTCGTCGGCTGCGGCGGCGTGGTCGAGGGTCTGTCGGTGCAGGTGGTGGATCCAGAGACGCACGAGGTCTGTGCCCCAGGGCGGGTCGGCGAGTTGTGGATTTCCGGCAACTCGATCGGCCAGGGATACCACGGGAGGCACGACGACGATGACCAGGTCTTCGGGCAGCGGTTGATCGGCAGCGACTCGGCGCGCTGGCTGCGCAGCGGCGACCTCGGCTTCCTGCACGGCGACGAAGTGTTCGTCGCCGGCAGATTGAAGGATCTGCTGATCGTCCATGGCCGCAACGTCTATCCCCAGGACGTGGAGTGGACGATGCAGCGGGCGTGCCCCGGCCTGCGGACAGGACACGGGGCCGCGTTCGCCATCGAGGGTTCCGCCGGCGAGCAGACGGTCGTGGTGCAGGAGGTCGAACGTGGCGTACCGGACGGTCGCCTGCCCGCCATGGCGGCGGACATCCGGCGCGCGTTGGCGACCGAGCTCGAACTCGCCGTGCAGCGCGTCGTGCTGGTCCGGCCGGGCAGCGTGCCGCGAACCAGCAGCGGCAAGGTTCAACGCGGACGCTGTCGTGACGACTACGTGCGTGGACGCCTCGCCGTGCGGCTGGAGGACTCGGCGGCCGCTGCCCCGCTGGGCGCCGACGCGACAAGGGACCTGCAGCCCGGCGTTCTGCAGTCGCTGCTGCACGCCGCAGCGCGCATCAGCGGACACGATGCCGGTGCGCTGCGAGCCGATCGCAGCGCGCTCGAGAACGGCCTCGATTCGCTGCAGTGCTTCCGTCTGCTCGAATGGGCGCAGCGCGAGGCCGGGACGACCCTGCCGATCGATGCCGTGCTCGGCGGCGAGTCGTTGGCGGCGCTGGCGCAACGGATCGACGCACCGCGGCAGCCGGAGACACCAGCCATCATCGGGGCCACCGAATCCGCCGGAGACGGCGCGACACCGAGCGCGTTGACGCCGCAGCAACGAGGCGTTTGGTTTGCCGATCGCATCGCCGACAACGCGATGTACACCTTGATGCAGCCCACGCGCATCGTCGGCAACCTCGACCTGGCGCGCCTGCAGCGGTGCCTGGAGCGCCTGCTGCAGCGCCATCAGGCCTTGCGCCTGCATGTCACCGAGGAGGATGGCAAGCCCCGCCAACACCTGCGGACGGGCGTTCAAGTGCCGTGGAACGTGATCGACCTGCAGCGGCTGGCTGCAGCACAGCGCGAGGCCGAGCTGCAGCAGCAGGTTCAGAAACTGGCGCGCCAGCGAATCGATCCGAGCCTGGCACCGCTCTTGCGGGCCACGCTGTGGCGGTTGGGCCCGCACGAGCAGGTGCTGGCGCTGCAAGTCCACCACTTGGTGTTCGACGGCGCGTCGGCCGTCGTTCTGATGCGCGAGTGGGCGGCCCTCTACCAGGATGAACAGGCCGTCGTCTCGCTACCGCGGTGCGCTGGCTACCTTCGTTACGCCGAATGGCAGCGACGCTGGCTCGACAGCCCGCTGGCGCAGGCGCAGCAGGAGCGCCTGCGAGCCCACCTGTCGGCGGTGCCGGCCCTCGATCTGCCGACCGACCGACCGCGACCTCACCGGCCAAGCTTCAACGGAAGTGCGGTGCGCTTCGAACTCGCCGCATCACGGATCGAGGGCCTGCAGGCGCTGGCCACGCGCGAGAACGCGACGCTGTTCATGGTGCTGATGGCCCTGTTCCAGGTGCAGATGCATCGCCTGACGGGCCAGGTCGACTTCGCGGTGGGCACACCTGCATCGGCGCGCCCTGCCGGAACCTTCGAACACACTGTCGGCCTGTTCACCAACACGCTGGTCTTGCGTGCCTCACTGTCCGGGGATCTCTCGTTTGCCGAGCTGCTCGCCCGGGTGCGACGCGAGACTCTGTGCGCGATCGAGCACGAGGCGGTTCCCTTGGACTGCCTGGCCGAGTCGATGCCCGGCGAGCGGGACCTGCGACGAAACGCCTTCTTCCAGGTGGGCCTCGCGCTGCAGAGCATGGGGGACACCACCCTCCGAATCGCCGACACGGCCAGTGAGCCACTGCCG
>DATJYZ010000213.1:0-6538 GCA_035499355.1 Burkholderiaceae bacterium | reverse complement strand
GCCGTTGGTCTCCAGGCCGTCGAGCTCGCGCAGCCACGACGGCGCCTTGACGCCCGCAGCCCACACCACGAGCTGCGCCGGCACGAACTCGCCGCCGGCGAGCTCGACGCCATCGGCGCGTACCTCGCTCACCTTGGTGCCGCAGCGCAGTTGCACGCCGAGGCTGCGCAGCAGATCGGCCGCGGCATTGGCGATGCGCTCGGGCAGCGCGGGCAGGATGCGCGGCCCGGCCTCGATCAGATGGATCTGGATGTCGCGCTCCGGGTCGATCTGGTCGAGGCCGTAGCTGACCAGCAGGCGAAACGCCTTGCGCAGCTCGGCCGCCAGCTCGACGCCGGTGGCGCCGGCGCCGACGATCGCCACCGTCACCTGGCGTGGCCCCGCCGCGGTGCCTTGCACGTGGGCGCGGATGCAGGCGTTGACCATGCGCACGTGAAAGCGCTCGGCCTCCTCGGGTGTCTCGAGCGCGATCGCATGCTCCTGCACGCCGGGCGTGCCGAAGTCGTTGGTGTAGCTGCCGGTGGCGATCACCAGGGTGTCGTAGGCGCGCGTGTACGGCGGCGTGATCGGCGTGCCTTCGTCGTCGAGCACCGGCGCCACGTGCACCTCGCGCCGCGTGCGGTCGAGCCCGGCCATCGCGCCGAGGCGGTAGCGGAAGCCGTGCCAATGCGACTGCGCGAGGTAGTCGATCGCGTGGTTGTTGATGTCGATGCTGCCGGCGGCGATCTCGTGCAGATGCGGCTTCCAGAAATGCGTGCGCGCCTTGTCGATCAGCGTCACGTGTGCACGACCGCGCTTGCCGAGCGTGTTGCCGAGCCGGGTCACCAGCTCGAGCCCGCCGGCACCGCCGCCGACGACGACGATGCGGTGCAGGCCGTTGGCGTTGGGGCTCGAGGCGCGATCCGAGGGTGCGGCGGCGGGCATGTCGCCATTGTCGGGCCACAGGGCCCGCCGGCCATCCGGCGCTGCATCCGGCGTCGGGCGTGACGAGAGTCCGCGCTCGGCGCGTCCCATCCGCGCATCGGGTGTGCGGCTTGGCGAACCAGTTCACGCTCGCGCGGCCTCGGTGTACGCCAGGGGCACTTCGGCTCTTTAGCATCGGCGGCGAATCCGCACTCGGCGGATGCTGGGGACAAGCAATGGTTCTGACGAGACGACGCTTCGGCGAAGGGATGCTGGCGGCAGCAGCGGCGCCGGCCCTGGCGCAGGCCGGCGAGGGCGACATCGTGGTGGGGCAGGTCGGGCCGTTCACCGGCATCCCGGTGCCCGACGCGCCGCAGCTCAACCAGGGCATCAAGGCCTGCTTCGCGCAGATCAACGAACGCGGCGGCCTCGGCGGCCGTCGGCTGGCGTTCTTCGAAGTCGACGACACCTACTCGGGCGACGGCTTCGTCAAGGCGTTCAACCTGGCGATGCAGCGCAAGCCGGTGGCGTTGCTGACGCCGGTGGGTTCGGCGGCACTCAAGCGCATGCTCGACGACAAGCTGCTCGACTCGTCCGACGTCATCGTGCTCAATGCGATCCCGGGCGCCGAGGCGCTGCGCAACCCGGGCCATCCGAAGCTGTTTCACATCCGCGCCGGCGACCGCCAGCAGATCGAGAAGATCGTCCAGCACGCGGTGACGCTGGGCGTCAGCGAGCTGGCCGTCCTGCACCACAACATCGTGATCGGCACCTCGGGGCTGGCGATGGCGCAGGCTGCCGCCAATGCGAATGCCGGCGGCAAGCTCAAGGTGGTGCCGTTCGAAGCCACCGCCGAGATCCCGAGCATTCAGGCAGCGGCGAAGAACGTGGTCAAGTCCGGCGCCAAGGCGGTGCTGGTGGTCGGCGCGCCTCGGTTCATGGCCGACGGCATCGCGCAGCTGCGCGCGGCCGGCACCGGCCAGTTCGTGTTCGCCCTGTCGTACGTACCCGCGGGTCTGGTGGCCAAGGTGGCCGGCGAGGGCTCGCGCGGGGTGGCGCTGTCGCAGACCTATCCCAACCCGATGGGCATCGCGTCGCCGCTGCAGCGCGAGTTCCAGGCCAGCATGAAGGCCTCCTTCCCCGACGTCAAGGACTACACGTCGTTCCACCTCGAGGGCTACATCAGCGCGCGCGTGTTCGCCGAGGCCGCCCGCCGCGGCAAGGAAGTGACCGCCGACGGCGTCGCCAAGTCGCTGCGCGCCATGGGCGAGTACGACATGGGTGGCTACCGCGTCAACTTCGCGCGCAACAACGTCGGCAGCGGTTTCGTCGACATCGGCGTCGTCAACGCCGACGGGCGCTTGATCTACTGACGATCCCGGGCCGGCGGTTCAAGCGGCCGCCGCGGATCTGGCTGCGCCAGGCCGCTGGCGGCGCCCCTTCGAGGGGGAGGCGGCCGCCAGGCCGCCTCAGGGTGGATCACATCCGTCAGGCCACCCGGCCGAACCACCACAGGCTCAAGGCCGCGGCGGCGACCGCGAGCAGCGCGCCGAGCGCCGCGAACAGCGCGGTGATCTCGATCTCGCGCTTCTCGACCACCAGCTTGCTCGACAGCCCCTGGTAGACCTTCTTCAGGTCCTCGGCGGTGCCGGCAAAGAAGTAGTCGCCGCGCGTCAGCAGCGCGACCTGCTTGAGCGTCTCTTCGTCGAGGCGCACGCGCATGCTCCAGCCCTCGAAGCCGATGATCTCGCCTTCCTTGGTGCCCATGCCCACCGTGTAGATGCGCACGCCGCGGTCGGCGGCGAGCTTGGCCATCTCGAGCGTGTCGGGGCCGGTGGTGCGCTGGCCGTCGGTGAGCAGGATGATCGCCGCCGACGCGTACGAGCCGGGCTCCACCGGCTTGAACGCGGGCTTCTCCTTCTGCTTGTCGCCGAAGCCCGGCGGCATCGGCTTGGCGCCGGTGATCTGCGACAGATCGTAGCCCGCGTCGGGAAACAGCGTGGCCAGCGACAGCACGATGCCCGAGCCGATCGCGGTGGCGCGTTGCAGCTGGAAGCGGTCGATCGCGGCGACCACGTCGTCGCGGCTCAGCGTGGGTGCCTGCACGACCGCCGCGGTGCCGGCGAACGAGACGACGCCCACGCGCACGCTGCTGGGCAGGTCGTTGATGAAGTTCTTCGCCGCCTCCTGCGCCGCGACGATGCGGCTGGGCTTGATGTCGGTGGCCCGCATGCTGCCCGACACGTCCATCGCCAGGATGATGGTCTCCTGCTGCGACGGCAGCTTGATCACCGCGGTCGGCCGCGACACCGCGACCATCAGCACCAGCAGCGCCAGCCCGAGCAGCGCCGGCGGCACGTGGCGGCGCCAGCCCGGGCCTTTGCCGAGCGCCTGCTTGACCAGCGCGACGCTGGCGAAGCGCACCGTGCTCTTCTTGCGCCGGTGCAGCAGCCAGACGTACAGCAGCACCAGCAACGGTGCCAGCAACGCGGCGGCCCACAGCGCCTCAGGCCACAGGAACTTCATGGTGCGATTCTCGCGCGATGGGGGTGGCGGCGCCACGCAGATGCGCCGGCATGTGCGCGCCGCTGCGCTGGCGCGCACGCTGGCGGCGCAGCGCCACGAAACGCAGCAGCGATTCGAGCAGATCGTCGTGGGTTGCCAGCTCGAGCGTATCGACCTGGGCATGGCCGAGCGCGGCGCGCAGGTCGGCCTCGTGCCGGGCGGTCAGCGCCTCGAAGCGCTGGCGGAACGCCGGATCGTTGGTGTCGATGAAGAGCTGCTCGCCGCTCTCGGCGTCCTCCAGCGTGACCAGCCCGACGTCGGGCAGCTTGAGCTCCAGCGGGTCGTACAGCCGCACCGCCAGCACCTCGTGGCGGCGCGCCAGGCGACCGAGCGCGTCCTCCCAGCCCGGGGTGCTGATGAAGTCGGACACCACGAACACCATCGAGCGGCGGCGCAACAGCGTCTCGGCGGACCTCAGCAGGTCGGCCAGCACGGTCTGCCGCGGCGGCGGCTGTTGCGCGCCGCGTCGCCGGGCGCGCCGCGCCGGGGGCGGCGCAGGGCGCACGCGCATGCGCGTGATCAGCTCGAGCACGTGGTTGCGGCTGGCGCGCGCCGGCAGCATGCCGTCGACGCGGTGGCTGTACAGCAGCGCGCCGACGCGGTTGCCGTGGCGCGTGAGCAGCCGCGCCAGCACCGTGACGAAGCCCTCCGACACCGACAGCTTGGTGCGCTCGTTGGAGCCGAAATCCACCGAGCCCGACAGGTCGAGCAGGAACCAGGCGGTCAGCTCGCGGTCCTCGGTGAACTGGCGCACGTGCGGCTCGAGCAGCCGCGCGGTGACGTTCCAGTCGATGTGGCGCACGTCGTCGCCGTGCTGGTAGACGCGCAGGTCGGCCAGGTCGAGCCCGGCACCGCGCCACAGCGTGCGGTAGTCGCCTTGCAGCAGACCGTCGAGGCGGCGGATCACCGTCCACTCCAGCTGGCGCAGCAGCTGGTCGGGCGCGGTGGCGATCGCCGGTGCGCTGTCAGCCATGGGTGCCGGTCTGCTCCGGATGCTGCAGCGGCTTGTCGGGCACCGGCACCTTGGCCATCACGCGTGCCACCAGCGCGTCGGCGTCGAGGCCCTCGGACAGCGCCTCGTACGACAACACGAGGCGATGACGCAAGGTGTCCACCGCCAGATCGGTCAGGTCCTCGGGCAGCACGTAGTTGCGGCCGCGCAGGAAGGCCAGCGCGCGCGCGCCCTCGACCATCGAGATGCTGGCGCGCGGGCTGGCGCCGTAGCTCAGGTACTTGCCGAGTTCGGCCATGCCGGCCCGGTCGGGACGACGCGTGGCACCGACCAGCCTGACCGCGTACTGGATCAGGCTCGGGTCGACGTAGACCTTGCGGCATTCCTGCTGCAGTTCGCCGAGCTGCGCGGTGGAGGCCACCGCCGACACCGCGGCCGGGGCGCCGATCACGCGCTCGACGATGACGAACTCCTCGTCGTCGCTCGGGTAGTCGACCAGCACCTTCATCATGAAGCGGTCGACCTGCGCTTCGGGCAGCGCGTAGGTGCCCTCGGTCTCGATCGGGTTCTGAGTCGCCATCACGACGAACGGCGACGGCACCTTGTGGGTCTCGCCGGCGATCGTCACCTGGCGCTCCTGCATCACCTCGAGCAGCGCGCTCTGCACCTTGGCCGGCGCGCGGTTGATCTCGTCGGCCAGCAGCAGGTTGGCGAACACGGGCCCCAGCGCGGTGGCGAACTCGCCGGTCTTCTGGTTGTAGATGCGCGTGCCCACCAGGTCGGCCGGCACCAGGTCGGGCGTGAACTGGATGCGGCGGAACGAGCCGCGGATCGCCGCGGCCAGCGTCTTCACGGTCAGGGTCTTGGCCAACCCGGGCACGCCTTCGACCAGCAGGTGGCCTTGCGCGAGCAGCGCGACCATCACGCGTTCGAGAAATCGATCCTGTCCGACGACGACGCGCTTGACCTCGTAGAGGATGCGTTCCATCAGGGTGGCGGGCTCGGCGTTGGGGCTTGGCGTCATGGTGGTTGGCGACGGTGGGTTCGGTTCAGAACGGCGGCAGGCCTGCGGCGGTGGCGGCGTTCTCGATCGGCACCGCAAATCCGATGCCGATGAAGGTGCGCGCCTCGGTCGGGTTCATGATCGCGGTGACGATGCCGACCACGTTGCCGTCCATCGTCACCAGCGGCCCCCCCGAATTGCCCGGGTTGGCGGCGGCGTCGAACTGGATCAGATTGGTCAGGACGCGCCGTCCCTCGGGCGAGCGGAACTCGCGCTTCAGCCCCGAGACCACGCCTTGCGAGGCCGAAGGGCCGATGCCGAACGGGAAGCCGATGGCGATCACTTCGTCGCCGGAGCGCAGGCCGCCGGTGGAGCGCATCGTCGCCGGCTCGAGGTCGTCGGGCAGCGTGGCCGCCTGCAGCACCGCGAGATCGTTCTCCGGCTGCACGTTGACCAGTGTGGCCTCGGATTGCAGCCCGTTCCAGAACGTGACCTTGATGCGCGAGGCGCCGTTGACCACGTGCAGGTTGGTCAGGATCAGGCCTTTGTCGACGATCACCACGCCCGAGCCGACGCTCCTGCGCTCCTCGCCTTCCTTGGGGTCGGCCCGCTCGGAGGCCTGCTCGCCGACCACGCGCACCACCGAGCCGATCACCGCCTCGTAGGCGTGCGCGGCCGCCGACTCCAGTGGCTCCTTGGCGATCGACTCACGCAGCGCCGAGTCGATCTGCTCGAAGGTCGGAATCTGGCGCTCGCTGCGGGTCCACGCCGGCCAGCCGGCGGCCAGCGCCAGCAGCACGGCGAAGGTCGCCCAGGCCCAGCGCTCGTGACGGCGCAGCGCCGCACCGACACGCGAACTTGCACGATGCATTGGCCCTGGAGGATCGTCGTCGATCTCGTCGTCGGATTGCGCGGCCGAATCCGTTGCGACGGAGCCCGGCCGCGGCGCGGGTGTGCGTTCAGGACTCCGGCTGTACAAGGGCACACGCTTCATCGTCGCGCTCCGGCAGCGCGTGATGCAGGTGCGCTGCGAGACCCCAAGGTACCACGGAGCGTGGCGCCGTGCATGTCGCGCGCCTCAATGCGGACCGGCTTCGTGTGCGGACCCCAGCACG
>DATJYZ010000212.1:0-2888 GCA_035499355.1 Burkholderiaceae bacterium | reverse complement strand
GAATTTGTAGCCCTGCAGCTGGTCGTAGCAAGTGCCGCAGCTGACTACCACAGTCTTGATGTCGAGGTAGTTCAGCGTGTTGGCCACGCGATGGAACAGCACGCGGTTGTCGGTGATCGTCTTGTCGGCGCGGTCGTACTGTCCTGCGCCGCGCTGCGGGTAGCCGCAGCACAGGTAGCCCGGCGGTAGCACCGTTTGCACGCCAGCGCGCCACAGCATCGCCTGCGTGGCCAGTCCCACTTGCGAGAACAGGCGCTCCGAGCCGCAGCCGGGGAAGTAGAACACCGCCTCGCTGTCGGAGGTGGTCGCCACGGGGTCTCGGATGATCGGCACGTAGTGCCTGTCTTCGATGTCGAGCAGCGCCCGCGCGGTGCGCTTGGGCAAGCCGCCAGGCAGCTTCTTGTTGACGAAGTGGATCACCTGCTCGCGCACCGGCGCCGCGCCCACCGTGGCGGGCGGCTGGCTGGTCTGACGCTTGCCTGCCAGGCGCAAGGCATCGGCGGCGGCGCGCTGCACTTTGAAGCCGATGTTCACCATCAACCGCCGCGCCAGTCGGATGGTTTCGGGATTGGTCGCGTTGAGCATGAACATCGCCGCCGCCTGGCCGGGCCGGAAGCTCTTGCGGCCCATCTTGCGCAGCAGGTTGCGCATGTTCATCGAGACATCGCCGAAGTCGATCTTCACCGGGCACGGGCTGGCGCACTTGTGGCACACCGTGCAGTGGTCGCCGACGTCCTCGAACTCCTCCCAGTGCCGCAGGCTGATGCCGCGCCGCGTTTGCTCTTCGTAGAGAAACGCCTCGATCAGCAGTGACGTGGCGAGGATCTTGTTGCGCGGGCTGTACAGCAGGTTGGCGCGCGGCACATGGGTGGCGCACACCGGCTTGCACTTTCCACAGCGTAGGCAGTCCTTGATCGAATCGCTGATCGCGCCGATGTCGCTGCGTTGCATGATCAGCGACTCGTGGCCCATCAGGCCGAAGCTCGGCGTGTAGGCGTGCTCGAGATCGGCGGTGCGCAGCTGGTCGTCGTTCAGCGCCGCCAGAGAGACGCCGCGCAGCAGCTTGCCCTTGTTGAAGCGCCCTTCGGGGTCGACGCGCGCCTTGTAGTCGGCGAAGTCGCGCAGCTCGTCGTCGGTCAGGAACTCGAGCTTGGTGATGCCGATGCCATGCTCGCCGGAGATCACTCCGCCCAGGCTGCGCGCCAGCGCCATCACGCGCGCGACCACCGCATGCGCAGTCTGCAGCATCGCGTAGTCGTCACTGTTGACCGGAATGTTAGTGTGCACGTTGCCGTCGCCGGCGTGCATGTGCAACGCCACCCAGAGCCGCCCGTGCAGCACTTCCTTGTGAGTGCGCTGACACTGCTCGACGATCGGCGCGAAGGCGCCGCCGGCGAACAGCTCGCGCAGGGGCTGCAGCACCTGGCGCTTCCACGAGGCGCGCAGCGAGTAGTCCTGCAGCTGCTCGAACACGCTGCGCTCGCCCGCGCGCGGCTCGGCGTCGAGCGCATCGAGCCAGCCCCGCCACAGTGCGCGCACCTCGCGCAGCAGCTGCAGGGCCTGCTGCACGCGGTCGTCGAGCAGCTCGGCACTCGGGATCTCGCGCGCGTCGTCGCTGCGGCCCAGCGGCAGTGAGCCCGCGGCGAACCAGCGCTCGAGCCGGTCGAGCAACTCGAGCTTGTTGCGCAGGCTCAGCTCGATGTTGATGCGCTCGATGCCCAGCGTGTACTCGCCCATGCGGTCGAGCGGGATCACCACGTCTTCGTTGATCTTGAAGGCGTTGGTGTGGCGCGCGATCGCCGCCGTGCGCTTGCGGTCGAGCCAGAACTTGCGCCGCGCATCGGCTCCCACCGCGATAAAGCCTTCGCCGGAGCGGCTGTTGGCGATGCGCACCACCTCGCTGGCAGCGCGCGCGACCGCGTCTTCGTCGTCGCCGACGATGTCGCCGATCAGCACCATCTTCGGCAGCGCGCCACCGCGACCGGCGCGCTTGCTCTTGGTGGTGTAGTCCACCGCCTTGAGATAGCGATCGTCGAGGTGTTCCAGGCCGGCCAGCAGGACGGGGCGGGGGCCCCGGCCTTCCGCGGCCGCGCCGCCCGCGCGCTGCTGCGCGAACATGAAGTCCTTGATTTCGACGATCGACGGCACCGCCTCGCGCGGATTGCCGAAGAACTCGAGGCACACCGTGCGCACGTGCGGCGGCATGCGGTGCAGCACCCAGCGGGCCGAGGTGATCAGGCCATCGCAGCCCTCCTTCTGCACGCCGGGCAGCCCGGCCAGGAACTTGTCGGTGACGTCCTTGCCCAGGCCTTCCTTGCGAAAGCGCGCGCCGGGAATGTCGAGCCGTTCGCGGCGCTGGACCGTGCGCCCCGACTCGTCGAACCAGCGCAGCTCGAAGCTCGCCATTTCGGCGTCGTGGATCTTGCCGAGGTTGTGATTCAGCCGCTCGACCTCGAGCCAGCGACCTTGCGGCGTGACCATGCGCCAGCTCGCCAGGTTGTCGAGCGCGGTGCCCCACAGCACGGCCTTCTTGCCGCCGGCGTTCATCGCGATGTTGCCGCCGATGCAGCTCGCCTCGGCCGACGTCGGGTCGACCGCGAACACGTGGCCCGCGCGCTCGGCCGCGTCGGCCACGCGCTGGGTCACGACGCCGGCCTCGGTCCAGATCGTCGGCACCGGGTTCGGCACGCCGGGGATCGCGACCCACTCGACCTCGCTCATGGCTTCGAGCTTCTCGGTGTTGATGACCGCGCTCTTCCAGGTCAGCGGCACGGCGCCGCCGGTGTAGCCGGTGCCGCCGCCGCGCGGAATGATCGTCAGGCCGAGCTCGATGCAGCCCGCCACCAGCGCCGCCATCTCGGCCTCGGTGTCGGGAGTGAGCACGACAA
>DATJYZ010000211.1:0-2987 GCA_035499355.1 Burkholderiaceae bacterium | reverse complement strand
CGCGATCACGCTCAATTTCCTGCAGCCGCTGGCCCACGCCGCGCTGCTGCGCGACGGTCCGCCGTCGACCGTGTGGACCGTCTTCTGCAAATCGACAGCCGCCGATCCAGAGGGCAAGTCGGGTTCCGGCCCGGTGCCGGGCCAGCAGCATGATTGCTGCCTGGGTCTCGCCCACACCGTCGCCTTCGTCGAGCCGCCGTCGGCGTTCGTGCTCATCGAGTCGATCGCCGTCGTCTCGGCGCCTTCGCTGCCGGTCGAGCAGCCCACCCCCGTCGGCATCCGCGACGGGCCGAGCCAACCCCGCGGGCCACCCCTCCTCGTCTGACGATCGAAATCGCGGCGTGCCTGTCGGCGCGTCGTGTTCTTTTGTTTGTCTCGGGGGAGATAAAAATGCTGTCGCTTCGCGCGTCGACGATCGCCGCTTTTGTCGGACTCACACTCGTACCGATGTTGGCCAAAGCACAAGACACCACGCCCGCTGCGCCGGCTCAACCTGCCGCGCCAGCGCCGGCGGTGCCCACCACCACCTTGCCGCCGGTCACCGTCAGCGCCGGCAGGGGCACCGATGTCGAGAAGCTCGACGTCAGCACGACGGTGCTGTCACGCGAGCAGGTCCAGGCGCGGCCCGAAACAGGTGTGGACCAGATCATCAATCGCGTCCCCGGCGTCTGGAACTTCACCATCCCGACCGGCCAGCTTCATCCGACGGGCCAGCCCTTCAACATCCGCGGCTTCGGCACCAGCACGACCATCAACACCCTGGTGATGGTAGACGGCGTACCGATAAACGATCCCTATTTCAGGACGATCGACTGGAGCATGGTGGCCAAGGACTCGGTGCAGAGCATCGAGGTTATCCGCGGCGGCGGCGCCACCAGCCTGTGGGGCAACATGGCAATGGGTGGCATCGTCAACATCATCACCAGGGAACCGACGAGAACGGGCGCCTCAGGTGACGCCGCCTACGGCAGCTACAACACGTTCAATGGGGCGGCGAGCGCGACGGTCCGCTTCAACGATCGCGTCAGGGTCGGCATCGACTACGCCAATGCCACCACGTCGGGCTACAACCTGACGCCGGCGCAGTACGTGAACGGCCACCTCGTCGCGACGGCGTCGGAAGTCAACAACGTCACATTGTCAGCCTATCTCACACCCAGCGACAACCTCAAGATCCTCACCAAGGCCTACTACCACCAGTCCTTCGAGGACGGCCTGGTGTGGACCTTCGCCCACAACAACTGGTCGACCTACCGGTTTCTGCTTGGTGCCAGCTACCAGCTCGACGAGAGATCGGCGATCAACTTCAGCGGCTGGCTGGGCGGCGGCAGCTTCGGCACGATCAACGTGGCATCGGGCTCCTATAACCTGAACAGCATCAACGCCCTCAATCAGTTCATCAGCCAGACCGAAACCGCGCCTAACAACAACCAGGGGGGCTCGGCCTTCTACCAGCTCGACACCAAGTACGTTAAGGATGTGAAGATCGGCGTCGACGCGCGGCGCACCTACGTCACCGACAACATCAACCTGTTCGCCAGCGGCACCTCCCCGCCCACGACCTTCATCAACCAGGGCGAACACCGGCTGGAGGGCGTCTTCGGCCAGGGCACGATCGTCGTGCCCGGCGTGCCGCTCTACATCACCGTCGGATTGCGCGGCGACTTCTACCAGGCCCTCAACGCCAGCCAGTTCACGGTCAATTCGGCGACCAACAACATGATCCCGAATTCAAGCGCCGCCAGCTTCGATCCGAGGATCGGCGTGAAATACTACGTGACCAACGAGTTGGTCCTGCGCGGCGCGATCTACCGCAACTTCTCGGAGCCGGGCATGAACCAGATGTACCGCAGCTTCGCCAGCGGCACGAGCTTCACCACCACTAATCCCAACCTGCAGCCGATGTACAACTTCGGCCAGGAGGTCGGGTTCGACTTCAACTGGCGCCAGTACAGCCTGTCGGCAACCGTCTACAACAACAACCTCGACAACTTCATCGACTTCGTGAAGATCTGCAATACCAACGCCGCCTGCGCCGCCCCGTTCATCACCGCGGCGGGCCTGAGCCCCGCCTTCACGACGGTGAACCAGTACAACAACGTCGGCAGCGCCAACATCTATGGCCTCGAAGTCATGGGCAGCTGGCAACCGCTGGAGCAACTCAAGTTCACCGCCGGCTTCACCCGGACGGCGGCCCACCTCACCAGCAGCAACTTTCCGACGCTCGAGTTCACCGGCGTGCAGCTCGGCCAGGTGCCGGAATGGATGCTCAATGTCGGCGCCGAGTGGCGGCCGGTCGAGGGACTGGCACTCAATGTCGCCCTGAAGTCGTTTCCGGCCTACTGGAACGACACCGGCCATACCCAGCTGAACGAGGCTGCGACCCTGGTCGATATCGGCGCGAGCTTTTCGCTGGCGAAGAACGCCGAGCTCTACGCCTCCGTCCAGAATCTGTTCAACACCGGGTACCTGGCGCAAGGCTACACCCTGACATCCTTCCAGGGACCGACCGTCAGCACGACGTCGATCCCGGCGCTCGGCATGCCGCTGTGGGCCATGGTCGGGCTGAGAGCGAGGTTTTAATGCGTGGATTTTTCTCGATCTTGTCTTTCCTGCTGCTCGCCGCGGCGCCTGCGTCGGCGCAGCATCACCATGGCGGCGGCATGCAGCCGGAATCGTTCACCGCCACACCGGCCTTCGGTCCGGACGGCACGCTGTGGCTGGCGCGCGGCGTCAAGGACCGCGTGCTGGTGAGCCGTTCGTCCGATCTGGGCAAGTCGTTCTCGACACCGGTGGCGGTGACGCCGGATCCGATCAACATCGACTGGGGCCCCGACGCGCGCCCACGCATTGCCGTCGATCCGGCCGGGCACCTGATCGTCACCTGGGCGATCTTCCAGGACAAGCGCTTCAACGGTCGGGCTCTCTTCAGCCGCTCGACCGACAACGGCGCGACCTTCTCGGCCGCGCAGCCGCTGACCGCCGAC
>DATJYZ010000210.1:0-2848 GCA_035499355.1 Burkholderiaceae bacterium | reverse complement strand
CCACGTTGGGCGGCACTTGCTGCACCCCGAGCGCGTTGCGCAACAGGCTGAGCACGACCACGATCTTGGTGAACGAGGTGACCATGACCGCGATGAACGGCGCGAGCGCCAGAATCACCACCGTGAGCAAGGCCGACGAGGGCGAGAATTGGGTCAGGTCCATGGCCCGTGAGTGTCGGGCCGTCTCGCCGCGGTTCAAAGCATTTCGGCGCCGCCAGGCCGGCGCCCGGGGTTTGCCCTCAGATCGACTCGATCAGCATCGCCCAGCCGTCTCCCCAGGGCAGCAACCGGCCGCCGGCCAGGTAACGCTCCGGCTCGGTGGGGCCGGCGCAGCGCCACAGGCTGGCACGTGGCGCCAGGTCGACGGTCGACTCCGGCGCCCAGCCGGCCAGTTGGGCGGGCGCCACAGGGGCGGCGGTCGTCATCCGCACCTCGCAAGACGGCCGCCCATCGGGCTCGGACGAGCCGGCCGTGGTCATCGTGGCGGCCGCCAGCCGGGCGCTGTCGGCTGCAGGCAACTCGACCACGAGGCCGTCGCCGGCGCGTTCCTGAGGCGCATGCATGCGGCCGCGCCACGGCGCGCGCATCGACTCGGGCAGCACGACCGCGCCGCCGCGCTCGAGCAGGCGCAACTCGGCCTCGTCGATCGCCGGTTGCGACACCACCAGGACCGCTGGCACGACACCCCATTGCAGGTGTTTGGCAAGCGATTCAGGCGGCGCACTCAGGCTGCGCAGCAGCGCCCAGGGCACCTCGAGCCGCCACGCGAGCGCGCCGGCGGAGCTGTCGTCACCATCGATCGCTCCCTGTGCAGACGCGCACGGGCGAGGTGCCTGGTCGGCCGGCGCGGCGTCGACCCAGCGCCAGTCGAGTGCCACGTGCAGCCAGGCGTCGAGCGCATCGAGCAGGGCGTCGCAGCGGTCGAGCAGCAGCGCTGCTGCGGCGGCGTTCGCCGCCGGCGCGCCATCGACCTGCAGCGACATGACGCCAAAGCGCGTCGCGGCGTCAAAGCGGGTCATCTCTGGCGCGAGCGCGGTCTCCAGAGGCAGCACGGGCAGGGTGCCGGCGTGAGCGATGTCGATGTCGATGCCGATGTCGATGTCGGATTCGGTGGCGTGCATGATTGTCCTTCGCAGGTGCGTCACGTCAGGCCTGGTGGGTCACCATCATGCGCGTCAGCTCGGCCACCGATCGTGCCTGCATCTTGGCCATGCCGCGCGCCCGATACAGCTCGACGGTCTTGATCGACAGGCCGACGCGGTCGGCGATGTTCTTGTTGTAGATGCCCTGGATCACGAAGCCGAGCACCTGGCGCTCGCGCGGCGTGAGGCGCGTCTCGCGGGCCTTGAAGCGCGCGTGCGCCTCAACAGCCGCGCCATCGTCGCCCGCCGGGCCGTCGGCCAGCGCGGGTTCGGCCGCCGGTGCGCGGCGCGCGCAAGCGAATGCGCTTTCGATGGCTGCTTCGAGAGCGCCTTCGTCGAAGGGCTTCTCGAGCATCGTGACCGCGCCTTTTTGCATCGCCTGAACGGCCAGCGGTACGTCGGCGTGGCCGCTCATGTAGATCACCGGCAGCTGTGCGCCGCGGTCGATCAGCGCATCGTGCAGGTCCAGCCCCGACAGCTGCGGCATGCGCACGTCGAGCATGAGGCAAGCGGGCTGATCGCGCTCGCGCAGCGACAGCGCCTCCACGGCCTCCATCGGGTCGCCATAGGTGCGCACGTCGAAACCGGCGCCGCTGAGCCAGAAGCGCGTCGACTCGAGGAACTCGACATTGTCGTCGACGATGTAGATGGTGCGTGTGTTCATGGGGCACTCGGCGCGGTAGTGGTGGTGGGTGAGGGGGTCTTCATCAGCGGCAGACCCACGTGGAAGGTGGCGCCACGCTCGGCATTGCGGGTGAACCACAGCCGGCCCTGGTGCAGCTCGACGAACGAGCGGCAGATCGACAGGCCGATGCCCATGCCGTTGGGCTTGCTGGAGGCGAACGGCACGAACAGCTTGGCCGCGCCGTCGTCGCCGAGGCCGCAGCCGTTGTCGCACACCTGGACCACGGCTTCCTGGCCCTTCAACACCAGGGTCAGCGTGAGTTGCGGGTCTTCGGGCGGCTCGGCGCGCATCGCGTCGAGCGCATTGCGCATCAGGTTGACCAGCACCTGCTGCAGCATCACTTCGTCGCCGCGCACCAGCACCGCGCCCTCGGGTAGGTGCAGCTGAAGGCGGGCGCGGCTGCGACGCAGGTCCCAATCGAGCAGCGACGCGCTGGCGCGCAGCAGCGCAGCGAGGTCGACGCGGCCGTGGCGCGGCTGGTGCGAATGCGTGAATTCGCGGATGCGGGTGATCACGCGGGCGGCGAACATCACTTGTTCGATCGCGCGCTCCAGCGCTCCGGACTCCTCGCTGTCGAGGGCCGGCTTGCGGCGCGCCAAGCGCGAACGCAGGCCGCGCAACAGGTTGGCGGTGGCGCCGATCGGTTGATTCAGTTCATGGGCCAGCGTGGTGGCCATCTCGCCCACCGAGAAGACGCGCGAAGTGAACAGCAATTGCTCACGGTCGTCGAGCTGACGCTGCAGCGCGCGGCCCAGTTCGCGGCGGTCGGTCAGGCGCAGCAGCCACTCGCCGCTGTCGAGGCCCACCAGTTCGGCACCCCATTGCGCACTGTCGCCCAGCTCGAGACGGCGCGGCGCGCCGTCGTCACCACCGGCGTCGAGCGCGGCACCGAGCCCGGTCAGATGCAGCTCTAGCGATGCGATGTCGCACGAGTCGGCCAGCTGCGGCAGCAGTGCGCGCCAGGCGT
This sequence comes from Burkholderiaceae bacterium, assembly GCA_035499355.1. GTDB lineage: Bacteria > Pseudomonadota > Gammaproteobacteria > Burkholderiales > Burkholderiaceae_C > JAEUPI01. The sequence continues at coordinate 54 of DATJYZ010000210.1, read as the reverse complement.
CGCTTGACCAGCGCAGCCGGCGCGTGCGGCGATCGATCAGCGCCACCGCATCGC
>DATJYZ010000209.1:0-7090 GCA_035499355.1 Burkholderiaceae bacterium | reverse complement strand
CCGGTCCACCGGCGTCTCGGCTCGGTTGGCCTCGCACCATTTCTTGCTCATGATCGCCAGGGCGGTGAAGGTGTCGGGCAGGATCGGGAAAGGCGCCGTGGTCTCGACGTCCACCGTGAAGTCGTCGATCTTGCGCACCTGCTTGATCGGCGCGGTGTAGCCCTTCATGTCCGAGCCGTCGCCGGCGGCGCGCTTGAAGGTGAACACCACGTCGTCGGCGTCGAACGGCGTGCCGTCGTGGAACGTGACGCCGCGACGCAGCTCGAAACGCCACACGGTCGGCGAGGGCTGCGTCCATTTGGTGGCCAGCGCCGGCTGCAGCGACATGTCCTTGCCACGCGTGATGAGCGGGTCGTAGACGTTGCCGGTGAAGCCGAGCTGCAGCGACTCGTTCAGCGAGTGCGGGTCCATCGACATCACGTCGCCGGCATTGGCCACGCGCAGCGTCGCCGCCTGCGCCATGCCGACGACCAATAGCAGAGCGACTGTCAGGGCGACCCGGAAGCGGTGTTGGATGTCGGGCATGCGTCGCTCCTGAAGAGGCGACGCGATCTTACTTACGGCGTCGTGCCCGCGCGTCGGCCAAAACCCGACAGCAGCGCCTCGAGGCGCCGTCACAGCGTGGGCTCGAACTGGGTCCGAAATAACCCGAAGTGGCCGATGCGCTGCCCGCCGACGTCACCGGGCGCGATGCGCTGCATCCGGCGCGGTGCGTTCTCATGGCAATCGAGCAGCACGCGGGTGCCGGTCACACGCGCTCGAAGATGCCCGCCGCGCCCTGCCCGGTGCCGACGCACATCGTCACCATGCCGTACTTCAGGTTGTGGCGGTGCAGCGCGTGGATCGTGGTGGCCGAGCGGATCGCCCCCGTGGCGCCCAGCGGATGGCCGAGCGCGATCGCACCGCCCATCGGGTTGACCTTGGCCGGGTCGAGGCCAACGGTATTGATCACCGCCAGCGACTGCGCGGCAAACGCCTCGTTGAGCTCGATCCAGCCGATGTCGCCGAGTTGGAGGCCGGCGCTCTTCAGTGCGATCGGGATCGCCTCGATCGGGCCGATGCCCATGATGTGCGGCGGCACGCCCTTGATCGCGAAGCTGACAAAGCGCGCCAGCGGCTTGAGGTCGAACTGCTTGACCGCGCGCTCGCTGGCCAGGATCAGGCAGCCCGCGCCGTCGCTGGTCTGGCTGGAGTTGCCGGCGGTGACGCTGCCCTTGGCAGCGAACACCGGCTTCAGCCTGCCCAGCGCCTCCAGCGACGTGTCGGCACGCGGGCCTTCGTCGAGGTCGACGCTGCGGGTCTTGACGACGACATCACCGCTGGCGAGGTCGGGCGTGCGCGCCTCGACCTCGACGGTCGTCATCTCGGCCGTGAACTCGCCGGCCTGCTGCGCCTTGAACGCCTTCTGGTGCGACGCCAGCGCGAACTGGTCTTGCGCCTCTCGACTCACCTTCCACTGCTCGGCCACGCGCTCGGCGGTGAGGCCCATGCCGTAGGCGATGCCGATGTTCTCGTCGCGGTCGAAGATGTGCGCATTGAACGACGGGTTGTGCCCGCTCATCGGCACCGCGCTCATGCTCTCGGCACCACCGGCGATCATCACGTCGGCCTCGCCGACGCGGATGCGGTCGGCCGCCATCTGCACCGCGGTGAGCCCCGACGCGCAGAAGCGGTTGATCGTGACGCCGCCCACCGTGTGCGGCAGGCCGGCGAGCAGTGCCGCGACGCGCGCCATGTTCAGGCCCTGCTGACCCTCGGGCATCGCGCAGCCGATGATCGCGTCTTCGATCGCCTTGGGGTCGAGCGCCGGCACCTGGCTCAACGCGTGCCGGATCGTCGCGATCAGCAGGTCGTCGGAGCGCGTGTTGCGGAACACGCCGCGGCCCGAGCGGCCGATCGGCGTGCGGGTGGCGGCGACGATGTAAGCGTCTTGAAGTTGCTTGGTCATCTCGTGCCTCCGCTCAATTCCGGACCGGCTTGCCGGTTTGCAGCATGCCCATGATTCGCTCCTGCGTCTTCGGGTGGTCGAGCAGCGAGCAGAAGTGCTTGCGCTCGAGTGCCATCAGGTACTCCTCGGTCACCAGCGATCCCGCGTCGACGTCGCCGCCGCATACCACGTCGGCGATCAGGCTGGCGAGGTGGAAGTCGTGCGCGCTCGCGAAGCCGCCGTCGCGCAGGCCGACGAGCGATGCCTTGATGGTCGCGATGCCGTTGCGCCCCGCCACCGGGATTGGCCGCCGGTGCGGCGCGCGCCAGCCCGAATCGGCCATCGCGATGGCTTGCGAGACGGCCACCGTCAGCAGCTCGTCCTTGTGCGGCACGACGACGTCGCTGTCCAGCAGATAGCCGAGTTGGCGGCTTTCGATCGCGCTGGTGCCCACCTTGGCCATCGCGGCAGCGGTGAACGGCTCCTTGATGAACGCCAGCAGGTCGGTGCCCGGCGCCGCCGCGGCCGCCTCGGCGGCCTTGCGCGCGATCGCGGCCAGCCCGCCGCCGGCGGGCACCAGGCCGACGCCAACCTCGACCAGGCCGACGTAGGTCTCCATGTGCGCGACGCGCTTGCTGCTGTACAGCGCCAGCTCGCAGCCGCCGCCGAGTGCGATGCCGCGCATCGCGCTGACCACGGGCACCTGCGCATAGCGCAGCCGCAGCATGAAGTCCTGCAGCTTCTTGACCTCCGGCGCGATGCCCTTGGAGCCGCTCTTCATGAACACCGGCATCAGCGATTCGAGATTGGCGCCGGCCGAGAACACGTCGTCGGGCGACCAGATCACCAGCGCCTTGAACTGGCCCTCGGCGATCTCGAGCGCCTTGGCGAGGCCCTCGATCACAGCGGGGCTGATCAGATGGAGCTTGGCGGTGATGCTGGCGATGGCCACGTCGTCGCCGCGCGTCCAGACGCGAACCTCGTCGTTCTTGTAGAGCTCGGCGCCCGACTTCAGCGGCTCGACGGCGCCCGAGCCCAGCACGGCCTCGGGAAACGGTTGGCGCTGGTACACCGGCAACGCGTTGCGCGGCACGGTGCGCTTGCCGCCCGGGCTCCACGAGCCCTCTGGCGTGTGCACGCCGTCGCGACCGTCGGTGACCCACGCTGGCAGCGCTGCGCTGCTAAGCGTCTTGCCCGCGGCGATGTCGTCGGCAATCCAGGCAGCGACCTGCTTCCAGCCGGCCTCCTGCCACAGCTCGAACGGTCCCTGCTTGAGGCCGAAGCCCCAGCGCATCGCGAAGTCGACGTCGCGTGCACAGTCTGCGATCGATTCCAGGTGCACGGCGGCGTAGTGGAAGCCGTCGCGCAGGATGGCCCACAGGAACTGCGCCTGCGGGTTGCTCGACTCGCGCAGCAGCTTCAGCCGCTCGGCCGCAGGCTTCTTGAGCATGCGTTCGACGATCGGATCAGCCTTGCCGTTCGAGGGCACGTAGTCGCCTTTCGCGGGGTCGAGGCGCAGGATGTCCTTGCCCGCCTTCTTGTAGAAGCCGGCACCGGTCTTCTGGCCCAACGCGCCCTTGGCGATCAGGCCCGCCAGCACCTTGGGTGTGGCGAAGTGCGGGTAGAACGGGTCGGCCTGCAGGTTGTCCTGCATCGTCTTGACCACGTGCGCCATCGTGTCGAGGCCCACCACGTCGGCGGTGCGGAAGGTGCCCGAGCTGGCGCGGCCGAGCTTCTTGCCCGTGAGGTCGTCGACCACGTCGAAAGGCAGGCCGAACTTCTCGGCCTCGACCATCGTGGCCAGCATGCCGGCGATGCCGACGCGGTTGGCGATGAAGTTCGGCGTGTCCTTCGCGCGCACCACGCCCTTGCCGAGGCCGCTGGTGACGAAGGTCTCGAGCTGGTCGAGGATCTCGGGGCGCGTCGCCGGCGTCGGGATCAGCTCGACCAGTGCCATGTAGCGCGGCGGGTTGAAGAAGTGGATGCCGCAGAAGCGCGGTGTGATCTCGGTGGGCAGCACCTCCGACAGCTTGGTGATCGACAGCCCCGAGGTGTTGGACGCGACGATCGCGTGCGGCGCGACGAACGGCGCGATTCGCTTGTAGAGGTCGAGCTTCCAGTCCATGCGCTCGGCGATCGCCTCGATCACCAGGTCGCAACCCTTGAGCTGCTCGAGGTGCTCGTCGTAGTTGGCGGCCTGGATCAGCGCGATGTCGTCGGCCACGCCGATCGGCGCGGGCTTGAGCTTCTTCAGCCCGTCGAGCGCCTTCAGCACGATGCCGTTCTTCGGGCCCTCCTTGGCGCCGAGATCGAACAGCACCACCGGCACCTTCACGTTGACCAGATGGGCGGCGATCTGCGCACCCATCACGCCGGCGCCGAGCACGGCCACCTTGCGCACCACGAATCGACTCATCGTCACTCCTGCTTCGAATTCAGTCCGGCCGGCCGCTCACTCGACGCGCAACCACACCTGCGTGCGATAGAACGGCCCCAGGTAGCCGCGCATCTGCAGCTGCTTGCCGCCGTCGAGCGGCTTCAGCCGCGCCTTGTAGGTCTTGCCGTTGTTGGGGTCGAGCACTTCGCCGCCGCTCCAGGTGGCCTGGTCGTCGGGGTCCTTCTTGAGGTTGCGCAGGATCACCATGCCCAGTACGGGCTTGTCCTTGCGCTCGTCGGTGCACTTGTCGCAGGTGGAGTCCTGCTTCGCGGGGTCGAAGATCTTCTCGATCTTGCCGCTCAGCACGCCGCCCGAGTCGCTGATGCGGACCAGCGACTTCTCGGTCTTGCCGTCGTCGTCGATCGTCTTCCACAGCCCCACCGGCGTGTTCTGCGCCGAGGCCGACAACGCCGCCAGCGCCAGCGCGCCGGCCACCATCCACCGGGTCATGTCTCGCTCCTGTCGTGAGAGTGCAGAGTGTCGCGGTCTTCGCCGCGGTCAGAACAGCGCCTCGTCCATTTCCATCAGCGGCTTCAGGCCCGCGCGCGCACTGCGGATCAAGCCGGCCGTTTCCGGCAGCAGCTTGGCGAAGTAGAAGCGCGCAGTCGCCAGCTTGGCGGCGTAGAACGGGTCGCCCGAATCCTTCCTGTCCAGCGCGATCCTGGCCATGCGTGCCCAGAAGTAGGCGAACGCCAGGTGGCCGACCACGCGCAGGTAGTCCACCGCGGCGGCACCGACCTCGTCGGCATTGCCGAACGCCTTCATGCCGAGCTCGGTGGTCAGCTTGGTCACCTTGTCGCCCAGATCGGCCAGCGGGTTGACGAACTCCTGCATCGCCTCGACCACGCCTTCGTCCTCGACGAATGCCTGGATCCGCTTGCCGAACTTCTTCAGCTTGGCGCCGTTGTCGCCGAGCACCTTGCGACCCAGCAGGTCGAGCGACTGGATCGTGTTGGTGCCCTCGTAGATCATGTTGATGCGCGCGTCGCGCACGAACTGCTCCATGCCCCACTCGCGGATGTAGCCGTGACCGCCGTACACCTGCATGCAGTGCGAGGTGGCGAGCCAGGCGTTGTCGGTGAGGAAGGCCTTGACGATCGGCGTCAACAGCGCGACCTCGTCCTCGGCGTCCTTGCGCTCTTCGTCGTCGTCGGTCGTCAGGTAGGTGTCGATCAGCAGCGCGATGTGCACGCTCAGCGCACGGCCGCCTTCGGCGTACGCGCGCGCGGTCAGCAGCATCTTGCGCACGTCGGGGTGCACGATGATCGGATCGGCCGGCTTGTCGGGCGCCTTGGGGCCCGACAGCGAGCGCATCTGGATGCGATCTTTCGCGTAGGTCACCGCGTTCTGGTACGCCACCTCGGTCAAGCCGAGCGACTGGTTGCCGACGCCCAGGCGCGCGGCGTTCATCATCACGAACATCGCCGGCAGCCCTTTGTTGGGCTCGCCCACCAGCCAGCCCGTCGCACCGTCGAGGCTGATCTGCGCGGTGGCGTTGCCGTGGATGCCCATCTTGTGCTCGAGCCCGGTGCAGGCGATCGCGTTGCGGGCGCCGAGCGAGCCGTCGGCCTTGGGGCAAAACTTCGGCACCAGAAACAGCGAGATGCCCTTGCTGCCGTGCGGTGCATCGGGCAAGCGTGCCAGCACCAGATGCACGATGTTCTCGGCCAGGTCGTGCTCGCCGGCCGAGATGAAGATCTTCTGGCCGGTGAGCTTGTAGCTGCCGTCGGCCTGCGGCTCGGCCTTGCTGCGCAGCAGGCCGAGGTCGGTGCCGCAGTGACTCTCGGTCAGGCACATCGTGCCGGTCCACTGTCCACTCGTCAGCTTGGGCAGGTACAGCGCCTGCTGCTCGGGCGTGCCGTGCGCATGCAGGCATTCATAGGCGCCGTGAGACAGGCCCGGATACATCGTCCAGGCCTGGTTGGCGGAGTTGAGCATCTCGAATAGGCACTGGTTCAGCACGATCGGCAGGCCCTGGCCGCCGTACTGCGGGTCGGCCGAGAGCGCCGGCCAGCCCCCGGCGACGTACTGCGCGTAGGCTTCCTTGAAGCCGGCCGGTGCCTTGACTTCGTGCGTCGCGGGGTCGAGCACGCAGCCCTGTTCATCACCGCGCTGGTTGAGCGGCGCCAGCACCTCGGCGGCGAACTTGCCGCCCTCTTCGAGCACGGCGTCGATCGTGGCGGTGTCGATGTCGGCGTGGCGCGGCAGCAGCTTCAGGCGCTCGACCACCTGGTTCAGCTCGTGCAGCACGAACTTCATGTCGCGCAGCGGCGGTGTGTAGTGCGGCATGGGCGGGACTCCTTGCGGCGAACTTGGAAAGAAGCGGTCAGCGGCGGGCCGCGCGCTTGCGCGCGGCCGACGGCGTCAGGTGATGCGACAACATGCGATCGAAAGCCAGTCGCGCGCGATCGAGCGCGCCGGGCAGCCTGAGGAAGCGCGCGTCGTGGTGCAGCGACAGGATCAGGCCGTGGATCTCGAACAGCAGCTGCAGCGGGTCGGTGTCGGTGCGCAGGTGGCCCTCGTCGATCGCCATGCGGATCGCCTTTTCCAGCGTCGCGTGCCAGGTCTGCACCATCTGCGCCAGTGCGTCGCGCACCGGGCCCGGCCGGTCGTCGAACTCGACCGCACCGCTGATGTAGATGCAGCCCGAGTCGAGCTCGACCGAGACACGCCGCACCCAGCGTTCGAACAGCGCCGCCAGCCGCGGCAGGCCGCGCGACTCGTTC
>DATJYZ010000208.1:0-10891 GCA_035499355.1 Burkholderiaceae bacterium | reverse complement strand
GCCCCGCCTCACTCAGCCGCGCCTCCTCGCGGGCCGCGTCGGCCGCCGGCAGGATGCGCTCGAGCTGGTAGCCGCCGCGCCGGATGCGCTGGCGGGCTTCGTAGCGGCTCAGGCCCAGCGCGCGTGCCAGTCGCTCTTCTGCGGTTCGCGAGCAGTCGAGGATCAGCAGCACACCCGTGCCGGCGGGCCGCTCTTCGGCTGCCGCTGCCGCGACCGCCGGCTGCGGCCGGGACAGCGGCGCGCCGCAATAGAGGCAGCGCGACTGCCTGGCGCCAACCGGCCGCGCGCAGCGCGGGCACGGCGCGGCCGGGCCCGACTCAGTCTCGCTCACGCCCGCGACGACCGTGCCAGCGGCGCGGCGCGCGCCTCACACGTTGAAGCGGAAGTTGATCACGTCGCCATCCTTGACCACGTACTCCTTGCCCTCGGCGCGCATCTTCCCGGCCTCCTTGGCGCCTTGCTCGCCGCCCTGCGCAATGTAGTCGTCGTAGCCGATGGTCTGGGCCCGGATGAAGCCGCGCTCGAAGTCGGTATGGATCTCGCCGGCGGCCTGCGGTGCCGTGTCGCCGATGTGGATGGTCCAGGCGCGCACTTCCTTCGGCCCGGCGGTGAAGTAGGTTTGCAGCCCCAGCAGCTTGAACGCGGCGCGGATCAGGCGGCTGAGGCCTGACTCGGCCAATCCCATCTCGGCCAGGAACATGCGGCGATCCTCGTCGCTCATGTCGGCCAGCTCGGCTTCGGTCTTGGCGCTGATCGCCACCACCGGGGCTCCCTCGCGGGCGGCGTAGTCCTGCAGTCGCTGCAGCAGAGGGTTGTCGCCGAAGCCGTCCTCGGCCACGTTGGCCACGTACATCGCCGGCTTGGCCGTGATCAGGCACAGCGGCTTCAGCACCGCGCGTTCCTCTTTGCTGAAATCGAGCGAGCGCACCGGCCGCCCCTGGTCGAGCGCGCCTTGGCAGCGCTTGAGCACGTCGACCAGGCGCTGCGCCTCCTTGTCGCCACCGGCCTTGGCCAGCTTGGTCTGGCGCTGAAGCCCTTTTTCGACTGTGGCCAGGTCGGCCAGGCACAGCTCGGTCTGGATCACCTCGATGTCGGCCACCGGGTCGACCTTGCCGGCGACGTGGATCACGTTGCCGTCCTCGAAGCAGCGCACCACGTTGACGATCGCGTCGGTTTCACGAATGTGCGAGAGGAACTGGTTTCCCAGGCCTTCGCCCTTGCTGGCACCGGCGACGAGCCCGGCGATGTCGACGAACTCCACGATGGCCGGCACCACCCGCTCGGGCTTGACGATCGCCGCCAGCGCCGCCAGCCGGGGATCGGGCAACTCGACGACGCCGACGTTGGGCTCGATGGTGCAGAACGGGTAGTTCTCGGCCGCGATGCCGGCCTTCGTCAGGGCATTGAACAGGGTCGACTTGCCCACGTTGGGCAGGCCCACGATGCCGCACTTCAGGCTCATGGCGGTGATCCGATCGGGGAGGTTGAACAGGCGGCGCGCAGGACTTCGCGGGCATCGCGCAGGCGGGCCGCGATTTTACGGCGGCCCTTGCCGGCGACTTGGTCTGGACGCGATCGGCCGGAGTCAGTCGAAGCCGATGGTCGCCCGGCCGCTCGCGCCGGCATGCAGCCAGCGATCGACGCCTTGCTCGACGATGGCGTTCATGCCGAACGTGACCTTGCCGTCGAGTCGCGGGTCGGCCCGGTAGGACGCCAGCTCGGCCCCGACGGCGTGGTCGGGCTCGCCTCGCTGCGGATCGACGTCCGGGATCGAGCAGCGGGCGCACGGCTTGACGAGGCGTAGCACCACCGGGCCGTCGTCGGTGTCGAACGCGATGCGCTCGATCCAGTCTTCCTCGTGGCTGTCCAGACCATCGAGCACGAGGTTCGGCCGGAAGCGGTCCGACTGGACCGGTTGGCCGCCGCGGGCCGTCAGGCGGCGATTGAGCTCGGCCAGCGATGCCGCGGACACCGCCAGCAACGCGAACGCATCGGCGAACGCCGTGAACGCGGGCGCGCCGCCGGTCCACCGCCCGTCGGACGGGCGCTGCACCTCGGGGTCGAAACGCGCCAGGCGGACGGGCTTGTGCAGGAAGTCGCTGAACCACTGCGCCGCCAGGTCGCCCATGTCGCCAGCGCGCACCGTGTCGCTCCAGACCCGCACGGTCGCCTCGCGCTCGATGGCATCGAGCGCCAGGTGCAGGGCCAGCATGCCGGGGGCGCGCAGCACCAGGTCGCTGGCGCGCAGCGTCGGCCGCACCAGGGCCAACCGCGGTTCCTCGCGCTGCGACACGAACTCTCCGGCCTCGTCGACCACCATCCACTGCCGGTCCCACTCGAGCCCGGTCTCGGTGACCACGGCGCGGTCGACCTCGATGCGTGCACACGATTTCACCGGGTGCACGTAGAGGCCGGCGATCGAGACGGTTTGCTCACTCATAACCGGCCGATTCTGCCTTGACCGCGCTGGCGAGGGCGCCCTCCCTACAATGGGGCATGCCCGTGGTGGACGTCAGCATCCGCGGTCGCGGCGCCGTCGCGACCAGCCTCGCGTTGGCACTCGGCCAGCAGGGCCTGCGCGTGGCGGTCAGCACGGGTGCCGAGCCCGAACGGGCCGACGTGCGCGCCTATGCCTTGAACGCGGCTTCCCGGCGCCTGTTGCAGCGCCTGAAGGTGTGGGATGCCTTGCCCGCCGACGCCGTGACGCCGGTCTACGACATGCAGGTGCGCGGCGACGCACCGGCGGGGCGACTGCAGTTCTCGGCGTGGACTCAGCACGTCGATGCGCTGGCCTGGATCGTCGACGCCGCCGAGCTCGATGGCGCCTTGAACGCCGCGCTGCGCTTCGCCGCACACGTGCAGCGTGTCGACGACGGGCCGAGCGCGTCGCTGACCGTCTATGCCGAGGGCAAGGACTCCGCCTCGCGCCGTGCGCTCGGCGTGCGCTTCGATCGCCACGACTACGGCCAGACGGCGATCGCCGCCCGTCTGATCGCCGACGAGACCCATCAGGGCGTCGCGCACCAATGGTTTCGGGCCCCCGACGTGCTGGCACTGTTGCCAACGGACAGACCGCGGCCGCAGCGTTCGTTCGCGCTGGTGTGGTCGCTGCCGACGCAGCGCGCGACGGCGCTTCTTCAGATGGAGCCTGCGGCGTTCGAGGCCGAGTTGCAGGCCGCCTCGCCCGACGTGCCCGCGGGGTTGCGGTTGGCGGGCGCGCGTGCGGCATGGCCGCTGGCGATCGGCAGCGCGCAGCCGGTGTGCGGCGAGGGCTGGGTGGTGATCGGCGACGCCGCGCACGTCGTCCATCCGCTGGCCGGGCAGGGACTCAACCTCGGGTTCGGCGACGTGCAGGTGCTGGCCGACACGCTGGCGAACCGTGAGCCGTGGCGCGCCCTCGGTGACCAGCGGCTGTTGCAGCGCCACGCCCGCGCGCGGGCGTGGCCGGTGAAGTCGATGTCATGGTTGACCGATGCACTGCTGCACGGTTTTTCGTCACAGTCCGCCTGGGCGCGGGAACTTCGCAATCGCGGCATGGGTCTGGTCGACCATGCCGTGCCGGCCAAGCGGTGGCTGGCGGCGCAAGCCCTTGAAGGATGATCAGTGAGGGGTATTGGCATGTCGCTGGTGCGAACACTGTTGGCCGCGTGCGCGGCCGTGCTGGTCGTCGGAGCGTGGGCTGACGAGGCTGCGATCCGCAAGAACCTGGCCGAGCGGCTGCCCAACTTTCCGCCGATCGACGAGGTCAGCAAGACGCCGATCCCCGGCGTCTACGAGTTGCGCATCGGCGCTGAGCTGCTCTACACCGACGAGCAGGGTCAGTACGTGATCCAGGGCAGCATCATCGACACCAAGACGCGCGCCAACCTCACCGAGGCGCGCATCGCGAAGTTGACGCAGGTCGATTTCGCGACCCTGCCGCTGAAGGATGCCATCCTGATCAAGCAAGGCTCCGGCGCGCGCAAGATGGTGGTGTTCGGCGATCCCAACTGCGGCTACTGCAAGCGCCTCGAGCGCGATCTGGTGACGCTGAAGGACGTGTCGATCTACACCTTCCTGTATCCGATCCTCGGTCCGGATTCGAACGTCAAATCGCGCGACATCTGGTGTGCCCGCGAGCCGGGCAAGGTGTGGCGCAACTGGATGGTCGACGGCACCACGCCGCCCAAGGCGATGGGCGCCTGCGACACGTCGGCGCTCGAACGCAACCTCGCGCTCGGGAACCGCAACCGCGTGAACGGTACTCCGGCCGTGGTGTTCGAGGACGGCACGCGCTCGCCCGGGGCGCTGCCGGCCGAGCAGATCGAGAGCCGGCTGGTCGCTGCGGCCAAACGCTGACGTTGCCCAACCCGATGCGGCCTGGCGGCCGCTTTCCCTGCAGGGGGTCACACCAGCCGCGGCAGAGCCGGGTCCGCGGTGTCGGCTCGAAGCCGCGCGCGACAATGTCCCCGCAATGCCCCGCTACCGCATCGAACCGGCCGACCGCCACAGTCACCATTTCCACGTCACGCTGACGCTGCCGCACCCGGCTGGCGAACAGGGCCTGAGTCTGCCGGTGTGGATCCCGGGCAGCTACCTGGTGCGCGAGTTCCCGCGCCACCTGTCGCAATTGCGCGCGCGGCAGGGCACGCGCGAGGTGCCGCTGCGACAGATCGACAAGTCGCATTGGGTCGCGCAGTGCCGCGGCGGTGCGGCGTTGCACGTGAGCTATCGGGTCTATGCGTTCGACACTTCGGTGCGCGCCTGCTACCTCGATGCACGGCGCGGCTTCTTCAACGGCACCAGCCTGTGCCTGTGTGCGGCGGGGCGCGAGGCCGAGGCCCATCGCGTCGAGATGGCCGGGCTGCCGCGCGGCTGGCAGATTGCCACCGCGATGCCGCGCGTCCGCGGGGCCGCCAACGCGTTCGAGGCCGCCGACTATGACGAACTGGTCGACCATCCGTTCGAGCTCGGCGCCTTCTGGCGCGGGCGCTTCCAGGCCGGGGGCGTGCCGCACGACGTCGTCGTCGCCGGCGCCTACGAGGGCTTCGACGGCGAGCGGCTGCTGGCCGATGCCAGGCGCATCTGCGACGCGCAGATCGGCTTCTGGCGCGGTCGCGGCAGTGCCGGACCGCCGTTCGCGCAGTACCTGTTCGCACTCAACACCGTCGAAGACGGGCGCGGCGGCCTCGAGCACCGCGCCAGCACCGCCTTGCTGGCACCGCGGCGCAGCCTGCCGCGGCCCGGCATGGGCGGGCCGCACGAGGCCTACGTCGACCTGCTGGGGCTGATCAGCCACGAATACTTCCACGCCTGGAACGTGAAGCGGCTGAAGCCGGCGGAGTTCGCGCGCTTGGAGTACGCGCGCGAGAACTACACGCAGCTGCTGTGGTTCTTCGAGGGCTTCACCTCGTACTACGACGACCTGATGGTGCTGCGCGCCGGGCTGATCGACACCGGTGGCTACCTGGGTCTGCTGGCCAAGACCATCAACGCAGTGCGGGCCACGCCGGGGCGTCGCGTGCACAGCCTGGCGCAGGCGAGCTTCGAGGCGTGGACGAAGTTCTATCGCAGCGACGAGAACACGCCGAACATCACGGTCAGCTACTACGCCAAGGGCGCACTGACCGCGCTGGCGCTCGACCTCAGCCTGCGCCAGGCGGGTCGCTCGCTCGATGCGGTGATGCGCGCGCTGTGGCGCGGCAGCCGCGGCGGGCCCATCGACGAGGCCCGCATCCTGCAGGCGGTGGAATCCGCGGGCGGGCGCGCGCTGGCGCGCGAACTGCACCACTGGGTGCACGCCACCGCAGAGCTGCCGCTGCAGCGTCTGCTCGAAGGCGCTGCGGTGTCCGTGCGCGACGAGCCCACGCCGCTGGCATCGGGGCTGGGCTTGCGCCTGAGCGAAGGACCGCTCACCGGCGTGCAGGTCAAATCCGTCCTGGTCGACAGTGCCGCCGCGCGCGCCGGGATCAGCACCGGCGACGAACTGCTGGCGGTCGATGGCTGGCGCATCCGCCGCCTGGACGAGATGCTGCAGTGGAGCGAGCGTGATCGGCCGTTCCAGGTGCTGCTGGCGCGCGACCGGCGGATGCACACGCTGCGGGTGGAGCCCGACGTGCGCTCGCCGCTGCGCCGCCAGTGGCGGCTGGCGCTCGACGACGGCGCGGCGCCGCCCGCGCTGGCGAGGCGACGCGCGTGGCTGGGGCGCTGAGCCCGTCGGCGCACTCGCCGCTGAAGCGCCCGCTGGGCATCGCCTTGCTGGTGGCGGTGACGCTGGCCCACCTGTGGTTGAGCGACGAGTTGATGGAGGACCGGCTCGGCTTCGGCGCGCAGCGCGATGCGATGCGGCGCATCGAGGTGTCCTACGTGCGCGAGCTGGCCGTCGCGCCGCCACCGGTGCCGGCGCCGCCACAGCCGCGGCCGACGGCGCGGCCGCGTCGCGCGGTGGCCAAGGCGCCCCCCCGCGCCGCCTCGGCGCCGGCGAGCACGGTGCTCGAGGGCGCGATCGTCGAGAAGGTCGAGCCGATTCCGACGCCCGCGGCGCCGGCGGTGACCGAGCCACAACCGCCACCGGCGTTGGCCGCAGCGTCACAGCCGGTGCTCGCGGCGCCGACGGCTGCAGCGTCGTCGGCCCCGGCCGCCGCGGTGGCTGCCGCCACGCCCGCTGCCGCGGCCAGCGCCGCGACCGCATCGTTCGATTGGCCACCATCGACGCGGCTGACCTACGTGATGACGGGCAACTACCGTGGCGAAGTGCAGGGCTCGGCCACGGTGGAGTGGATCCGCGCCGGCTTGCGCTATCAGGTCCATATGGAAGCGATCGTCGGCCCCGCGTTTGCACCGCTGCTGGTGCGCCGCGCCAGCAGCGACGGCGAGCTCGGCGACAACGGCCTGACGCCGCACCGCTTCGAGGGCGAGCAGCGCGTGGCCTTCAAGAGCCGGCGCTGGGCGATGAGCTTCGACCCCGAGCGTGTGCGCCTGCCCGAAGGGCGCGAGGTGCCGTCGATGCCCGGCGTGCAGGACGAAGCGAGCCTGTTCGTGCAGCTGACCTGGCTCTTCACCACCCAGCCGCAGATGCTGCAGGCCGGCCGCAGCATCGAGGTGCCGCTGGCGCTGCCGCGGCGCGTCGAGGTCTGGAAGTACGACGTGGTGGGGCAGGAGAAGCTGCAGATGCCGTTCGGCGAGTTGGACACGATGCACGTCAGGCCGCAGCGGCAGGAGAAGTCGAGCACCAACCTGACGGCGCAGATGTGGTTCGCGCCGGGGCTGCAGTACCTGCCGGTGCGCATCCTGGTGCAGCAGGACGTCGACACCTTCATCGACCTGCAGCTGCAGCGGGCGCCGCAGCAGGCGGCGCGGTGACGACCGAGGCGCCTGTGTTGCAATGTCGGCTATCGCATGCTGCAGGAGCCCCCCGATGAGCGAGCCGCTGATCCTCACCTCCACCCACGGCGACGGTGCGCGCCGCATCGGGCTGGCGACGCTGAACCGGCCCAAGCAGCTCAACGCGCTGAACGACGCGCTGATGGACGAGCTGGGCGCCGCGCTGCTGGCGTTCGACGCCGACGCCGGCATCGGCTGCATCGTGATCACCGGCAGCGAGAAGGCGTTCGCCGCCGGGGCCGACATCGCGGCGATGGCCAAGTACAGCTACATGGACGTGCACCGCAGCGAGTACATCACGCGCAACTGGGAGACCATCCGCCGCGTGCGCAAGCCGGTGATCGCCGCGGTGGCCGGCTTCGCGCTCGGCGGCGGCTGCGAGCTGGCGATGATGTGCGACTTCATCATCGCCGCCGACACTGCCAGGTTCGGTCAGCCCGAGATCAAGATCGGCATCATCCCCGGCGCCGGCGGCACGCAGCGGCTGCCGCGCGCGGTGGGCAAGAGCAAGGCGATGGACATGATCCTCACCGCCCGCATGATGGACGCAGCCGAGGCCGAGCGCGTGGGCCTGGTGTCGCGCGTGGTGCCGGCGGCCAAGCTGCTCGACGAGGCCTTCGCGGCGGCTGGCACCATCTGCGCGATGAGCGGACCGAGCGTCGCGCTGGCCAAGGAGTGCGTCAACCGTGCGTTCGAGGCGCCGCTGGCCGACGGCGTGTGGTTCGAACGCCGCGTGTTCCACTCGCTGTTCGCCACCGACGACCAGAAGGAGGGCATGGACGCCTTCCTGGCCAAGCGCGCCCCGAAGTTCAGCAACAGCTGACGTGGCTTCACCCGGCATCGGAGCGACGATGGCACCCGCGCGGGGGTCGCGCGGCCGCTCCGCTCGGGAGCGGCCCGGCGGTGGCTGCGCTCCGGCTAACCTTCTCGGCGCAACGCGGGGAACAGGATCACGTCGCGGATGCTCGCCGAGTCGGTGAGCAGCATCACCAGGCGGTCGATGCCGATGCCGCAGCCGCCGGCCGGAGGCATGCCGTACTCGAGCGCGCGGATGAAGTCGGCGTCGTAGTACATCGCCTCCTCGTCGCCGGCCTCCTTGTTGGCGGCCTGGGACTGGAAGCGCGCCGCCTGGTCCTCGGCGTCGTTGAGCTCCGAGAAGCCGTTGGCGATCTCGCGGCCGGTGATGTAGAGCTCGAAGCGCTCGGTGCGCGCCGGGTCGGTGTCGGAAGCGCGCGCCAGCGGGCTCACCTCCACCGGGTGATCGACGATGAACGTCGGCTCCCACAGATGCTGCTCGACCAGCTGTTCGAACACCGCGAACTGCAGCTGCGCGAGGTTCCAGTGCGCCGGTGGCTCCTCGCCGTGCCGCTTGAGCTCGGCGCGCAGCGCTTGCGCGTCGTCGAGGTGGTCACCGCCGATGGCCGGCACGTGGCGCGCCACCGCATCGCGGATCGACAACCTCGCGAACGGCGCTTCGAGGTTCACCGCACGGCCCTGGTAGCCGAGCTGTGCGGTGCCTGCGGCATGGCGCGCGGCATGGCGGATCACCTGCTCCGTGTACGCCATCACGTCCTGGTAGTTCCAGTAGGCCGCGTAGAACTCCATCATCGTGAACTCGGGGTTGTGGCGCACCGAGATGCCTTCGTTGCGGAAGTTGCGGTTGATCTCGAACACGCGCTCGAAGCCGCCGACCAGCAGCCGCTTGAGGTAGAGCTCCGGCGCGATGCGCAGGAACATCTGCTGGTCGAGCGCGTTGTGGTGGGTGACGAACGGCTTGGCGTTGGCGCCGCCGGGGATCGGATGCAGCATCGGCGTCTCGACCTCGAGAAAGCCGTGCTCGACCATGAAGTTGCGGATCGACGCCACGCACTTGCTGCGCGCCACGAAGCGGGCGCGCGCCTGCTCGTCGGTGATCAGGTCGGCGTAGCGCTGCCGATACTTCTGCTCCTGGTCGGCCATGCCGTGGAACTTGTCGGGCAGCGGCCGCAGGTTCTTGGTCAGCAGCCGGATCGAGGTGGCCTTCACGG
Source organism: Burkholderiaceae bacterium (assembly GCA_035499355.1). Taxonomy (GTDB): domain Bacteria; phylum Pseudomonadota; class Gammaproteobacteria; order Burkholderiales; family Burkholderiaceae_C; genus JAEUPI01. The sequence continues at coordinate 1,502 of DATJYZ010000208.1, read as the reverse complement.
TCAGCTCGCCGGTCTTGGTGCGCATCAGCGTGCCTTCGCAGCCGACGATGTCACCGAGGTCCCAGTGCTTGAAGGCGGCGTAGGCGTCGGCGCCGACCAGGTCGGTGGCCACGCGCAGCTGGATCCTGCCGCCGCTGGGGCCGAACGAGCCGTCCTGCAGCGTGGCGAAGCTGGCCTTGCCCATCACCCGCTTGAGCATCATGCGGCCGGCCACCGACACGCGGACGTTCTGCGGTTCCAGCTCCTCGTTGGGCACGCTGGCGTAGCGCTGCTGCAGGTCGGCGGCCTGGTGGCTGGGCTTGAAGTCGTTGGGGAACGCGGGCCGGCCCAGCGTGCGCAACTGGGCGAGCTTGTGGCGGCGCTCGGCGATGAGGCTGTTGTCGTCGGTGGGGTCGGTCATCGGAGGGCTCTGCAACTGTGCCGATGTTAACGATTCGGCTGTCGGCACCAGACCACTGAAGACGGCCTTCGTGCGCTTGATCGATGGGAAAATGCGACTCACCAATCGACGGCTGGGCTTGAACCACTGTCCTCGCGATGAAGCGCATCCTCGTGACCGGCGGCGCCGGATTCCTCGGCTCCCACCTGTGCGAGCGGCTGATCGACGCTGGCCACGACGTCCTGTGCGTGGACAACTACTTCACGGGGAGCAAAGTCAACGTCGCGCCCCTGCTAGGCAACCCGCGGTTCGAACTGATGCGCCACGACGTGACCTTTCCGCTGTACGTGGAGGTCGATGAAATCTTCAACCTCGCGTGCCCCGCCTCGCCGGTGCACTACCAGCACGATCCGGTGCAGACCACGAAGACCAGCGTGCACGGCGCCATCAACATGCTGGGCCTGGCCAAGCGCGTCAAGGCCAAGATCCTGCAGGCATCTACCAGCGAGGTTTATGGCGACCCCGAGGTACATCCGCAACCCGAGGCCTACTGGGGTCGGGTCAATCCCATCGGCATCCGCAGCTGCTACGACGAAGGCAAGCGATGCGCGGAGACGCTCTTCTTCGACTACTGGCGGCAACACCGGCTGCGCATCAAGGTGGTCCGCATCTTCAACACCTACGGGCCGCGCATGCACCCCAACGACGGCCGCGTGGTGTCGAATTTCATCGTGCAGGCGCTGCAGGGCAAGGACATCACCATCTTCGGCGATGGCTCGCAGACGCGCAGCTTCTGCTACGTGGACGACCTGATCGAAGCGATGATTCGCACAATGGCCACCGATGATGCCTTCACCGGGCCGGTGAACATCGGCAATCCGGTCGAGATGACCATGCTGGAATTGGCACGCCTGGTCATCAACCTCACCGGCTCGCGCAGCCAGTTGGTCTTCAAGCCATTGCCCGAAGACGACCCCAAGCAGCGCCGCCCGGACATCGCGCTCGCGACCAAGGTTCTCGACGGCTGGAAGCCGAAGGTCCCGCTCGAGGAGGGCCTCAGGCGGACGATCGCGTACTTCAAGACGCGCGTCTAGTCGGGGCCCCCGAAGGGCCCGCCCATTTT
>DATJYZ010000207.1:0-9367 GCA_035499355.1 Burkholderiaceae bacterium | reverse complement strand
CGCGGGAGCGCCTCGCGGCGATTGCGACGAAGCGCGGGGCCATTGGGACCAGATGCAGTCGGCGCCGATGGACCCGCCGCCGCGCGCGACGAACCGTGCACCGCGGGAGGGGAGTCGGGTCTTCGGACCTGCCCCCTCCGGCAGGCCTCAACGTGGCGCGGCGCCGGCGATCGGCGGGAGGGGGAGCTCGATGTCTGCGCACTGCGCCCGGTGCGCGAGCACGTGGTCCATCACGACCAGGGCCAGCATCGCCTCGGCGATCGGCGTGGCCCGGATGCCGACGCACGGGTCGTGGCGGCCGAAGGTCTCCACGACCGCGGGCTCGCCGGCGCGGGTGATGGAGCGCCGCGGCACGCGGATCGAGCTGGTGGGCTTGATCGCGATCGAGACGCGCAGGTCCTGGCCGGTGGAGATGCCGCCCAGGACGCCGCCGGCATGGTTGCTCCTGAACCCCTGCGGGCTCAGCTCGTCGCCATGCTCGCTGCCCTTCTGCGTGACGACGCCGAAGCCCGAACCGATCTCGACTCCCTTGACCGCGTTGATGCCCATCATCGCGTAGGCGATGTCGGCGTCGAGCTTGTCGAACAACGGCTCGCCCAGACCCGGCGGCACACCCTGCGCGGTGACCGTGATGCGGGCGCCGCACGAGTCGCCGGCCTTGCGCAGCGCATCCATGTGCGCCTCCAGCGTCGGCACAATCGCGGCGTTGGGGGCGAAGAACGGGTTGAGCGCGATCTGCGCCTCGTCGATGAACGGGATCTCGACGTCGCCCAACTGGCTCATCCAGCCGACGACCCTGGTGCCGTGGTGCTCGCGCAGCCACTTCTTGGCCACCGCCGCCGCGGCCACCATCGGCGCGGTCAGCCGCGCCGACGCGCGCCCGCCACCGCGCGGATCGCGCAGGCCGTACTTGCGCCAGTAGGTGTAGTCGGCGTGCCCGGGACGGAAGGTGTCGAGCAGGTTGCCGTAGTCGCGGCTGCGCGCATCCTCGTTGCGGATCACCAGCGCGATCGGCGTGCCGGTGGTCACCCCCTCGTACAGGCCCGACAGGATCTCGACCTTGTCGGCCTCGTTGCGCTGCGTCACGTGGCGGCTGGTGCCGGGGCGGCGGCGATCGAGGTCGGGCTGGATGTCGGCCTCGCTCAAGGCCATGCCCGGCGGGCAGCCGTCGATCACGCAGCCGATCGCCGGACCGTGGCTCTCGCCGAAGTTGGTGACGCGGAACAGGTGGCCGAAGGTGCTGCCGGACATGGGCGAAAACAAAAGGGCCGCAGTGGCTGCGGCCCGGCATTGTCGCAGGTGCGGGCGCTGAGGCTCGCGTGACGCCTGCGGCGCGGAGTCAGTTGGTCTTCGGCGATTCGGCGCCCTCGGCCTCCACCGGCCAGTCGCGGATGTAGGCCTTGAGCATGCGGTTCTCGAAGTCCTGGCTGTCGACCACCGCCTTGGCCACGTCGTAGAACGAGATCACGCCCATCAGCGTGCGCTGCTCCATCACCGGCATGTAGCGCGCGTGCCTCAGCAGCATCATGCGGCGCACCTCGTCGATCTCGGTCTCGGGGGTGCAGGTCAGCGGGGCGTCGTCCATCACCGTCCGCACCGCGGTGTTGCCGACGCTGCCGTCGTTGGCGACGATCGCCGAGATGACCTCGCGGAACGTCAGCATGCCCACCAGCTCGCCGTGGCCCATCACCACCAGCGAGCCGATGTCGTAGCCGGCCATCGTCTTCACCGCCTCGGCCAGCGGCTCATCCGGCGAAACCGTGTAGAGCGTGCCGCCCTTGACGCGCAGGATGTCGCTGACTTTCATGGCGTGTCTCCCTGGCAGTGAATCCAGCGTCCTTGGTGCGCGGCCAACATAGCACACAATGCCTCGACGCAACAGCGCCAAAGGCCTGCACCATGGGACCCCCACGCTCACTGTGTTCGCTGCCCCCCGAGGGGGCTCGGTCGGCCTGGGAGCGGCCCTGCGCCGACTGACATGCCCGGTTCCAGCGACCCCGGATTCGACACGCTCGCCCTGCACGCCGGCGCGGCACCGGACCCTGCCACCGGCGCACGCGCGGTGCCGATCCACCTCAGCACCTCGTTCGTGTTCGAGAGCAGCGAGCATGCGGCGTCGCTGTTCAACATGGAGCGCGCGGGCCACGTCTACAGCCGCATCAGCAACCCGACCAACGCGGTGCTCGAGGAGCGCATCGCCGCGCTCGAAGGCGGCATCGGCGCCATCGCCACCGCCAGCGGCCAGGCGGCGCTGCATCTGGCGATCGCCACGCTGGCGGGCGCGGGGTCGCACATCGTGGCCTCGACCGCGCTGTACGGCGGCAGCCACAACCTGCTGCACTACACGCTGTCGCGCTTCGGCATCGAGACCACCTTCGTCAAGCCGCGCGACCTCGACGCCTGGCGCGCGGCGATTCGGCCCAACACCAGGCTGCTGTTCGGCGAGACGCTGGGCAACCCCGGCCTCGACGTGCTCGACATCCCCAAGGTCAGCGCCATCGCGCACGACGCCGGCGTCCCGCTGCTGGTCGACTCGACCTTCACCACGCCGTGGCTGATGAAGCCGTTCGACCTCGGCGCCGACCTCGTCTTCCACTCGGCGACCAAGTTCCTGTCGGGCCACGGCACCATCGTCGGCGGCGTGCTGGTCGACGGCGGTGCCTTCGACTGGAGCGCGTCGGGGCGCTTTGCCGAGTTGACCCAGCCGTACGGCGGCTTCCACGGCATGGTGTTCGCCGAGGAGAGCACCACCGGGCCGTTCCTGCTGCGCGCCCGCCGCGAGGGCCTGCGCGACTTCGGCGGCTGCATGAGCCCGCACACCGCGTGGCTGATCCTGCAGGGCGTCGAGACGCTGCCACTGCGCATGGAGCGCCACGTCGCCAACACGCGCAAGGTAGTGCAGTTCCTGGCCGGCCACGCGATGGTCGACGGCGTCGCCTATCCGGAGCTCGAATCGCACCCCGACCACACGCTGGCGAAACGGTTGCTGCCGCGCGGCTGCGGCGCCGTGTTCAGCTTCGACATCAAGGGCTCGCGCACCCAGGGCAAGGCCTTCATCGAGGCGCTGAAGATCTTCTCGCACCTGGCCAACGTCGGCGACTGCCGCTCGCTGGTGATCCATCCCGCGTCGACCACGCACTTCCGCATGGACGACGACGCCCTGCGCTCGGCGGGCATCGGGCCCGGCACCATCCGGCTGTCGATCGGCCTGGAGGACGCCGCCGACCTGATCGACGACCTCGGCCGTGCGCTGAAGGCCGCACAGAAATCATGAGCCCGCAGGCTCGTTCGCGTTCGACCCTGCCCGCAGCGGTGCAGCGCAGGACGCCCGCATGAACCTCCAACTCGACGGCCACGACGCCTACGCCTACACCGGCGGCAAGCCGTTCGATGCCACGCTGCCTGGCGTGGTGTTCGTGCACGGCGCACTGCACGACCACAGCGTGTGGATCCTGCAGAGCCGCTACCTGGCGCACCACGGCCGCGCGGTGCTGGCGGTCGACCTGCCCGGGCACGGTCGCAGCGGCGGCACGCCGCTCGGCGTCGAGGCCGCGGGCCGGTGGGTGGCCAGCCTGGTCGAAGCCAGCGGGCTGCGGCACGCGGCGCTGGTCGGCCACAGCATGGGCTCGCTGATCGCACTCGAGGCCGCGGCGCGCCTGGGCGCGCGCGCCGATGCCCTGGTGATGGTAGGCACCGCCTACCCGATGAGGGTGTCGGCCAAGCTGCTCGAGCTGTGCCAGCGCGACGCGCCGGCGGCAATCGACCTCGTCAACGTGCTGTCGAACTCGACCTACGCCGCCAAGCCGTCGCACCCCGGTCCGGGCTTCTCGATCCACGGCAGCAACCGCGCGCTGATGCGGCGCATGCAGCGCGGCTACGGTGCGGGCAACCTGTTCCTCGCCGACTTCACCGCCTGCGACGCCTATGGCGGGCTCGACGCGGCGGCCGCGCAGGTGCGCTGCCCGGTCACGCTGGTGCTCGGGGCCCGCGACCAGATGACGTCGCCGCAGGCGGTGGCGCCGATCATCACGGCGCTGAAGCCGCGCGTGGTCACGCTGCCGGTGGGGCATAACCTGATGGCCGAGGCCCCCGACGGCGTGCTGAGCGCGATTCAGGAGGTCGTCGGCACCGTGGCGGCGCGCTGACGCGACCGCGTGAGGCCGCAGCGCCGTTGGTGCGCGTTGTCGTGCGGTTAGGTCACCGCACGCGGCACCACCGCTACTTGGCCTTCTTCTTGCCGCGCTCGATGATCGTGGTGGTGATGCTCGGCGTCACCGACGGCGCCGGCTTGGGTGCCGCATCCTTCTTCGGCTTCTTCGCCTCTTTGTTGCTGCGCTGCTGACCCTTGGCCATGGGGCTGCTCCGTTTGCGCCGCCTGCTGCGGCAGACCATTGTTCACCATTGCGACGGCGCCGCGGTCCTGCGCCCGGTCCAGCGCTCGACGCAGGTGGCCAGCATCGCGCTGCTGACTGGCTTGGTCATGTAGTCGTCCATGCCCGACTCGATGCAGCGCTCGCGGTCGCCGGCCAGCGCGTCGGCGGTGAGCGCGACGATCGGCGTGCGGCCGCGGCCGCGCTCGAACTCGTCGTCGCGGATCCGGCGCGTGGCCTCAAAGCCGTCCATCACCGGCATGTGGCAATCCATCAGGATCAGGTCGTAGCGGCGGTTCGTGGCGGCGCCCAGCGCGGCGCTGCCATCGGCAGCAACCTCGACGATGCAGCCCAGCCGCGTCAGCATCGCCTCGACCACCATCTGGTTGACGCTGTCGTCCTCGGCCAGCAGCACGTGCGCGGCGAGGTCGCCCATCTCGATCGGCGGCGGCGTGCTCTTCGCCGGCGCATCGACTGCCGGCTGCAACGCCAACTCGAACCAGAACGTCGAGCCCTCGCCCAGCCGGCTGTCGACGCCGAGCCGGCCGCCCATCAGCTCGGTCAGGTCCTTGGCGATCGCCAGGCCGAGGCCACTGCCACCGTGGCGACGCGTGGTCGACGCATCGGCCTGGGTGAAGGCGTCGAACACCGAGTCGAGGTGATCCTTCGCGATGCCCGGACCGGTGTCGCTCACCTCGAAGCGCAGCCGCAGCGCGCCGTTGGCATCGAGCCCCAGCACCGCCACGGCCAGCGTGACGCGGCCGTGGTCGGTGAACTTGACGCCGTTGTGCAGCAGGTTCACCAGCAGCTGGCGCAGGCGCACCGGATCGCCCACCAGCTGCGTCGGCAGCTGCGGCGGCAGCCGGCGATCGAGCGTGATCGGCTTGTCGCGCGCGATCGCGGCCATCATGTCCATCGCCTCGTCGATCAAGGCACGCAGGTCGAACGCGGTGCTGCGCAGCGTGAACTTGCCGGCCTCGATGCGCGACAGGTCGATCACGTCGTCCACCAGCGCCAGCAGTGCGGTGGCCGACAGGTGCGACGTCTTCGCGAAGCGGCGCTGGCTGGGCGTCAACGCGCTGTCGAGCAGCAGCTCGGTGGTGCCGAGGATGCCGTTGAGCGGGGTGCGGAACTCGTGGCTGATGGTGGCCAGGAACTGCGACTTCGCGACGTTGGCGGCCTCGGCCTGCGCCCGTGCCTGCTCGAGCTCGGCGGCCTGCGCCTGCAGCGCCTGGCGCTGATGCTCGAGGCTCGTCACCAGCTCGCGGGCGGCGCGGATCGCCATGTTCGTGCGCCGGCGCAGCCGTTCGGTGACCGAGCCGGTGGTGGCCATGTAGGTACCCAGCAGGTACATCGTGACCAGCAGCACGGCGCGCTCGGGCCACAGCGCGCGCGACGGGTCGAGCCACGCCACGCACAGCGAATACACCAGGTAGGCGGCGCACACCACGTGGTTGAAGTAGAACGCGCGGCGGAAGCCGAACCCCACCTGGTCGGCCACGCGCATCAGCAGGAAGTAGCCGAAGAACAGCGTGCTCGACTCGATGTGGTACAGGTTGATCAGCCACATCAGCACGTCGAGGTGCAGGAACAGCCGGCTCCAGTCGACGCGACCGCGACCCCAGGCCCAGCGCAGCAGCGGCCAGCTCAGGCCGGCATACAGCAGGTTCAGTGGCACCAGCCAGCGCAGTTCGCCCATCGACGCGCCGCTGCGCCAGTCTTCCAGCGCGACCAGCACGCAGACGATGATGAAGCCCACCGCGCGCACGAACGGCATCTGTACCGTGTGCATGCGGCGCTCGCCGGCGGCGCGGCGCTCGGCCAGCAGCGTCGGATCGAGCGTGAAGCCGGTGTCGACGCCGCCGGGCTCGTGTTCGTTGGGAACCACGCGCATCCCTGTCAGCCACCCTCCGTGGCCGGCTGCGATGGTGCGGCAATTCGCCGCCCCGGGCAATCGATGCTTCTAAGGCCCATCGTGACCGGGCGTGTCGACCTGCGGCGACCTGATCACGGTGCGCACCACCACGCGGCCGAGCACCGCGATGCCGAACGCGCAGGTCAAGAGCGCCGCGCTGAACCCGGCGGCGTGCATCAGTGCACCGAACAGCGGCGGCCCGAGCGCCAGGCCGGCGAAGAAACCGCAGGCGAACAGCGCCACCGCCGAGCCGCGCGCCGATGGCGCCAGCTCGGTGGCCTCGATCTGCAGCGAGTTGTGCAGCATGTAGTAGCCCATGCCGCAGGCGGCCATCGTCAACGCGTAAAGCCACCACGCCGGCAACACGACGAACATCGCGACGCCCACGGCCAACGCTGCCGAGCCGACCGCGCACATGCGGCGCACCCCGAGCGCCGCGACGAGCCGGCGCACCATGAGCCCATAGGCGATGCCGCCGATGCCGAACGCGGCCAGCACCAGGCCGGCGTGGGTCGGCGCCACCTCCGGCGCGCTGCCCGTGCGCTCGATCAACAGCTGGCCCATGTAGGGGAACGGCGCGAACACCAGCATGCCTTCGACGATCACCGCGCCGTACAGCCAATACGCCTTGCGGTTGTCGAACACGTGCGCGTAGAGGCTGGCGAACGACGCCACGCTGCGGGCAGCCGGGCTCGCGGCGATGCGCGCCGCACCGGCCCAGGCCAGCGCCGATGCCAGCACGGCGATGGTTGCCGTCAGCGCCAGCGCGCCGCGCCAGCCGAAGGCGTCGCCGACCAGCCCCGCGGCGGCGGAGCCGAGCATCTGCCCGGAAATGATCGCCACCAGCAGGCGGCCGACCATCACCTGGCGCTCCTGCAGGTCGTACAGGTCGCCGAAGCCGGCCAGCACCAGCGGGATCAGACCGCCAGCGAACACGCCGGCCAGCAGCCGCGACACCAGCAGCGTTTCAAAGCTCGGCGCGATGGCGCCGCACACCAGCGCGACGGCCATCATCACGACGCACACCTGGATGCAGCGCACCTTGCCGAAGCGATCGCCCAGCGGGCCGAGGAACGGTTGCGCGAGCGCATACGGCAGCGCATAGGCCGACGTCAGCAATGCGGCGGTTGCCGGCGTGACGTCGAAGCGCTGCGCGATCGGCAGGATCAGCGGATCGATCGTCCGCATCCCGAAGCCGCTGGCAAACGCGCAGGCGGCGAACACCAGCGACAGGGGCGACATCGGCGCGATCGTCCTTTCCGGGATCTGCAAGACCGGCCACGATAATGCAGCGCCGCCCACCGGCCAGGAGAGCCCCGATGACCACCGCCGTCACCCCCGATGTCCAAGCCCATGCCGCGCTGGGGCCGCTGTCGTCGCGCCTGGTCGACGTCGAGTCGCTGCCGTGGCAGAAGACCCGCTACCCTGGCATCGAGATCAAGACGCTGCTGTTCGATCGCGCCAGCGGATTGGTGACGTCGCTGACGCGCATGGCACCGGGCACCGTGCTGCCGGACCACGAGCACGTGCGCATCGAGCAGACCTTCGTGCTCGAGGGACACCTGGTCGACCGCAGCGGCCCCGACGAAGGCGTCGAGTGCACGGCCGGCCAGTTCATCTGGCGCCCCGCGGGCAGCCGGCACAGCGCGTGGTCGCCCAACGGCGGCGTCTTCCTCGCGGTGTTCCAGATTCCCAACCGCTTCTTCCACGCCGGCGGACGCACCACCGACATGGCCGGCGCCGACTGGGAGGCCACGTGGGGCGTCGTGCTCGACGCCCACGCGTGAGGGGGCGGCTCACTCGGTCTTGCCGCCGAGCGTCTGGATGATGGTTTCGAGTTGCGGGCTCATCGGCAGGTCGATGCTGGTGCCCGACGGCAGCTTGCGCAGGAACCAGCGCTTGTACTGGCGCTCGATCTCGCCCTCCTGCGCCAGCGTCACGAAGGTGTCGCGGATCACCGCCTCCAGTTGCGCGTCGCCCTTGCGGAACATCACGCCATAGGGGTCGTACGACAGGAACTCGCCGACCACCTCGTAGTCGCTGCGACCCTGGTTCTCGCCCTTGTCCTGCGCGATCAGGCCGTAGAGCAGCACGTCGTCGGTGGCGAATGCGATCGCCTTGCCGGCCTTGACCAACGCGAACGACTCGGCGTGGTCGGCCGACACCAGCAGGTTCAGGTTCAACTTGAAGCGCGCCGACAGGTCGCGCATCGTCTTCTCGTTGGTGGTGCCGGCGGTGACCGCCACCGCCTGCCCGGCGAGGTCGCGGAACGACTTGACCGGCGCACCCTTGCGGACCAGCAGCTTGGTACCCGAGACGAAATGGATCGGCGAGAAGCTGACCAGCTTCTGCCGCTCGAGGTTGCTGGTGGTGGAGCCGCACTCGAGGTCGACGCGGCCGCTGGTCACCGCCTCGATGCGCGTGGCCGGGTTCACCGGCACCCACTGGATCGCCAGCGTCTTGTGCACGGCGTCGCCCATCGCCTCGACGATGGCCTTGCACAGCTCGATCGAGTAGCCGATCGGCTCGCCGCGCGACGACAGGTACGAGAACGGCACCGACGATTCGCGGTGGCCGATCGTCACGCGGCCCGAGTCGCGTGCCTTGGCCAGCGTGCCGGTGAGCACGGCCGGCGCCGTGGGCACCGGTTCGGTCTGCGCGCGCGCCGTCCAGGCGCCGCCGGCGCACACCGCGAACACCAACGCCAGCAGGCCTCGACGCGGCGAAGCCGGGCGCGCCATCGTCGCCGCCGGCATCAGGCGCTCGCGGGTCGCGCGTCGAGCACGAGCGCGTTGGCCTCGTCCTCGGTCATCAGCTCGCCCTCCCACTTGGCGACCACCGCCGTGGCGATCGAGTTGCCCACCGCGTTGGTGGCCGAGCGCCCCATGTCGAGGAAGGTGTCGACGCCGAGGATCAACAACAGGCCGGCCTCGGGGATGTTGAACTGGTTCAGCGTCGCCGCGATCACCACCAGCGACGCGCGCGGCACGCCGGCCATGCCCTTGGAGGTGAGCATCAGGATCAGCAGCATCGTGACCTGCGTGCCGATCGACAGCGCGATGCCGTACGCCTGCGCGATGAA
>DATJYZ010000206.1:0-3037 GCA_035499355.1 Burkholderiaceae bacterium | reverse complement strand
GATCGTGCGCAGCCTCGTTCGCGAAGGGCATTCTCCGCAGGAGGCCGAGCGCCAGCTGCACGCTTTGAGGGCTGCACACGGCGAGAGCAGTCGCGACCGCATGCGCCAGATCTTCAACGACGTGCCGGTGATCTACGGTTTTTCGGCTACGGCACCATTGGGCCCGATCGGCGGTGCCACGCTGGAGCGCTTCTTTCACGCCGACGGAGCGCGCGACGTCGGGCAGGGCCGTGCGAGCAGCCGTTTGCTCGGCTACTTCTCGCCGTTCGGTATGGCGGTGACACAAGGCATCACCGCCACGGATCCCAACATCCAGTCGCGCGCCGACATGTGCCGGTTCGCCGACGAGCGCCTGACCACTGCCACGAAGCTCTCCTTCGTGCACGAGCTGCTGCAACAGCACATCGGCGAGGCGCGCCTGCAGCTCGATCGCATTCAACGCTTGACCGCTACCCTGGATGAGACGACTCGTCGCGAGCCCGCAGTGGCCGGGGTGCTGAAGGACATCGCGGGTGACCACGACGCGCGTGAGCGCTTTCTCGACTACGCGCGCCAGGCCGATCAGCCGTCGGCGCAGGTGCGCCTGCTCAACGTGGCGCGTGATGTCGGCTGGCTGTCCGAAGACGAGCGGCACGACGAGCTGTCCGCCATGCTGCGCGAGGTGCAGGCGCGCACGGTGCTTGGCGTTCCCGAGGTGAACTTCACCTGCACCCTGAATCAGGACGGCCGGCTCGACGGTGCGATCAACCGGCGTATCGCGCCGGCCAGCCTGGCGGACGACGCGGCGCACGCAGCCGTACGCGCCTGCCTGGGCAGCATGGAGGACCGCGCGCGCACGCTGCAGGCGCTGCTCAGCACCAATGAGGCCCAGGTGCGCATCGCACAGGCGTATGTCCGCTACAGGCCGATCACCGACCCTCTGGAGCTGCGGCGGTTCGCGCAGGGCATCGCCGGCATGCCGCCTGGCGCTGCGCAGGTCGGCGCACTGGAGGCGCTGGCGCGGCACTATGTGTCCGATCGCGAAGTGCTCGAGGCCCTGACGCAGCTGTATGCGCAGACACCGTCTTGGGCCGTGCAATCCGCGATCGCGGGGATTTTGATCCGCTCCGACCACCGCGCGATCGCCAGCACGGAACTGCTGCGCACCTTGCAGGAGAGGCGCCTGCCGGCGCCTTCAGGCCACCACGAGCTGATCGACGCGCTGATCCATCGGCTGCAGGCGTCCTGAGCGGTGCCCGCGTGGACTAACGGCCTCGCGTGCGCTCAGTTGCGTGCGCGCCAGCCCGAGGAGGAGCCACCTGCAGATTACGGCAGCCGCGTGGAATGAGCCCGGAACCGTCCGGGTTGACGCCCCCAGCGCGGCGTCACGCTGTTTGCAGGAGTCGGATCAGCAAGTCGATGACGTCCTTGCCATCGGGCGATTTCAGGCGGTATTGCTGCAACGAGCGCGCCAGGTCGGCCCGTTCCATCGACCTGTAGTCCGACCGGATGAGGATGTCGGCGATCGCACGCTGCACGTCGAGCGAGCGTGCCAGCGGGAAAAGCCGCACGATCTCCCGCAGGCTCTGCGGATCGACAAGGTGCTGCTTGGCCAGCGTCTGCAGCGCGCGCACTTGGGCGCCTGGCGTCGTCATGCGGCCGATGCCGCCCGTGACAGCGCGCACTTCGCCGACATCGGCCAGCGGGCGGTGGCGCAGGTAGACCTGCGCGATCTCGACATCCTCCTCGCGTTCGCCCGTCAGCGCGCGCACGATGCGTTCATGGTGCTGCTCACTCCCAAGGCACGCCAGCACCGCCGAATGCGCCACCTCGCCGGGGCGCACGGCGCCGCTGGCCAGCACCCGCTGCGCAAGACGGGCATCGCGCAACTGAGGTGTCGCGCACACGAGGTCGACCTCATACTTGCCCAGCGTGCTGCGCGCCATGCGATCGGCGATCATGCGCACGAATTCGTCCTGCTCCTGTGCCGGCGTCAGCCAGCCCAGTGTCCGTGCCAGTGCGATCATGCGGGCCTGCACCGGCGCCTGGTCGACGTCGCGCGCGAACTCGAGGTAGCGCTCGCGTGTGCGCTGGTCGGCCTCGATCCTCGCAAGCGCCGCCTGGACGTCGGGACGCAATCGCTGCGCGGCGCTTATCGATGATGCGTAGTGCTCCAGGTAAGCTAGGAACATGCGCACGTGGGCCATGTCACGCTGCAGCACCTGGTGCATGAAGTCGACCTTCTCGGCGTCGCTGGGACGGTCATCGGCGAATGTGCACATGTCGCGGCGGAAACTCGCCTGCGGATCGGCCTCGTTCAGGCCGGCGACGCTGATCATCGAGGTCGGGCCGAACAGGCGCAACAACGTCTGGCTCGGCCGGCCGCTGGCCACTTCGCCGGCCGGAGCCGTCTGGAAATAGCGCTCTAGCAGCGGACCGGCGTAGTGGCCACGCGGCGCTTTGGACGAAAAGCCGTACAGCACCGGCACGTCCTTGAAGATCTGGCGCAGCCGCTCGCGGTTGCTCTCGCCGTAGCGTTCGTTCAGCAGCGTCGCCACGTGCTCGGCGTCTGCCTCCGAGTGACCGGCGCGCACGAGGCTGCGCAGGATCTCTCCAGTGGCGACGTTGCGCGGTTCGGATTTCAACGTGTTGCAGCCGAACAGGTACACCTCCTTCAGCTGCGAGAACAAGGTGCTGCACGACGCGCTGCACGCGGCATGCTGCATCTCGTACACCGTCAGCGCCTCATGATCGTCGAAGCGGTCGGTGTAGAACTCGGTGCCGTCGTCGAAGTGGCCCGAGATGATCAGCGCGTCGCAGGTGACGCCACGGCGGCACGCCTGAGCGAGCCAATCGGGCTGACCGCGCTGCACCAGCTCGACGAACCGGTATCGGTCACGCGGCAGGAAGCGCTGGAACGTGTCGCGTTCGTCGGCCGAGTTGATGGTGACGGTGCACACCGTCTTCGGCTCGGCGCTCACGACTGTCGTCGCGGCGCCGGCCAGGCCCACCAGCAGCACGGTCGATACGGCGGCGAGCTGGGGTAACCGTGGTTTTG
>DATJYZ010000205.1:0-8140 GCA_035499355.1 Burkholderiaceae bacterium | reverse complement strand
GCCGGACGGCAGGGGAACAGGGCCTCGACACCCAGTTCGGCAGGGGTCATCTGGCGCCATTCGAGCGCTGGCGAGCAAGCACACAACAGCGCGGCATTCAAGAGCAGGCTGCGCGCCGATCCCATGCAGATCATTATCTCGATCGCACGACCACCGCATTCGCGTGACGCGAGTCACGGCGGATGCATGTAGTAACGATTCGAACCCGCGGCCGCGGGATCGACCGCGTACACGAAGGTGGCGACCATTCGTGCATGGATCTGTCCGAGCTGACTTCGACACACGCGGTGGACGGATCGACGCCGGACAGTCTCTCACCGCCCGCGCCAGCCGTCCCTGCCTGGAGGACGGCGAGCCAGGTCGGGGTCGAGGTCGCTCATGCGCTCACGCCGGCGCTGGACAGCGTTCGCCAGATGCAGCTCACGGGCCGCATCGACCGCCCCAGCCTGCAAGCGTTGATCGTGCGCATCGAGGAGGCACGCCATGCCGGCATATTGGGCCAGCAGATCGCGCGGCTGGCGCATGGTGGCATCCGACAGCAGCCAGAGGCGCTGAATCTGTCGCAGGCACTGCAAGACCTGCTGCTGCAGCGCCAAGATCAACTGAACGAGCGCGGATTGGCCGTCAAGCACGCGCTCAAGCCGGCCGAGGTGGTGGCCGATCCAACGTTGCTGTCGGCACTGCTCGATGCGATGTTCGAGTGGAGCCTGCGCCACGCGTGCACTCCGGTGGACATCGCGCTCGATGTGAAGGCTTGGCCCGCGCATGCCCAAGTCGTCTGCCGTTTCGGCCACACCCCGCCCGACCTCGCGCAGCCGGCCATCGAGGCCGGCGGTCACAACAAGCTCGACTGCTTGTGGTGGCAGTTGCTGACCCAGCTCGCCCGCACGATGGCATTGCAGCTCGATCGAGCCGACAGCGGGCGCGAGGCCAGATTGACCCTGGAGTTCCCGCACACCGTCAACGGCAACCTCGAAGGTGTCACCGCCGTCGAATGGAACAGCCCGGCGAGTGACGACGCGCGACCGTTGGCGGGCATGCATATCCTGGTGATTGCGGTTCGCCGCGAAGTGCTCAACCAGATTCGGCAGACCTTGGGGCCGTTGGGCGTGATGGTCCATTGCGTCGGTTCCGTGAGCGCCGCGCGCGAGTTCTGCCAACAAGGCTTGCCGCGCGCGATCGTCTACGAGTCGATGGTCTACGACGCCGCGTTCGACGCCCTGCGCGGCGACATCAGGCTGCAGTGCCCCGAGCTGGCCTGGGTGGAAATCGTCGACCAGGGTGACGCCTTCGAGATCTCGAGCTTCGGCGGCATGTCGATGGCCCGCGTCGGTAGCGACGCGATCGCCAATTCCCTTCCGTCTGCGTTGATGTTCGAGCTCGCCAGAGGGCTGTGAGCCGAGCGGCGCCGCTCAGGCGCCGAACACCTTGCGCAGGATCGCGCTGCCGGTGCCGACTGGGTCGCTGCGGATCTTGCGCTCCTCTTCGGCGATCATCGCGTACAGGCCGTCGAGCGTCTTGCCGGTGACGTAGCGCTGCAGGTCGGCGTCCGCAGGCTTGACGAGGCCAAACTTGCTGGCCTGCCCGGCGACCGCGTTGTACTTGTCGGCCAGCGCCACTTTCTCGGTGGCCCGCCTGACGATCGGCAGGAACTTCTCGCCCAATGGTTGACGCGTCTTCACGGCGAAGTAGTCGGTCACCGAGGTGTCACTACCCCGCACGATGCGCAGCGCATCGTCGAGCGTCACGGCCTTGGCCGTCTGCACCAGCAACGTCTTGCCCTCGGGCACGGCCTGCTCGGCGGCGCGGTTCATGCTCGTCACCAGATCGTCGACCCGTTTGCTCTGGCCGAACTTGCGCAGCAAGTTGGCGGCTTCCTCCAGGTGCTCCGGCAGCGGAATTCGCACCTTCGGATTGCCGAGAAAGCCGTCGGTCTTGCCCAGCATCGCCACCGCCGACAGCGCCCCGCGTTCGAGCGCCTGGCGAATCGCCGCCGCCGCATCCGATTCCGTGATGGCCGCGTCTGCGTGACGCGGCTCCGCGAGGAGCAATGCGCCGCCACACAGCAACAGCCACCGGCGGCGATCGACCATGGCCCTGCCCGCGCGAATGGTCAGACCGCGGCAGCGGCGGCCACTCCCGCCCGAGCGGCCTGCTGGTCGGCGTGGTAGCTCGAGCGCACGAGGGCCCCGACCGCGGCATGGGCGAACCCGAGCGAGCTCGCCTGCGCCTCGAACGCCTTGAAGGCATCGGGATGCACATAGCGCAGCACGGGCAGGTGGTGCGTCGATGGTGCGAGGTACTGCCCGATCGTCAGCATGTCGACGCCGTGGTGGCGCATGTCGCGCATCACCTCGACGATCTCGTCGTCGGTCTCGCCGAGGCCGACCATCAGGCCGCTCTTGGTGGGCACGTGGGGAAACAGCTGCTTGAAGCGCTGCAGCAGCTGCAGAGACGTGGCGTAGTCCGATCCAGGCCGCGCCTGCTTGTAGAGGCGCGGCACGGTCTCGAGGTTGTGATTCATCACGTCGGGCGGCGCCTGCGCGAGGATCTCGAGCGCGCGGTCCATGCGACCCCGGAAGTCCGGCGTGAGGATCTCGATGCGGGTGTCCGGCGAGCGGGCACGCACCTCGCGAATACAAGCCACGAAATGCGAGGCCCCGCCGTCGCGCAGGTCATCACGGTCGACGCTCGTGATGACCACGTATTTCAGCTTCAGCGCGGCGATCGTCACGGCCAGGTTGACGGGTTCGTCGGCATCGAGCGGATCGGGCCGCCCATGCCCGACATCGCAGAACGGGCAGCGCCGCGTGCACTTGTCGCCCATGATCATGAAGGTGGCGGTGCCGTGCCCGAAGCACTCGCCGATGTTCGGGCACGAGGCCTCTTCACACACCGTGTGCAGGCGGTGCTCACGCAGGATCTGCTTGATCTCGTAGAAACGCGACCCCGCAGAGCCCGCTTTCACACGGATCCAGGGTGGCTTCGGCAAGGTTGGAGCCGCCACCACCTTGATCGGGATGCGCGCGGTCTTGGCTTGCGCCTTCTGCTTGGTTGCCGGCTCGTAGCCGGCCGGGGCGCCGTCGGTGGTGCTGGACATGCGGTTCTCTCAGGCGGCCAGCAGGATGGACAGTCGTGCGCCGAGGCGCTGCGCCACGTCATCCCAACCGGCGTGCACACCGAGTGTAGCGAGATCAACCGTCGCGAGCCCGGCATACCCGCATGGGTGGATGCGCGAGAAGGGCCGCAGATCCATCGCGACGTTGAGAGCCAGGCCATGGTAAGTGCAATGGTTGCTGACCTTGATCCCCAGCGCGGCCACCTTGCCCATTCCCGCGAAGCGATCGCCACCGGCACCCTCGAGCCTTCGATGCCCCGAGGGTTCGTCGAGACGAACGAAGACACCAGGCGCTCCCGCGATGCGATGACCGGTCAGGTCGTAGCTGGCCAGCACGTCGAGCGCGGCCCGCTCGAGGCGATAGACGTACTCTTTGACGTAGATGCGCAGGCGCCGCAGATCCACCAGCGGGTAGGCCACCACCTGCCCCGGCCCGTGATACGTCACCTGGCCACCGCGGCCGGTGCGCACGACCGCGATGCCGGCGGCGTCGAGGACGTGTTCACCGCGCCCGGCGACGCCGAGCGTGAACACCGGGTGGTGCTCGCACAGCCATAGCTCGTCGGGAGTGGCCGCCGTGCGCGCGGCGGTGAACGATCGCATCGCGGCTTCGACATCGCCGTGCTCGCGACGGCCGAGGAACTTGATCTGCATGGGCGAAGCCCGCTTGGCGGGCATCGCCATTTTCCATGCGCGGCCGCTCTGGTGCCCGCCATGGGCGCGATGAACCTACAGCACGACCTTGACCATCGGATGGGCTGTCAGCGCGCGATACAGCCCGTCGAGCTGTTCGCGGCTGGTCGCCGTGACGATCAGCGTGATGCCCAGGTAGTTGCCCGCGCTGCTGGGCCGCAGTTCGACACGTGCGGCGTCGAAGCCCGGATCGAAGCCGCGCGCGACTTCGACCATCGCCTCGACGAAGCCGTCGGCGTGCGCGCCCATCACCTTGATCGGGAACTCGCTCGGATACTCGATCAGCGACCGCTGAGGGTCGGGTTGCTCTGCCATTCGGCCCTCGAGCTCAGATCGATTGCGTCTGCTTGGCGCGCTGGTAGGCCTCGTACAGGCGCGCATAGATCGGGCCTGGCTTGCCGCGCAGGGCACCGTGGCCAACCAGGTGCTCGTCGAGCTTGGTGACGGGCAGCACCTCCTTGCTCGCCGAGCTGATGATGAGCTCGTCGGCGCTGCGCACGTCGTCTTCCGAAATCGGGCGCAGGTTGTAGCCGATGCCTTCTTCCTCGCACAGCTCGTGCAGCAGTTCGTAGCGGATGCCTTCGAGCACATGCTCGCTGCGCGGCGGCCCGAGCACGGCACCCTCGTGAACCACCCAGACGTTGCTGCCGGAGCCCTCGGTGAGCCAGCCGTCGCGAAACAGGATGGTCTCCACGGCCCCGCGATCGGCCGAGATCTGCCGCGCCAGCACGTTGCCCAGCAGCGAGACGCTCTTGATGTCGCCGCGCTCCCAGCGAAAATCGCGCGCCGTCACACAGGCCACGCCCAGGTGGCGCTGCTCGGCGGTGGCCGGTTTCATCGGGTTGGTCATCATGAACACCGTGGGCGTGATGCCCTCGGGCATCACGTGGTCGCGCATTGCCACGCCACGCGTCACCTGCAGGTAGATCGCCTGGTCTTCCGCGGGCAGCGCTGCGATCAAGATGCGTGCCTGCCGCAGCCACTCGTCGCGGCGGTAGGGGTTGGCGATGCGCAGCTTGTCGAGGCTGCGCGCCAGTCGCGCCATGTGCTCGTCGAAGCGAAACAGCCGCCTCCCGTATACCGGGATCACCTCGTACACGCCGTCGCCGAAGATGAATCCGCGGTCGAGCACGGAAACCTTGGCCTGGTTCAGCGGTTGCAGTTGCCCGTTGAGCAGGCACGGCGTGTCGGGCAGGGACGTCATGGGCGCCTCGCGTCAGAGCGGCAGCATCGAGGGACCGTGAGCTTAGCGGATACGCTCTTCGCCTACTTGATCCACAGCCGCAAGGAATCCCAGGCGCGGCCGAAGATTCCGGCCTCGGGCACCGCCTCCTGCACCACCAGCGGCACGCCGGTCACGGCGACGCCCGCGGCGGTGGTGACCTTCAACGTGCCGACGCGCTGACCTTGCGCCAGCGGCGCCACCAGCGGGTCGGTGCGCTCGACCACGGTCTTCAGCTTGTCACCCTCGCCGTGCGGGACCGCCACGAACACCGCCTTGGCGGCGCCGAGCGACGCCTCGCTCTGCTTGCCTTTCCACACCGGCACCTTCAGCGCGGGCTTGTCCCCCTCGAACAAGCGCACCGCGTCCCACGCGGTATAGCCCCAGTTCAGCAGCTTCTGACTCTCGCTGGCCCGCGCCTCACGCGACGCCGTCCCCAACACCACCGACAGCAGCCGGCGCTTGCCATTGGGAAATTCGCGTTGCGCGCTGGCCACCAGGCAGTAGCCCGCCGCGTCGGTGTAGCCGGTCTTCATGCCGTCGACGGTGGGGTCGCGTCCCAGCAGCAGGTTGCGGTTGTCCTGCTTGATGTGGTTGAACGTGTACTGGCGGATCGAGTAGTAGCTGGCGTAGGCGTTCGGGTGCTCCCGGATCACGTGCATGGCCATGGTGGCGATGTCACGTGCGCTGCTGTAGTGCCCGGCCTCGTCGAGCCCCGTCACGTTCTTGAATTGCGTGTTCTTGAGCCCCCAGGCCTGGGCCTGGCGATTCATCATCGCCACGAACGCATCGACGCTTCCAGCCACGCCCTCGGCCAGGGCCACCGCGGCGTCGTTGCCCGAGACCGCGATCATGCCCCGCAGCAGCTCGTCGACCTTCGGCGTCATCTTCGGGTCGATGAACATCAGCGAGCCGCCGCCCTTGCGCTCGGCCCACGCACGCGTCGAGACCGGCAGGGTCTGTTCGAGGGAGATCTTCTTGTCGTTGATCGCATTGAGCACCAGGTAGGCCGTCATCAACTTGGTCAGCGACGCCGGGTCGACCCGCGCGTCGGCCTCGCGCTCGGCCAGCACCTGGTCGGCGTTGAGGTCGATCAACAGGTAGTTGCGCGCGGCCACCTCCGGCGGCTGCAGCGGCTGCGCCTGTGCCCAGCTGACCATCAGCGCGAACAACCCAGCGCTCCAGCGAACTCGCTTCAACGACGACATCGAGGCCCTTTCAAGCGCGCTGCCCCCGGGCAGCCGCGTTCAGCGGCCGAAACCGCGCAACACCAGTTCACGCAAACGCGTCAGCTGGCCATGGAAATAGTGACCGACTCCCGGCAGCACCACCACCGGCAGGCCCTGCGGCCGTGCCCAGTCGAGGGTGGCGTGCAGCGGCACCACGTCGTCGGCCTCGCCGTGAATGACCAGCGAATCGGCCGCCACCGCCGGCACCGGAAAGGTCGAGGTCGCGGGACCGACCAGCACGACCCGCTGCGCCGGAGTGCTTGCGGCGGCCAGCCGCTGGGCCGTCTGGGCCGCGACATAGCCACCGAACGAGAAGCCCCCCAAGGCCAGCGGCAACGACGAATCGCGCAGCGCCGACACGACCGCGAGCGCATCGTCGATTTCGCCGACGCCGTGGTCCCATTGACCCTGCGAGGCGCCGACGCCACGGAAGTTGAATCGCACCGCACGCCAACCGAGCTGCACGAAGGCACGCGCGAGGGTCTGAATCACCTTGTTGTCCATCGTGCCGCCATGCAGCGGGTGCGGATGGCACAACACCGCGACGCCCTTCGCGCTGCCCTCGGGCGCGTCAATCGCGACTTCGATGCGGCCAGCCGGACCCGCAACGTCCGCGCGTGAACTCGGCGGGGCCATCAGCGTCCGACCGATGGTGGCAGCAACAGGCGTTCGACCACCTGGCCGTCTTTCAGGTGCGACTCGACGATCTCGTCGATGTCACGCTGGTCGACATAGGTGTACCAGACGGCCTCGGGATACACCACCGCCACCGGGCCACCGGCGCAGCGATCCAGGCAACCCGCCTTGTTGACGCGCACGCCGCCGGGCCCGGCCAGGCCGAGCGATTTGACGCGCGCCTTGCAGTGGTCGAGGGCCGCCTGCGGCTGGTGCTGTGCGCAGCAAGCTTCGCCATTGCTGCGCTCGTTGAGACAAAAGAAGATGTGGTGTTGGTAGTAGCTCATGAACCGATCGCGCCGCACACAACGGGCCGAGCGCGCATTGTAGGGATGCGCATGCAGCGCCGAAGTTCACTCGCGCCCCGCGCTCTGACGCAGCAGCCATAGCGTGGCCACGTACGGCCAGCACCAGCCGATCCACTGCGCCAGCCCGTGGAAGCGGATGAAGCGGCCCTGCTCCCAGCCGTGCAGACTGGCCGCGAAGTACGGATCGGCCGGCGCCTGTGCCACCAGGCCGACGCCGGCAGTCACCACCACCAAACCGATCGCCGCGGCGGTGCGTCGGCCGCAGCCCAGCAACAACACCGCAAGCGCAAGGCCGAGTCCCAGGCCACCGAGGCTGGCGGCGGTGCACCAGGCCAACGCATGCTGCGGGCCGAAGTTCAAAGCTGTCGACAGCGTCGTGACGCCGAAACCGAGCGCTGCGGCGCCCAGCGCGAGCCACAAGCGGCGCAGGCCCGGCCACGCCATGCTGTAGGTCATCAGGGACGGCCCCAGCAGGCCCAGCGCAACCGCCAGCAACTCGACCGCGGGCGACAGGCGCGCGCTCGGCGGCGGCCCGGCTTCGAGCCAGCGCGCCAGCGGCCCGGCCGCGCTGGCGCCATCGAGCGCGTCGGACGCCGCGTCTCGCACCCGCTCCCAGACTTGACCGAGCCCCAGCGCGACCGGCGTCGGAAACAGCAACGCGATTGGCCACAGCGCGAGCAGCGTCAGTCCGCTGCGGCTGCGCTGCGCAAACCACCGCTCACCGGTCCGTTGCACCCAGGCGAGCGTCTGGGTGCGCGCGAGGCCCAGGCCGACCAGCGCGCCGAGTGCGGCGCCCGCGCTGTTGAGCAGCCAATCGAGCACCGATGGCACCCGCTGCGGCAGCAGGTTCTGCCCAAGCTCCATCGCGTACGACAGCAACGAGGCCAGCACGACA
>DATJYZ010000204.1:0-3610 GCA_035499355.1 Burkholderiaceae bacterium | reverse complement strand
GCCCCGCGAGCCTGCCGCGCACGTGGCCACGATGGAGTGGCTGATGTTCCAGATGGGCAGCTTCGGCCCGATCCCGGGGCAGGTGCATCACTTCATCGCGCTGGAGAACGAGATCGATCGCCGCTACGGGCTCGAGCGCTTCATGAAGGAGACGCGGCGCCTCTACGCGGTGATGGATCGGCGCCTGGCTGGCAACGCGTTCTTCGCCGGCAGTGAGATCACGATCGCCGACTTCGCGATCGTCGGCTGGGCCTGGCGCCATCCGCGGCACAAGGTGGACCTGGGCGATTTTCCGCACGTGCAGCGCTGGTACCGGCAGATGATGGCGCGCCCGGGCGTGAAGCGCGGGTTCGAGGTGGCGCTGCGGCGGTAGCGCTTCGGCATCGGCGCGAGCGACGACGAGACCGTAACGACCCGAGGAGGCATCACGGTGGTCAAGCGAATCGTCTGGGCTCTGGTGGTCGTCGTGGTCTTGCTCGCGGCCTACCTCAGCCTCTGGCCGGTGCCCATTCGCGCCGTCGCGTGGGATGCGCCCGCCGCGCCGGGCTACACCGGCGCGCATGCGGCCAACGACAAGCTCGCGGGTCTGACGCTGATCCAGCTCGGCGCCGAAGCCGGGCCCGAGCACGTGGTGCTGGCGCGCGACGGCAAGCTGTACGCGGCCATGGCCAGCGGCAACATCGTGCGCATGAACCCCGACGGCTCGGCGCAGGAGGTGTTCGTCAACACCGGCGGCCGCGTGCTGGGGTTCGACTTCGACGCCGCCGGCCGCATGATCGCGGCCGACGCCGTGAAAGGCCTGCTCGCGATCGATGCCGACCGCAAGGTGTCGGTGCTCGCCGACAACGTGGGTGGCGATCCGATCCGCTATGCCGATGCGGTGGTGGTGGCCAAGAGCGGCAAGATCTACTTCAGCGACGCGTCCGCGCGCTTCGGGCCGGCGCAGTGGGGCGGCACCTTCGAGGCCGCGGTGCTCGACATCATCGAGCAGGCCTGCACCGGCCGCATCCTCGAGTACGACCCTGCCAGCAACGCCACGCGCATCGTTGCCAGGGGCTTCAGCTTCGCCAACGGCGTGGCGCTCGGCGGCGACGAGCAGACGCTGTTCGTCGCCGAGACCGGCAAGTACCGCGTGTGGAAGCTCGCGGTCGCGGCCAACGATCTCGACATCGGCAAGGGTGCATCGCCGCAGGCGAGCATCGTGTTCGAGAACCTGCCGGGCTATCCGGACAACCTGATGCGCGGCCAGGAAGGGCGCATCTGGCTCGGCCTCTCCGGCCCGCGCAGCCCCGACGTCGACGCGATGGCCGGCAAGCCGTTCCTGCGCGAGCTGACCCTGCGCCTGCCGCGGGCGCTGTGGCCCTTGCCCAAGCGCTACGGCCACGTGATGGCGTTCACCGAAGACGGCAAGATCGTCGCCGACCTGCAGGACCCGTCGGGGGCCTACCCCGAGACCACCGGCCTCACCGAGACGGCCGATCGCCTGTACGTGCAGAACCTGCATCTGCACGTGCTGGGGTGGAAGGCGCGCTGATGAGGGTGGCGCGCGGCCCGGATGTGAAGCGAGGCACGCTCGATGCGCGTGGCCGTGTCGGCGCGCCGGCGGGTTGCCACGTTGCTGTCCGCATGCCGATGAACGAGCCTTCACCGAATCGCGCAGCGCTCATGTTCCGGCGCCCACACCGCATCGCTCTTTTGGGGGTGTTGCTCGTGGCGGCCGCTTCGTGGCAGGCGGTGCGTGCGGCCCCCGAGGCCGACGCGGCCTACGACGACACCGCCAACTGCATCGCGGTGATGGAGGCCAGTGCGGACGAGCTCGCGCGCCAGGTGAAAGCCGGCGACGCGACGCGCGAGCCGGTGCTGCGCACCGAGCTGCGGCGCGGCGCGGCGCTGATCGGTCGCACGTACCTCGATG
The DNA here is from genome assembly GCA_035499355.1 of Burkholderiaceae bacterium. Lineage (GTDB taxonomy): Bacteria > Pseudomonadota > Gammaproteobacteria > Burkholderiales > Burkholderiaceae_C > JAEUPI01. Next base: position 1,695 of record DATJYZ010000204.1, on the reverse strand, counting down.
GCCTGCACGACGAGCACGAGGCGAGGGCGCGCCTCGAAGCGGCCCGCGAACGACAGAAGACCTGGGACGAGGCGCGCCGCAGGAATGTGCGCAACGCGTGCGTGCGCCGCGCCGACGCCGAGCTGGCCGCGGCGTCGGGCGTCGAGCGCGTGGTCGTGGACCGCGTGGCCGAGCGGAAGCTGCAGCGCATGCTCAGCGGCCCGTGAACGCGACGCGCGCCCTGGATGGCGGTGCGACGCTGGGCCAACTGACAACCCGGCACCGAGCCGGAGTGATCGGCACCGAGCCGGAGTGACCCTGCCCCGGGGCGGCGTGCGACGTGAACCGGCGTGGCGCCGTCGGCAACTGAGCGGTCACGAGGTGCCCGATGAACCGCACGACCATCACCCGAGCCGAGATCGCCCCCACGACGCCGCCCGCCGTGGCGCCGCGGGCCACTGCCCCGGCCACCGGTGGTTGGATGCGCGCGCTGCCGCAGCGCTCGCTGTCGGTGTGGGACGAGCGCGCGCGCAAGATGGGCTTCCCGCCGAGCGCGCGCTAAAGCGCGTCACGCGTTCTCCGCGGCGCGATCACCCCGCGGTGACGGCAGCGCCGGGCAGTGCCCGGGCAGACGGCGGCGGCGCTACCATGGCCGCCACCGTGACCCGCCCCAGCCTGATCGCCCTCGACTGGGGCACCTCGAACCTGCGCGCGAGCCTGCTCGATGGCGACGGCAACGGGCTCGAGACCCGCAGTGCCTCGTCGGGCGTGATGGCCGTGCCCGAGCGTCGGTTCGCCGACGCGCTGCTCGCGCTGTGCGGCGACTGGCTGCGCACGAGTCCACGCGTCGCCTGCATCGCCAGCGGCATGGTCGGCAGCCGCCAGGGCTGGGTCGAAGCGCCGTACCTCGAGTGTCCGGCCGCGTTGAGCGATGCCGCCGCGCGCCTGGTGCCGGTGCCGTTCGGCGACGGCCACGTGCTGCACATCGTGCCGGGTCTGCGCTGCGTCGGTGCCGATGGCCAGGCCGACGTGATGCGTGGCGAGGAGACGCAGCTATGGGGCGCGGCCCTGCGCGCCGGCACTTGCTGCGTGCTGCCCGGCACGCACAGCAAGTGGGCATGGCTCGGCGAGGGCGACCGCGTGACGGGTTTCCAGACGCACATGACCGGCGAGGTGTACGCGCTGCTGACGCAGCACTCGATCCTCGGCCGCCTGATGACCTTCGGCGCGGCGTTCGCGGCCGCGGCGTTCGACGATGGCGTGCGCCTCGGGCTGGCGCAGCATGCGCACCTGCTGCACGCGTTGTTCGCGGTGCGCACGTCGGGGCTGATGGGGCAGCGCGCGGCCGGCGAGCTGCCCGACTTCCTGTCGGGCCTGCTGATCGGCGCCGAGGTCGCGAGCGCGCGCACGGGCGACGCGGCGACGAGCGTGGTCACGCTGATCGGCGACGACGCGCTGTGCGATCGCTACGCGCGCGCGCTCGGCCTCGCCGGCGTGGCGGTGCAGCGCGCCGCCAGCGACGCCACCACGCGCGGCCAGTGGTGCGTGGCGGTGGCCGCCGGCCTGCTGGCGAAAGGATGACGTCCATGAGTGCAGCGGCAGTCGAAGGTGTGATCGCGATCCTGCGCGGCGTGCGCCCCGACGAGGCGATCGAGGTGGCGCACGCGCTGGTCGACGGCGGCATCCGCGTCATCGAGGTGCCGCTCAACTCGCCGC
>DATJYZ010000203.1:0-8364 GCA_035499355.1 Burkholderiaceae bacterium | reverse complement strand
CACCTACTTGCCCAGCGGCGCGGCGGCCCCCCCGGCGCGCCGCCAGCCGCAGGCCGCAGCGCCCAAGAAGGGCGCGCCAGGCGCGCGCGGCAGCCAGCGCACGAAGGGCTGACCAAGCGATCCGCCCCCGGATGCGCGCCTCGTGATGCAGACCGACCCCACGCAGTGGCTGCTGCTCGACTGGGCCATGGTGCTGATTGGCATCTGGCTGGCGATCGGCGTAGCGGGTGTCTGGGCGCTGCGCCGCTTCGCGCTGGTGTCGCACGTGCTGTTCCCGCTCGGTGGCGCGGTCGGCCTCGGCCTGTTCGCGCTCGCGCTGGCCGCGCTGTTCGTGCCGGCACAGGTGGCGGTGCTGGCGATCGGCCTGCCGACGCTGCCCTTCCACCTGCGGCTCGACGCGCTGTCGGCGTTCTTCCTGATGGTGATCGGCGCCACGGTGGCCGGCGTCTCGACTTTCGCCGCCGGCTACTTCCGGCAGGGCGAGGGCACGCCGCCGGGGCTGATGTGCCTGCAGTACCACGTGTTCCTGGCCAGCATGGCCGGCGTCGTGCTGGCCGACGACGCCTACGCGTTCATGGTGCTGTGGGAGACGATGGCGCTGTCGTCGTTCTTCCTGGTGACGTCGAACCACCGCGTCGCCGAGATCCGGCGCGCCGGCTACGTCTACCTGCTGGTGGCGCACGTCGGCGCGATCGGCATCCTCATGTGCTTCGGCGTGCTGCAGGCCAACACCGGCGACTACAGCTTCGCCAACATGCGCGCGCAATCGCTGTCGCCGTTCTGGGCCTCGGTGGCGTTCGTGCTCGCGCTGTTCGGCTTCGGCGCCAAGGCCGGCCTGCTGCCGCTGCACGTGTGGCTGCCCGAGGCGCACCCGGCAGCGCCGTCGCCGGTGTCGGCGCTGATGAGCGCCGTGATGCTGAAGACGGCGATCTACGGCCTGCTGCGCGTGCTGTTCGATCTGCTCAGCGTGCAGTTGTGGTGGTGGGGCGTCGTGCTGCTGGCGATCGGGCTGGCGAGCGGGCTGTTCGGCGTCGTGTTCGCCGCCGTGCAAAGCGACATGAAGCGGTTGCTCGCCTATTCGTCGATCGAGAACATCGGCCTGCTCGCCGCCGGCATCGGGCTGGCGGTGCTGTTCTCGGCCTACGGCATGAAGCCGCTGGCGGCGCTGGCGCTGACCGCGAGCCTGGTGCACGTGGCGAGCCACGCGCTGTTCAAGAGCCTGCTGTTCCTCTCCACCGGCACCGTGCTGCACGCCACCGGCGAGCGCAGCCTGGGCAAGCTCGGCGGCCTGATGCGGGCGATGCCATGGGTGGCGTGGGTCACGCTGGTCGGCGTGCTGGCCAGCGCCGGGCTGCCGCCGACCAGCGGCTTCGTGTCCGAATGGCTGCTGCTGCAGAGCTTCTTGTTCACGCCGGGGCTGCCCGACCCGTTCCTGAACATGCTGATCCCGGTGGTCGCCGCGTTGATCGCGCTGGTGGCGGCGCTGGCCGGCTACACGATGGTCAAGTTCTTCGGCGTCATCTTCCTCGGGCAGCCGCGCGAGCCGCGGCTGATGCAGGCGCACGACGCCAACGCCTGGCAGCGCCGCGGCATGGCGTGGCTGCTGCTGGGCAACGTGCTGCTCGGGCTGCTGCCGATCCAGTTCATCCAGCTGGTCGATCCGGTCACGCGCAAGCTGGTCGGTGACGGCCTCGGGCCGACGGTGGCGCAGCACGGCTGGCTGCTGGCGCCGACCGCGCTCGAGCGCGCGAGCTACGGGCCGGTGTTCTTCCTGCTCGGCGTGGCCGCGTGCTTCGCGCTCGCCTTCGTGCTGGTGCGTCGGCTGTACCACGGCCGCATCCGCCGCGCGCCACCGTGGGACTGCGGCTTCCCGTGGCAGACCGCGCGCATGCAGGACACCGCCGAGGGCTTCGGACAGCCGATCCGCCAGATCTTCGAGCCGTTCTTCCACATGCAGCGCGAGCTGCCGTCGCCGTTCGACACGCAGCCGCGCTACAAGGTCGTGGTCGAGGACCACTTCTGGAATGCGCTGTACTGGCCGATCGTCGACGCGGTGTTCCGCGCCGCGCGGCTGGTGGGCCTGCTGCAGCAGGGGCGCATCGCGGTGTACCTGCTGTTCAGCTTCGTCACGCTGGTCACCATCCTGCTGCTGGTGCGGCAATGAGCGAGCGTCACGGTACATCCCAGAGGGAAGCGCGATGAGCTTCGGCTGGACCGGCGCGCTGTCGCAGCTGCTCGAGATCGTGCTCGCGCTCGCGCTGGCGCCGCTGCTGACCGGCTGGGTCAACCAGTGCCGCGCCTGGCTGCAGAACAGGTCGGCACCGCCACTGCTGCAGCCGTACTACCTGCTGCACAAGCTGTTCAACAAGGAGTCGGTGGTCGCCGAGCACGCGTCGCCGCTGTTCCGCGCGGCGCCGTACATCGTGTTCGGCTGCATGACGCTGGCCTGCTCGATCATCCCGACGCTGTCGACCGACCTGCCGCTGACGCTGGCGGCCGACGCGATCGCGCTGGTCGGCCTGTTCGCGCTGGCGCGGGTGTTCATCTCGCTGGCGGCGATGGACATCGGCACCTCGTTCGGCACGCTCGGCGCGCGGCGCGAGATGCTGATCGGCTTCCTGGCCGAGCCGGCGCTGCTGATGGTGCTGTTCTGCGCGTCGCTGATCTCGACCTCGACGTCGCTGGCCACCATCGTCGAGACGCTGGCGCATCGCGAGCTGGCGATCTACCCCAGCCTGGCGTTCGCCGGCGTGGCGTTCACGATCGTCTCGCTGGCCGAGAACGCGCGCGTGCCGGTCGACAACCCGGCCACGCACCTGGAGCTGACGATGGTGCACGAGGCGCTGATCCTCGAGTACTCGGGCCGGCACCTGGCGCTGATCGAATGGGCGGCCAGCCTGAAGCTGTTCGCCTACTCGTGCGCCGGGCTGGCGCTGTTCTTCCCGTGGGGCATCGCCGAGGCGCATGCGCCGCTGGAGATGCTGCTGGCGCTGCCGACGCTGGTGCTCAAGCTGGCGATCGGCGGCGCGGCGCTCGCCATGCTGGAGACGCTGAGCGCCAAGATGCGCATCTTCCGCGTGCCGGAGTTCCTGGCCACCGCGTTCCTGCTGGCGGTGATCGGGCTGCTGGTGCACATCCTGTTGGGTAGCTAGATGACCCAGCTGCTCGGCCAGTTCATCAACCTGCTCGGCGCCGTACTGCTGATGCTGGCGTTCGCGATGATCTCGCAGCGGCGCGTGCTGTCGCTGGTGCACCTGTTCACGCTGCAGGGCGCGGTGCTGGTCGTGGCCACCGCGGTGGTCGGCTACGCGACGTCGCAGCCGCACCTGTTCGTGTCGGCTGCGCTGACGCTGGTGCTCAAGGTGATCCTGATCCCGCACATGCTGCACCGGGTGATCGACCGCCTCGAGGTGCGCTGGGACACCGAGCCGCTGCTCAACATCCCGACCACCATGCTGATCGGCATCCTGCTGGTGATCTTCGCGTTCAACCTCGGGCTGCCGATCGCGCGCTTCTCGTCGACCATCGCGCGCGGCACGCTGGGCATCGCGCTGGCCTGCGTGCTGCTGTCGTTCATGATGATGATCACCCGCGCCAAGGCGATCCCGCAGGTGGTCGGCTTCCTGTCGATGGAGAACGGCCTGTTCTTCGCCGCCACCTCGGCAACCTACGGCATGCCGATGGTGGTGGAGCTCGGCATCGCGCTCGACGTGCTGATCGGCGTGCTGATCCTCGGCGTCTTCATGTTCCAGATCCGCGAGCAGTTCGACAGCCTGGACATCAGGCACCTCGAGCGCTTGAAGGAAGACTGACGTGAGCACGCTGTACGTCGTGCTCGCGATCCCGCTCGCCGGTGGCATCACGCTCGCGCTGTTCGGGCACCGCGACCGCGCGATGGAGATCAACGTCGCGTTCAGCACCGGCACCTTCCTCGCCGCCTGCGTGCTGACCGCGCAGGTGATCGCCGACGGGCCGCTGTTCGCCTGGGAGCGCGAGTTCTTCATCGACCCGCTCAACGTGTTCCTTGTCGCACTGACCTCGTTTGTCGGCATGACCACCGCGCTGTTCTCGCGGCCGTACATGCGCGTCGAGCGCGACCACGGCAAGATGACGCCGCCGCGCCTGCGGCTCTACCACAGCATGTACCAGCTGTTCAGCTTCACGATGCTGCTGGCGCTGATGACCAACAACATGGGCATCCTGTGGGTGGCGATGGAAGCGGCCACGCTGACCACCGTGCTGCTGGTCAGCGTCTACCGCACGGCGGCCAGCCTCGAGGCGGCGTGGAAGTACTTCATCCTGTGCGGGGTCGGCATCGCGCAGGCGCTGTTCGGCACCGTGATGCTCTACATGGCGGCCGAGAAGGTGGTCGGCTCCGAAGGCGGCGCGCTGCTGTGGACCAACCTCGACGCGGTGAAGGCCCACCTCGACCCGCGCATCATCACGCTGGCGTTCGCGTTCCTGTTCATCGGCTACGGCACCAAGGTCGGCCTGGTGCCGCTGCACAACTGGCTGCCCGACGCGCACGCCGAAGGCCCGACGCCGGTGTCGGCGGTGCTGTCGGGGCTGCTGCTCAACGTGGCGCTCTATGCCGTCCTGCGCTGCAAGGTGCTGACCGACGGCGCGCTGGGCAGCCCGCTGGCCGGCCAGATGATGATCGGCTTCGGTCTGCTGTCGGTGGTGGCAGCGGCGTTCTTCCTGATGCGACAGCGCGACATCAAGCGCATGTTCGCCTACTCGTCGATCGAGCACATGGGCTTGATGACGTTCGCGTTCGGGCTCGGCGGCAGCGTCGCCAACTTCGCCGGCCTGCTGCACATGACCGTGCATTCGCTGACCAAGTCGGCGATCTTCTTTGCCGTCGGGCATGCGTCGCAGAAGGCCGGCACGCAGGTGATGGACGACATCCGCGGCCTGGTCCGGGTCAGTCCGCAGATCGGCTGGGGGCTGATGATCGGCTCGCTGGCGATTCTCGGCATGCCGCCGTTCGGCGTGTTCGCCAGCGAGTTCCTGATCATCACCACCGCGATGCGCCAGCAGCCGTGGGCCACGCCGTTCCTGCTGCTGGCCCTCGGCGTGGCGTTCGCCTCGGTGTTCGGCCGCGTGCAGCCGATGGTGTTCGGCGACACCACGCTGAAGCGGCTGGCGCACCCGCCGGCGCTGATACCGGTGTTCGTGCACCTGGGCCTGAGCCTGATGCTCGGCCTGTACGTGCCGCGCTACCTGGATGGTTGGTTCCGTCAGGCGGCCAGCATGATCGGTGGTTGACGATGCATGTCGGTAGTCTCGAACTCGATGCGCAGCGCTTGAGCGCACCGCTGCCGATCTGGCACGCCATGGTCGACGAGCCGACGTGGCGCGCGCTGGCCAGCGCGGCGTCTTCGGCTGGGGGCCGCCTGGTTTCGCTGTGGGGGAGCGATGGCGGTCGTGAACCCGGTGCCGGACTCGCAGTGCACGCTGCGTTCTCGACCACGCTGGGTCTGCTGTGGGCCGAGCTGGCACTCGGCGAGCAGGCGATCTATCCCGACCTGTCGTCGATCTTCCCATGCGCGGCGCGCATGCAGCGCGCCACCGCCGATCTGTGCGGCCTGCGCGCGCAAGGCGCAGTCGACCAAAGGCCCTGGCTCGACCACGGCGTGTGGACCGAATCGTTGCCGCTGCGTCAGGCCGAGGCGCGTGGCGATCGCGAGCCCGGCGACGAAGCAGGCGACTACGCGTTCGTTCGCGTCGAGGGCGACGGCGTGCACGAGATCCCGGTCGGGCCGGTGCACGCGGGCATCATCGAGCCGGGGCACTTTCGTTTCTCGATCGTCGGCGAGAAGGTGCTGCGCCTGGAAGAACGCCTCGGCTATGTGCACAAGGGCATCGAACGCCGCTTCACAGAGCTGGCGCCGCTCGATGCCCACCGCCTCGCTGGCCGCGTATCCGGCGACTCGACGGTGGCCTTCGCTTGGGCGTACTGCATGGCACTGGAGTCGGCGCTCGGCTGCGACGTGCCGTCGCGTGCGGCGTGGCTGCGCGCGCTGATGCTCGAGCGCGAGCGCGTCGCCAACCACCTCGGCGACCTGGGCGCGCTCGGCAACGATGCCGCACTCGCCTTCGGGTTGGCGCAGTTCTCGCGCCTGCGCGAGAACTGGCAGCGCGAGTCGCTGGCCGCGTTCGGGCACCGGCTGATGATGGACGCGGTGGTGCCGGGCGGCGTCGCGCACGACGTCGACGCCGCGGCGATCGTGCGCCTGCGCGCGCAATGCGATGCGCAGGAGGTGGAGCTGGCGACGCTGCGAGCGATCTACGACGAGCACGCGGGGCTGCAGGACCGCTTCATCGGCACCGGCCGCGTGACGCCGGAGCTGGCGCGCAGCCTCGGCCTCACCGGGCTGGCGGGGCGCGCCAGCGGCCAGCCGCACGACCTGCGGCACGACCATCCGTGGCCGCCGTACGATCGCTGCGCGGTGACGATGGCGACATCGGTCAACGGCGATGTCGCGGCGCGCGTGGCGGTGCGCTTCGACGAGGTGCGCGAGTCGGTGCGATTGATTCGCGAGCTGCTGGCCACGTTGCCGGCCGGCGCGATCCGCGCCGAGCTGCCGGCGCCCAGCAGCAGCGGCCGCGGCGCGGGCTGGGTCGAGGGCTGGCGCGGCGAGGTGTTCGTCGCGCTGCAGCTGCGCGACGGCGCGATCGCGCGCTGCCATTGCCACGACCCGTCGTGGCAGAACTGGCCGCTGCTCGAACACGCGGTGATCGGCAACATCGTTCCGGACTTCCCGCTGATCAACAAGTCGTTCAACCTCAGCTATTCGGGGCAGGACCTGTAGATGTTGAAGCTGTTGCGACAGATCGTGCGCGCGGGCATTCGCACCGAGGCGGCGCCCGCGGCCGACGGCGTCGACGTGCAGGCGACGGCGATCCACGACCAGATCCTGGCGATCCTCGGGCAGGCGCTGGCGATCCGCCAGGTCGATGCGGGCTCGTGCAACGGCTGCGAGCTCGAGATCCACGCCCTCAACAACCCCTACTACAACATCGAAGGGCGCTCCATCAAGTTCGTCGCCAGCCCGCGCCATGCGGACCTGCTGCTGGTCACCGGCCCGGTGTCGCGCAACATGGCGCTGGCCTTGCGCCGCACCTTCGACGCCACGCCGGCGCCCAAGCTGGTGGTGGCGGTGGGCGACTGCGGCTGCTCAGGCGGCATCTTCGGCGAGAGCTATGCGAGCTGCGGGCGCGTGGCCAACGTCATCCCGGTCGATGTGACGGTGCCGGGCTGCCCGCCGCCGCCGCTGGAGATCCTGCGTGGCATCCTGGCGGCAGTGCGACAGCGACACGGCCCGGGGATCCGGACGGACGACATCGTCGCGCGCACCCCCGCCGCATGATCGACCTGCATCCGTTCCGGCCGCGCCTGCTCGACAGCCTCAGGTCCTACGACCGCATGCGCCTGCGGCGCGACATCGGCGCCGACGTCACGGTGGGCATCGTCGCGCTGCCACTGGCAATGGCCTTCGCGATCGCCTCGGGCCTGGAGGCGCTGCAGCAGCTGTTTCGCACGCTGCAAGCGCGCGAGGTCGGGCTGATGCTGGCCAACGTCGGCCAGCAGCCGGTGTCGCTGATGCGGCGCTCGGGGTTCGAGGCGGTGCCGGGCCCCGAGCACATCGTGCCCGCGGTGTCGGCGGCGTTCGACGACACGCCCCAGCGCTTGGTGAGCGATCGCCCGTGAACGACCCCCTGTGATTGACGACGGAGCGCCGCGCATCGCCATCGTCGGGGGCGGCATCGGCGGCCTCGCGGCGGCGCTGTTCCTGCGCCGCGCCGGCGTCGACGCCACCGTCTACGAGCAGGCCGGCATGCTGCGCGAGGTCGGCGCCGGCCTGGTGGTGCCGCCGAACATGGTGCGCCCGCTGATGCGGTTGGGGCTCGGGCCCGCGCTCGAGCACGTGGCGGTGCGGCTGGAGTCGGCGTGGGAGTTTCGCCGCTGGCAGGACGGCCGCGTGCTGTTCACGCAGCCGATGGGCGCGGTGTGCCGCGAGCGCTACGGCACCGACTGCTACGTGGCCCACCGCGCCGACCTGCTGCAATTGCTGCAGCGCGCGCTGCCCGCGTCGCAGGTGCGCCTGGACCATCGCTGCACGGCGGCCACCGCGCGTGACGATCGCGTGCAGTTGCGCTTCGCGCGCCGCGGCGCCGCCGAGGTCGAGATCGAGCTCGACGCCGTGGTAGGCGCCGACGGCATCCACTCGGTGCTGCGCGCTGCGGTGGCACCGCACGACAACGCGCGCTTCTCGGGGCAGTGCGCGTTTCGCTGCCTGGTCGACGCCGCGCACGCGCCGGCGATGGCACTGCGCCCGGTGCAGACGCTGTGGCTCGGGC
>DATJYZ010000202.1:0-3801 GCA_035499355.1 Burkholderiaceae bacterium | reverse complement strand
CTGTTTCTCCCGTTGACCGTCGGCGCTTGCGTCGAACTCGCCACGCGAGAGGAGGCGGCCGACCCGCGCGCACTGATCGAACGAATGCGTGCAACCCGTCCCACGCTGATGCAGGCCACACCCTCCACCTGGCGTCTGCTCATCGACTCGGGCTGGATGGGTGACCCGCAACTGACGGTGCTGTGTGGCGGCGAGTCGCTGTCCGGCGACATGGCGGAGCAGTTGCTGTCGCGCTGCGGGCAACTGTGGAATCTCTATGGTCCGACCGAGACGACGATCTGGTCGACGGCCGACCGCGTTCAAGGCGGGCAGCCTGTCACCATCGGACGTCCGATCGCCAACACGACGGTCCACGTGCTCGACCACGCCATGCAGCCCGTGCCCGTGGGCGTCAGCGGCGAGCTCTACATCGGAGGCGTCGGCCTGGCGCAGGGTTACCGCAACCGCGCCGATCTGACTGCGGAGCGCTTCGTGCCGGATCCGTTCACCGACCGACCCGGTGCACGCCTGTATCGCACCGGCGATCTTGCGCGCCGCTTGAGCGATGGTCGCCTCGTGCACCTCGGGCGCAACGACTTTCAGATCAAAGTACGTGGCTTTCGGATCGAGCCGGGGGAGATCGAGGCCATCCTGTCCCGGCATGCGGTCGTGGCGCACTGCGCGATCGCTGCCAAGGCCGACCGAACCGGTGTTCAGCAACTCGTGGCCTACGTAGTGCCGCGCGGCATGAAACCGCTGGAGCCGGGCGACTTGCGCGCGCACTTGCAGCGCTCGCTGCCCGCCTACATGGTGCCGACCCACTTCGTCACGCTGTCTGCCTTGCCGCTGACGGCCAATCGCAAGGTCGACGTCAACGCGCTGCCCACGCCCACCGCGGCCGACGCCCCCACGTTGAGCGCGTCAACGCTCGATCCCCAGGGCACGTTGGCCGTGCAACTGATGGCACTGTGGCGCCAGGTGCTCGACAACGACGCGGTTGGCCTGCACGACGACTTTTTCGACCAGGGTGGTCACTCGCTGCGCGCCGTTCAGCTGCTGGCGCAGATCGAGTGTGTGTTCGGAAGGCGCCTGCCGCTGGCCACCTTGATCGAGGCACCCACGGTCGCCCAGCTCGAACAGGTCATGACGCGCGACGACTGGGCTCCACCCTGGCACTCCCTGGTGGCGCTCGCGTTGCACGGGCAGCGCGCGCCGATGTACCTGATTCCCGGCGTCGGGGGCAATGTGCTCGTCTTCACGCCGCTGGCCAGGCTGCTCGACGGCGAACGCCCCGTCTATGGCCTGCAAGCGCGCGGCCTCGACGGCATGGCGGCGCCGTTCGGCTCGGTTGCCGAGATGGCCACGCGGTACATCGAAGAGATCCGCTCAGTGCAACCGACAGGACCGTATCTCCTCGTGGGGTCCTGCACCGGTGGCGTGGTGGCCTACGAGATGGCACAACAGCTCACCGCGAGCGGTGAGGCTGTCGAGTTGATGATCCTCGAAACCTGGCACCCTTCCTCGTTCAGGCCGCTACCAGCCGCACAACGCCTGTTGCTGCGGATGCGCCTTGCACTCAAGGGTGTGCGCGCGATGATGCGGACACTGGCTCGCCTGCGCCTGCGGGATTGGGGACCTGCCCTGACACAGTGGCTGCGGCCGCCTTTCCATCACGAGCCTCCCATGGAAGCTCTGCTAACGGGCCACGACCATCTCGAGGAGCGCGTCGAAGCGGCGATGCTCGAAGCGGTGGCAAGCTACGAGGCGTTGCCCTTCCCGGGCCGACTGCTGAACGTCATCGCGTCCGAACGCAAGATTCCCGAGGGAATCGCCGACACGCGCCAGCGCTGGCAGGCGCTCGCGATGGGCGGCGCCGAGCTGGCGGAGCTTCCGGTGGGCGGCTCCGGGACGATGTTCTGGCAGCCACACGTGCAGCGACTCGCCGAGCTGATACGCCGCCACATTGGCCAGCGGCTGTGACCTCCATGCGGTCCTGGCGACTGTTCGCGTTCCTGCTCGAGCGCGCGCGCGGCACGCTCGTCCTTCTGGTGTGTGCCGGCCTCGTCGGGGGAACCTGCAGCGTCGCTCTGGTGGCGTTGATCAGCCGCGCGCTCACCAGCAAGGGTGGCGTCGCCTCCTGGCTGGCCGCGGGCTTCGTGGCACTGACCATGGGCAAGCTGCTGTCGGCGCTGGCCGCGCAGCTGCTGCTCGTTCGCTTCACCCAGGGGACGATCCTGGAGTTGTCGCTGGCACTGGCGCGCAAACTTCTCGCCGCGCCGCTGCGCCTGGTCGAGCGCCGAGGCAACGCCCAGTTGCTCGCCACGCTGACCGACGACGTCAGCGCCGTCACCTGGGCGGTCCAATGCATCCCCCAGCTGGTGATGAACGGGGCGATCGTCGTCGGCTGCAGCCTCTACCTCGCCTGGCTCTCGGGGCCGCTCTTCCTCGCCTTGGGTACGGCCACCGTGCTGGGCGCGGCAGCCTACTGGTGGCAGCACACCCACGCGTTCGCAGTGATCCACCGTGCTCGTGAAGAACGGGCGACGCTGTTCGAGCACTATCGCAGCCTCATGCTGGGCCTCAAGGAACTGATGCTGCACGAGCGGCGCCGTGAGAGCTTTCTCCACCGCGACGTGCACGCCGCCGCCGACGCCTATCGGCGCAGCAACCTGGACGCGACGACCCGTTACGCGCTCGCCGAGGCCTGGATCGGATTCCTGTATCACGTGCTGATCGCCGTGGCGCTGTTTGCCGCACCCCTGGTCTGGTCGCTCAGCGCCGAGGTCCTGACAGGGTACGTGTTCGCGCTGCTGTACCTCATGGGCCCGATGTGGTCGGTCATCGGCACCGTTCCCGTTGTCGCAAGAGGACACGTTGCTCTGGCATCCATCGAACAGCTGGGCGCGGAACTTCCCTCCTTGGGTGCAGACCATCCGGCGAGTCCAGGTGCCCCGACACCACAGCCGCCGCGCGTCTGCATGCGCGGGCTGTCCTTCGCCTACGAGCCGGATCCGATCGCGATGCAGGCCTTCGAGCTGGGACCGATCGAGCTGGAGCTGCATCCCGGCGAACTGCTGTTCGTGGTCGGCGGCAACGGCAGCGGGAAGAGCACGTTCGTCAAGCTCTTGTGCGGCCTGTACCCCGGCAAGTCCGGCACGATCGAGGTCGACGGCGTGCCGGTCACCGATGGCACACGCGGCGCCTACCGCGAGTTGTTCTCGGTGGTGTTCTCGGACTATTACCTGTTCCGCGCATTGCACGGCATCGACAGCCACGTGGTGCAACGCAGCGCGCAGCACTACCTGAGGCAACTGCAACTCGACCAGAAGGTGTCGCTCAGCGACGGCAGCTACTCGACGATCGACCTATCGCAAGGCCAGCGCAAGCGCCTCGCGCTGATGACGGCGTACCTGGAGGACCGACCCATCATGATCTTCGACGAGTGGGCCGCCGACCAGGATCCCGACTACAAGCGCATTTTCTACACGGAGCTGGTGCCCGACCTGCGCGCGCGCGGCAAGACCGTGGTCGTCATCACCCACGACGATCGCTACTTCCACCTCGGCGACCGCGTCCTCAAGCTCGAGGACGGCCGCGTCGCCTCTCTCGACAGGGCTCACGCTTGAGCGGCACACTTCGGGCACAGTACGGAGCGATTTCCTCCATCCACTCTCGATGCAAGCCCTGTCCACCGCCCACGGCGTCTACCCCATCGCCCCGACGCCTTTCCTCGACGATGGCGCGATCGACTTGGCGTCGATCGATCGCCTGTGCGAGTTCTACCTGCGCAGCGGCTCCACCGGTGTCACCGTGCTCGGCCAG
>DATJYZ010000201.1:0-36742 GCA_035499355.1 Burkholderiaceae bacterium | reverse complement strand
GCAGGACGGCTCGTACAGCTGGCACTGCCCCGGGCACAGCGGTGGCGTGGCCTTCCTGAAGAGCCCGGTAGGGCAGATGTTCCACCGGTTCTTCGGCGAGAACATGCTGCGCGCCGACGTCTGCAACGCGGTGGAGGAACTGGGCCAGTTGCTGGACCACACCGGCCCGGTGGCCGCCAGCGAGAAGAACGCGGCGCGCATCTTCAATGCCGACCACTGCTTCTTCGTGACCAACGGCACCAGCACCAGCAACAAGATGGTGTGGCACCACACGGTGGCGCCGGGCGACGTGGTGGTGGTCGACCGCAACTGCCACAAGTCGGTCCTGCACTCGATCATCATGACCGGCGCGATTCCGGTGTTCCTGACGCCAACGCGCAACCACCTGGGGATCATCGGGCCGATTCCGCGTGCCGAGTTCGAGCCGGAAGCGATCCGCCGGCGCATGGCGAAGAACCCGCTGCTGGCCGACAACGGCGCCAGCAAGAAGCAGCCGCGCGTGCTGACGATCACGCAGAGTACCTACGACGGCGTGCTCTACAACGTCGACCAGATCAAGGCGATGCAGGACGGCTTCACCGACACGCTGCACTTCGACGAGGCCTGGCTGCCGCACGCCACGTTCCACGAGTTCTACAAGGGCATGCACGCCATCGGCAAGGACCGTCCGCGCACCAAGACCTCGATGGTGTTCTCGACGCAATCGACCCACAAGCTGCTGGCCGGGCTGTCGCAAGCGTCGCAGATCCTGGTGGCCGACTCCGAAACGCGGCGCCTCGATCAGCACCTGTTCAACGAGGCCTACCTGATGCACACGTCGACCTCGCCGCAATACGCGATCATCGCCAGCTGCGACGTGGCGGCGGCGATGATGGAGCCGCCGGGTGGCACTGCGCTGGTCGAAGAGAGCATCCACGAATCGATGGAGTTCCGCCGCGCGATGCGCAAGATCGACAAGGACTGGGGCCGCGACTGGTGGTTCCAGGTCTGGGGCCCGCCGAGGCTGGCGTCCGAGGGCATCGGCAAGCGCGACGACTGGATGCTCACCGCCAACGAGAAGTGGCACGGCTTCGGCGACCTGGCACCGGGCTTCAACATGCTCGACCCGATCAAGAGCACGATCATCACGCCGGGGTTGGACGTCACCGGCAAATTCGCGAAGACCGGGATTCCCGCGGCGATCGTCACCAAGTACCTGGCCGAGCACGGCGTGGTCGTCGAGAAGACAAGCCTCTATTCGTTCTTCATCATGTTCACCATCGGCATCACCAAGGGCCGCTGGAACACGCTGCTGACCGCGCTGCAGCAGTTCAAGGACGACTACGACAAGAACGCGCCGATGTGGCGCGTGCTGCCGGAGTTCTGTCAGCACTTCCCGAAGTACGAGCGCATGGGCCTGCGCGACCTGAGCCAGTCGATCCACGAAACCTACTCGAAGGGCGACATCGCCCGGCTGACCACCGAGATGTACCTGTCCGACCTGCAGCCCGCGATGAAGCCTTCGGAGGCGTTTGCCCGCATCGCCCACCGCGACACCGAGCGCGTGCCGATCGAGGAGCTGGAGAACCGCATCACCAGCGCGATGCTGACGCCATACCCGCCGGGCATCCCGCTGTTGATCCCGGGCGAGCGCTTCAACCGGCGCATCGTCGAGTACCTGCGCTTCGTGCAGGAGTTCAATGCCCGCTTCCCGGGCTTCGACACCGACGTGCACGGCCTCGTCGAGAACGAGACCGAAGGCTTCCGGCCTTCTTACTACGTCGACTGCGTCAGGGGATAGAACGCCGTCCGCGAGGCGGCATGACGGCGGGTTCGCCTTACTCGCCGCGCGTGGCGCCGATCCCCACCTGGCTGAAGCCGCCGTCGACGTAGACGATCTCGGCACTGATCCCGGCCGCCAGGTCCGACAGCAGAAACGCGGCCGCGTTGCCGACGTCGTCGATCGTCACGTTGCGCCGGATCGGGGCGTTGGCGGCGAACTCGGCCTGCAGCTTGCCGAAATCCTTGATCCCGGAGGCGGCGAGCGTCTTGATGGGACCGGCCGAGATGCCGTTGACGCGAACGCCCTTGGCGCCCAGGCTCTGCGCCAGGAAGCGCACGCTGGCCTCGAGCGATGCCTTGGCCAGGCCCATGGTGTTGTAGTTGGGCACCACCCGCACGGCGCCCAGGTAGGTCAGCGTGAGCAGCGCCGACCCGTCCCGCAGCCGAGGCAGGGCGGCCTTGGCCATCGCCGGAAAGCTGTAGGCCGAGATCTCGTGCGCGATGCGGAAGTTCTCGCGCGTCATGCCGTCGAGGAAGTCGCCGGCGATGGCCTCGCGCGGCGCGAATGCGATGGCGTGCACGAAGCCGTCGAAACCGTCCCAGGCCTCACCCAGCTGCGCGAACAGCCGCTCGACCTGGGCGTCGTCGGCGACGTCGCACTCGTAGGTCAGTTGGGAGCCGAACTCGGCGGCGTACTCGGCGATGCGGTCCTTGAAGCGCTCGC
Source organism: Burkholderiaceae bacterium (assembly GCA_035499355.1). Lineage (GTDB taxonomy): Bacteria > Pseudomonadota > Gammaproteobacteria > Burkholderiales > Burkholderiaceae_C > JAEUPI01. The sequence goes on along the minus strand of DATJYZ010000201.1, from coordinate 34,257 downwards.
CCTGGTAGCTGAACGCCAGCTCCGCCCCCTGGCGGTGACAGGCGCGGGCGATGCCGTACGCGATCGAACGGTTGTTCAGCACGCCGGTGACGAGCAGGCGCTTGCCGGAGAGGAATCCCATGGGCGGCGGGCGGCGGCAGGGGTTGTGAAGGGGGCGGATTCTCGCATGCCCCACCCGCCGGCCACGGCCAAACTCTTGCCGGTACGGGTCTTGCAGAGTAGAATCCGCCCTTCGCTGGGGCAAGGAAATGGGCGGATTCATCCAGCCCATTTTTTTTGCCGTGGTGCATCGGCTTGCACGGGTAGCCCTGTGAAGGCGGTTGGCCGCGGTGCTCCGCGGGGATTGGATCGAAGAGACACCGGGAATGACCTTGTCGTGGCAGCAGGCGGTCGAGCGCGGCGTGCAAGCGCTCGGCTACGAGCTCGTCGACGTCGAACGTTCGACGGGTGGACTGCTGCGCGTGTTCATCGATCGCGTGGTCGGTCGCAGCTACGAATCGGGTCCCGGCGACGCCGTGACGGTCGACGACTGCGAGCGCGTGACGCGCCACCTGCAATACGCGCTCGAGGTCGACGGGGTCGACTACGCGCGTCTGGAAGTCTCGTCGCCGGGGCTCGACCGGCCCCTGCGCAAACCGGCCGATTGGCAGCGCTTCGCCGGCAGCGAGGTCGACGTGACGCTGCGTGCAGCCTACCAAGGGCGCAAGCACTGGCGCGGTCAGCTGCAGCCGCGCGAGGCGGGCTGGCGCCTGGTGCTGCCGCGCGACGGCAGTAGCCCGATGGAGGCACTGGACTTCGATCTGCACGAGGTGCGCGAGGCGCGCCTGGTGCCGCAGCTGGATTTCAAAGGCCGCCGCGCGCGGTCGGCCGCAGCGTGAGCGCGGCGGGCCAGAGGGAAGAGAGAAAGGCGATGGAAGCCATGAACCGGGAAATGCTGATGCTGGTGGACGCCATCTCGCGCGAGAAGAGCGTCGAGCGCGACGTCGTGTTCGGCGCCGTCGAAGCCGCGTTGGCCCAGGCGACGAAGAAGCTGCACGGCGGCGAGGTCGACATCCGCGTGGCGGTCGACCGCGACACCGGCGACTACGAGACCTTCCGCCGCTGGCACGTGGTGCCCGACGAGGCCGGCCTGCAGATCCCCGACGCCGAGATCCTGCTGTTCGAGGCCAAGGAGCAGATCCCCGACATCGAGGTCGACGACCACATCGAGGAGCCGATCGACTCGGTGCCGATCGGCCGCATCGGAGCGCAGGCCGCCAAGCAGGTGATCCTGCAGAAGATCCGCGACGCCGAGCGCGAGCAGCTGCTCAACGACTTCATGTCGCGCGGCGACAAGATCTTTGTCGGTACCGTCAAGCGCGCGGACAAGGGCGACCTGATCGTCGAGTCCGGCCGCGTCGAGGGGCGACTGAAGCGCAGCGAGATGATCGCCAAGGAGAACCTGCGCACCGGCGACCGCGTGCGCGCGGTGATCCTGGGCGTCGACCCCACCGCCCGCGGCGCGCAGATCATGCTGTCGCGTTCGTCGCCCCTGTTCATGAAGGAGCTGTTCGCGCAGGAGGTGCCCGAGATCGAGCAGGGCCTGCTCGAGATCAAGAGCTGCGCGCGCGACGCCGGCTCGCGCGCCAAGATCGCGGTGCAGTCGCACGACAAGCGGGTCGACCCGATCGGCACCTGCGTCGGCGTGCGCGGCTCGCGCGTCAACGCGGTGACCAACGAGCTGGCCGGTGAGCGCGTCGACATCGTGCTGTGGTCGGAGGATCCGGCGCAGTTCGTGATCGGCGCGCTGGCACCGGCCAACGTGCAGTCGATCGTCGTCGACGAAGAGAAGCACGCGATGGACGTGGTGGTCGACGAGGAAAACCTCGCCATCGCCATCGGCCGCGGCGGCCAGAACGTTCGGCTGGCCTCCGAGCTCACCGGCTGGCGCATCAACATCATGACCGCCGAGGAGTCGGCGTCGAAGCAGGCCCAGGAATCCGACTCGGTGCGCAAGCTGTTCGTCGAGAAGCTCGACGTCGACCAGGAGGTTGCCGACATCCTGATCGCCGAGGGCTTCACCAGCCTCGAGGAGGTGGCCTACGTGCCGCTGACCGAGATGCTGGAGATCGAATCGTTCGACGAAGACACCGTCAACGAATTGCGCACCCGTGCCAAGGACGCGCTGCTGACGATGGAGATCGCGCGCGAGGAGCGGGTCGAAGAGGTGTCGCAGGACCTGCGCGACCTCGAGGGCCTGACGCCCGAGCTCATCCGCAAGCTGGCCGAAGGCGGTGTCAATACCCGCGACGACCTCGCCGACCTGGCGGTCGACGAGCTGCAGGAGCTGACCGGTGTCGACGACGAACAGGCCAAGACGTTGATCATGAAAGCGCGCGAACACTGGTTCAGCACCTGACGAGTCGCCGACCAGACCACCGCAGACGCCCTCCAAGCCAAGGACCCCGAACACATGGCCGTGACCACCGTTGCCCAGTTTGCCGCCGAGCTGAACCGCCCGAGCGCGGCGCTGCTCGAGCAGCTGCAATCCGCCGGCGTGGCCAAGCGGTCGCCCGACGACAAGCTCACCGACGCCGACAAGGAGCGTCTGCTCGAGTTCCTGCGCAGCGCGCACGGCAGCAGCGGCGCCGAGCGCAAGAAGATCACGCTGACCCGCAAGTCGACCAGCGAGATCAAGCAGGCCGACGCCTCGGGCAAGGCGCGCACCATCCAGGTCGAGGTGCGCAAGAAGCGCGTCTTCGTCAAGCGCGAAGAGGCGGCGGCGGCCGTCGACGAGCCGACTGCTCCGGTGATCGACGAGGCCGAGGCACAACGCCGCGAGGCCGATGCCGCGCGCCAGGCCGAGCTGCTGCGACGGCAGGACGAGGACGCCGCACGCCGCGCGCGCGAGGAGCAGGAGCGCCGCGACCGTGAAATGGCCGCCGCGCAGGCCGCGGCCGCTGCTGCGGCCGCCGCAGCGGCGACCGCCACCGCGCAGGCCGCTGCCGCGGCCACACCGGAGGCGCCTGCCGCGGCGCCGGCGGCGCCGGCCAAGCCGGCGCTGCGCGTGGTCAAGTCCGGCAGCGCCGAGGCGGCTGAGCGCGCCAAGCAGGCCGAGGCGGACAATCGTCGCAAGTCGGCCGAAGCCGAGGCCGCAGCGATCCGCGCAATGATGGCCGCGCCGAAGAAGGTGCTGACGGCCAAGAAGCCGGAGGAAGCGGCCAAACCCGGCGAGGCGGGCAAGGAAGGCATCAAGGGCACGATCCACAAGCCCAAGGCAGCGCCGGGCGCGACCGCGCCCACCACAGCCAAGCCCGGCGACAAGAAATCGGTCAAATCGGAAAAGCTGTCGTCCAGCTGGGCCGACGATGCGGCCAAGAAGCGCGCGCTCAAGACCCGCGGCGACTCCGGCGGTGCGCGTGCCGGCTGGCGCGCCCCGCGCGGCGCGCGCAAGGGCGACCGCAGCGACGACACCCCGGCGTTCGCCGCGCCGGCCGAGTTCGTCGCCCAGGAGGTGCACATCCCCGAAACCATCAGCGTCGCCGACCTGGCGCACAAGATGAGCGTCAAGGCCAGCGAGGTGATCAAGCAGTTGATGAAGCTCGGCCAGATGGTCACCATCAACCAGCAGCTCGACCAGGAGACCGCGATGATCGTGGTCGAGGAGATGGGCCACAAGGCGCTGGCTGCCAAGCTCGACGACCCCGAGGCGTTCACCGAAGAGGAGACCACCGCGCAGACCGGCGAGCTGACGCCGCGGGCACCGGTGGTCACCGTGATGGGCCACGTCGACCACGGCAAGACCTCGCTGCTCGACTACATCCGCTCCACGCGCGTGGCGGCGGGCGAGGCGGGCGGCATCACGCAGCACATCGGCGCCTATCACGTGCAGACGCCGCGCGGCATGATCACATTCCTAGACACTCCGGGCCACGCCGCGTTCACCGCGATGCGCGCGCGCGGCGCGCAGGCGACCGACATCGTCATCCTGGTGGTGGCGGCCGACGACGGCGTGATGCCGCAAACCAAGGAGGCGATCCACCACGCCAAGGCCGCCGAGGTGCCGATCGTGGTGGCGATCAACAAGATCGACAAGCCCGAGGCCAACCCGGAGCGGGTGAAGACCGAGCTGGTGGCCGAGAGCGTGGTTCCCGAGGAGTTCGGTGGCGATTCTCCGTTCGTGCCGGTTTCGGCCAAGACCGGGCAGGGTGTCGACAACCTGCTCGAGCAGGTGCTGCTGCAGGCCGAGGTGCTCGAACTGAAGGCGGCTTCCGATGCCATGGCCCGCGGGTTGGTGATCGAAGCACAGCTCGACAAGGGTCGCGGCCCGGTGGCCACGGTACTGGTCCAGTCGGGCACACTGAGGCGCGGCGACATCGTGCTGGCCGGCGCGAGCTATGGGCGTGTGCGTGCGATGCTCGACGAAGACGGCAAGCCCGCCAACGAGGCGGGGCCGTCGATCCCGGTGGAGATCCAGGGCCTGACCGAAGTGCCGCAGGCCGGCGACGAGTTCATGGTGCTGGCCGACGAGCGTCGCGCACGCGAGATCGCCACCTTCCGCCAGGGCAAGTACCGCGAGGTCACGCTCAACAAGCGCCAGGCCGCCAAGCTGGAGAACATGTTCGAGAACATGGGCGAGGGCGCGGCTCAGACGTTGTCGCTGATCCTGAAGGCCGACGTGCAGGGCTCGCAGGAGGCATTGGCGCAATCGCTGACCAAGCTCTCCACCGACGAAGTCAAGGTGCAAGTGGTGCATGCCGCCGTCGGCGGCATCAGCGAGAGCGACGTCAACCTGGCGATCGCGTCGAAGGCGGTGATCATCGGCTTCAACACCCGCGCCGACGCCGGCGCGCGCAAGCTGGCCGAGAACAACGGCATCGACATCCGCTACTACAACATCATCTACGACGCGGTCGACGAGGTGAAGGCGGCGATGGCCGGCATGCTGGCGCCGGAGCAGCGCGAAGAGGTGATCGGCAGCGCCGAGATCCGCCAGGTGTTCCGCATCAGCAAGATCGGTGCGATCGCCGGCTGCATGGTCACCGCCGGCGTCGTGCGCCGCAACGCACGGGTGCGCCTGCTGCGCGACAACGTGGTGGTGTTCACCGGCGAGCTCGACAGCCTCAAGCGCTTCAAGGACGACGTGCGCGAGGTCAAGGAAGGTTTCGAGTGCGGCCTCAACATCAAGAACTACAACGACATCGCCGAGGGCGACCAGCTGGAGTTCTTCGAAATCAAGGAAGTCGCGCGCACGCTGTGAAGTCCGGCCCCGCCCCAGCGGGGCCTCCCCAAGGTCACGCGCGGATCCGGCTCCGCTGGTCCGCAGCGTGAGCCCCCTCGGGGGGCAGCGACCGGAGGGAGCGTGGGGGCACCATATCCATGCGCCAAAAGAAGTCGATCCCCAACCGCAGCTTCCGCGTCGCCGACCAGATTCAGCGCGACCTGGCCGAGCTGATCCGCGCACTGAAGGATCCGCGCGTCGGCATGATCACCATCAACAGCGTCGAGGTGTCGCCCGACTACGCGCACGCGCAGGTCTACTTCTCGCTGCTGGTGGGTGACCCGCCGCAGTGCGAGGTCGCGCTCAACGAGGCGGCGGGGTACCTGCGCAACGGCTTGTTCAAGCGGCTTGCAATCCACACCGTGCCGACGCTGCACTTCCACTTCGACAAGACCACCGAGCGCGCGGCCGAGATGAGCGCGCTGATCCGCAAGGCCAACGAAGCGCCGCCTGCTGGAGGTGGCAACGCGTGAATACCCGGGCCCAGCGTACGCCCCGCCTCGCGGTGCACGGCGTGCTGCTGCTCGACAAGCCAGTCGGCCTGACGAGCAACCAGGCGCTGCAGCGCGCCAAGCGGCTGCTGCGCGCCGAGAAGGCCGGGCATACCGGCACGCTGGATCCGCTGGCCGACGGCCTGTTGCCGATCTGCTTCGGCGCCGCCACCAAGTTCGCGCAGGCCTGCCTCGATGCCGACAAGCGCTATCGCGCGACGCTCGCGCTCGGTGAGCGCACGGCCTCGGGCGATCGCGAGACGCCGGTCGTCGAGCGTCACGACGTCGCGGTGGATCGCGCAACGATCGACACGGCGTTGCAACGCTTCACCGGCACGATCGAGCAGGTTCCTCCGATGCATTCGGCGCTGAAGAAGGACGGCAAGGCGCTCTACGACTACGCGCGCGCCGGTGTCGAACTCGAGCGCGCGCCGCGCCGCGTGACGATTCATCGCATCGACCTGGTGTCGTGGCACGGCAGCGAGCTGGTGCTCGACGTGGCTTGCAGCAAGGGCACCTACGTGCGCACGCTCGCCGATGACATCGGCCAGGCCCTCGGCTGCGGCGCCCACCTGGCAGCGCTGCGGCGCACCGGTGCCGGCGCGCTCGACGTGCGCGATGCGGTGACGCCCGATGCCCTGGAGGCGATGCCGGAGTCCGGGCGCGCGGCGCTGCTCAAGCCGACCGACTGCCTGCTGGCCGACTGGCCGGTGGTGCGGCTCGATGCCGACGACGCAGGGCGTTTCTTGTCGGGGCTGCGTCGCCGCATCGGCGGCGGCGACGCTGCGGCCGTGCGCGTCTACGGCCGTGAGCCCGACGCGTTTCTCGGCAGCGCCCACATCAGCGCCGGCGAGCTGATCGCCGACCGGCTGCTGAGTCCCCACGAAGTGCAAGCGACGATCGCTGCCTGAACGACCCATGAACACCCAGATCCGCAACATCGCGATCATCGCCCACGTCGACCACGGCAAGACCACGCTGGTCGACCAGCTGCTGCGCCAGAGCGGCACCTTCCGCGAGAACCAGCAGGTCGCCGAGCGCGTGATGGACTCCAACGACCTCGAGCGCGAGCGCGGTATCACGATCCTGGCCAAGAATTGCGCGGTGCGCTGGCAGGGCACGCACATCAACATCGTCGACACCCCGGGCCACGCCGACTTCGGCGGCGAGGTCGAGCGCGCGCTGTCGATGGTCGACGGCGTGCTGCTGCTGATCGATGCCGTCGAAGGCCCGATGCCGCAGACGCGCTTCGTCACGCGCAAGGCGCTGGCGCTGGGCCTGAAGCCGATCGTCGTGGTCAACAAGGTCGACCGCTCCGGCGCGCGCTGCGACGAGGTGATCAACGCGACGTTCGACCTGTTCGACAAGCTCGGCGCCAGCGAGGAGCAGCTCGACTTTCCCGTGGTCTACGCCTCCGGCCTCAACGGGTGGGCGACGCTGAAGGCGGGCGAGGTCGGCACCGACATGGCACCACTGTTCGAGGCCATCCTCCAGCACGTGCCGGCGCACGCCGGCGACGAGAACGCGCCGCTGCAGCTGCAGATCGCGTCGCTCGACTACTCGAGCTATGTCGGGCGCATCGGGGTCGGGCGCGTTAACCAGGGCACCATCCGGCCGGCGATGGACGTCGCCGTCTGCGAAGGCGTCGACGGCACGCCGCGCAAGGCCCGCATCAATCAGGTGCTCACCTTCGAAGGCCTCGAGCGCCAGCAGGCCGAGAGCGCGGGGCCGGGCGACATCGTGCTGATCAACGGCATCGAGGACATCGGCATCGGCATGACGATCACGAACCTCGAAACGCCGCTGCCGCTGCCGATGCTGCAGGTCGACGAGCCGACACTGACGATGAACTTCTGCGTCAACACGTCGCCGCTGGCGGGCCGCGAAGGCAAGTTCGTCACCAGCCGGCAGATCCGCGACCGCCTCGACCGCGAGCTGCAGAGCAACGTGGCGCTGCGCGTCAAGGACACCGACGAAGACGGCGTGTTCGAGGTCTCCGGCCGCGGCGAGCTGCACCTGACGATCCTGCTGGAGAACATGCGCCGCGAAGGCTACGAGCTGGCGGTGTCGAGGCCACGCGTGGTGCTGCACGAGGTCGACGGGCAGAAGCACGAACCGATCGAGCTGCTGACCGTCGACGTCGAGGACCAGCACCAAGGTGCGGTGATGCAGGAACTGGGCGCGCGCAAGGGCGATCTGGCCGACATGCAGAGCGACGGCCGCGGCCGCGTGCGGCTGGACTACCGCATTCCGGCGCGCGGCTTGATCGGCTTCTCCACCGAGTTCCTCAACATCACGCGCGGCACCGGGCTGATGAGCCACATCTTCGATGGCTACGAGGCCTTCCGCGGCGAGATCGGCGGACGCAAGAACGGCGTGCTGATCAGCCACGAGGACGGCGAGATCGTCACCTATGCGCTGGGCAAGCTCGATGATCGCGGGCGCATGTTCGTCAAGGCCGGCGACCCGGTGTACGAGGGCATGATCGTCGGCATTCACAGCCGCGACAACGACCTGGTGGTCAACGCGGTGCGCACCAAGCAACTCACCAACTTCCGCGTCTCCGGCAAGGAAGACGCGATCAAGATCACGCCGGCCATCGAGCTGACGCTGGAAAGCGCGGTGGAGTTCATCGCCGACGACGAGCTGGTCGAGATCACGCCGAGGAGCATTCGGCTGAGAAAGCGTCACCTAAAGGAGCATGACCGCAAGCGCGCCGCCCGGGAGGCTGCTTGACAGAGACGACTGCGCAGCCGAATGCCTCGGCTGCGTCCCTCCTTGCGCTCCCCCGCGCCCCCTCCGTGAGGGGGCTTCAGCATGATGAACGCCCGGGCCGCTGCGCGGCCCTCTGAATTCAGGGCCATGAGTCATTCGCGGGCGGTGTTCCTGATGGTGCTCGTCACGCTGATGTGGAGCATCGCCGGCGTGGTGACGCGCCACCTGCAGGGCGCCGAGAGCTTCGAGGTCACGTTCTGGCGCAGCGCCTTCACCGTCGCGGCGCTGTCGATCGGCCTGTCGGCGATGCGCGGTGCGTCGTGGTGGCGCGAAGTGCTGCGCGCGCGCTGGCCGCTGTGGGTGTCGGGCCTGTGCTGGGCGGTGATGTTCACCGCATTCATGGTGGCGATCACGCTGACCACGGTGGCCAACGTGCTGGTCACCTTGGCCATCGCCCCGCTGGTGACTGCCGTGTTCGCGCGCATCGTGCTGCACCACAAGCTGCCGCATCGCACCTGGACCGCGATCGCGGTGGCCGGCGTCGGCATCGGCTGGATGTTCGGCCGCGAGATGCAGCTCGGTTCGGGCGCGTTGGCTGGCATGGCGGTGGCGCTGGCGGTGCCGCTGGCCGGTGCGGCCAACTGGACGCTGTTGCAGCACATCTCGCACGGCGACGCCGATCCCGACGAGCCCGCGCACGACATGCTGCCCGCGGTGTGGATCGGGGGTGTGCTGTCGTCGCTGATCACGCTGCCACTGGCATGGCCGCTGCGCACGTCGGGACATGATCTGGCGCTGCTGGCCCTGCTCGGCGTGGTGCAGTTGTCGATCCCATGCCTGCTCGCGGTGTGGCTGAGCCGCGTGCTCCCAGGTCCCGAGATCGCGCTGCTGGCGCTGCTCGAGGTGATCTTCGGCGTCACGTGGGCGTGGCTCGGCGCCGGCGAGGCCCCCGGCCACGCCGCGCTCACCGGCGGCACACTGGTGCTGGCAGCGCTGGTGGGCAACGAGCTGCTGGCGCTGCGCAGTCGACGCGCCATGGCCGCAGCCGCCCGCGGCTAGACTGCGGCGCTCGATCGGCGGCGGCGACGCGCGCCGCGCATCCGCCATGCCGTTTCGCCACGCCGACCTGCATTCACCCCGCACCGGTGACCCCGACGCGCCGGTGGTGCTGCGGTTCCCGGCGGTCGGCGACCTGGTGTTGCTGACCGTGCTGCTCGAGGCGCTCTGGCAACGCTACGGCAAGCCCGTGCATCTGTTGGCCTCGGGCGCGTGGACACCCTTGCTGCTGCAGGCCGACCCGGCCGTGTCGGAGCTCCGTCTGGTGTGGAGCCGCCGCACGCCGTTCTGGATGACGCCTTCGCGCTGGTCGGCGCAGGCGTGGCTGCGTGCGCAACGGGGGCCGATCTACCTGTGCGACCCCGACGTCTATGCCGATCGGATCGTGCAACGTGCCGGCGTGCCCGAGGACCGGCTGGTGCGCGCGTGGAACCACTGGCCGGGCAACGAGGCGCACTGGGCGGACTGGTGGCTCGAGGTCGCGCAGCTCGATGCGGCCGCGGTGCCCGGCCCCGCGCGACGCCCGCCGGTGCCCGCGCGCCCGCGCCTGCACGTGCCGCCCGAGTGGCACACGCAGACGCGCGACTGGCTGCAACGGCATGCCCTGGACGGCCGGCCGCTCGTGCTGCTGCAGCCTGGCCACAAGAAGACCCACAAGCGCGGCCGCATCGCGACGCTGACCCATGACAAGCACTGGCCCGCCGAGCGCTGGGGTGCCGTGGCGCGCGCCGTCGCCACCGAGGTGCCCGGTGCCGCTGTGCTGGTGTGCGGTTCCGGCCGCGAAGCGCGGCTGACCCAGGAGATCGTCGAGGCTGCGGGCGCGCCGCCGACCGGCGGCCGCGTCGTCAACATCGCGGCGATGCAGCCGACGCTGCAACGCCTGGTGGCGCTGACCGCGGTCGCTCACAGCATGATCTCAGTCGACACCGGCCCCGCGCACATCGCCGGCGCGATGGATTGTCCGCTCGTCGTGCTGTACGGGAGCGCGGGATGGGCACGCTGGAAGCCACGCTCTCCCAGCGGCCACGTGGTCGCTCTCGGGCCGCGCGCGCTGACGCCGGGCGCCGTGGTGATGAGCATCGGCGTCGACGAGGTGCTCAGCGCCTGGCGCTCGCTGCCACCGCGCGGCGTGGTTGCGCCTTCAGGCATCATCGCGGCGCCATGACGAACCCGATGACCCGCGCCCGCCTCGAGGCTGCCCGCGTGCTGGTGGTGGGTGACGCGATGCTCGACCGCTACTGGTTCGGTGCGGTCGACCGCATCTCACCCGAGGCACCGGTGCCCGTGGTGCTGGTGCAGCGTGAGGAAGAGCGGCTCGGCGGCGCCGCCAACGTCGCACTCAACGTGCGCAGGCTCGGCGCCGGCGCCACCCTGCTCACCGTGATGGGCGACGACGAGCCGGCGCGCGCACTCGCGCGACTGCTGGAGCAGGAAGACGTCCAGCGCGTGGTCGGTCAGGATCCGGCACTGCGCACGACCATCAAGCTGCGCGTCGTCGGCCGCTCGCAGCAACTGCTGCGCGTCGATTTCGAGAACCGCCCCGACCACGAACTGCTGGCGCAGATGCTGGGCGACTTCGAGCGCGCGCTGCCTGGACACGACGCCGTGCTGTTCTCCGACTACGGCAAAGGCGGTCTGACGCACATCGGGCGCATGATCGAATTGGCGCGCGGTGCGGGCAAGCCCGTGCTGGTCGACCCCAAGGGGCGCGACTTCGCGCGCTACGCCGGCGCCAGCGTCATCACGCCCAATCGCAACGAGCTGTCGCTCGCGATGGGGCCCTGGGACGGCGACCAACAGCTCGCTGGTTTGGCAACTCGACTGCGCAGCGATCACCGCATCGACAACCTCCTGCTCACACGCTCGGAGGAGGGCATGACGCTGTTCGACGCCCAGGGCGCGTTGCACGTTGCTGCACAGGCGCGCCAGGTGTTCGACGTCACCGGCGCCGGCGACACGGTGATCGCGACGATGGCAGCGATGCTCGCCGCCGGCCTCACCCCGCGCGAGGCCGTGCCGATCGCCAACCGCGCCGCCGGTATCGTGGTGAGCCGCTTCGGCACGGCCAGCGTCACCTACGAGGAGCTGTTCCCGTGAGCCGTGGCGGCCTGCTGCCGAGTCGCTCACGCTCCCTCGCGGCGATGGCGCGATGCGCCGAGGGGCCCCCATGAGGGTGGTCGTCACCGGCGCCGCCGGCATGGTCGGCGCCAACCTTCTACGCGGCCTCAACGCGGTGGGGATCGACGACATCGTCGCCGTCGACGACCTGACGCACGGCGCGAAGTACGCCAACCTGCTGGGCGCACGCATCGCCGACTACTTCGACAAGGGTGAGTTCTATGCGCGCTTCGCGCGCGGCGAGTTCGGCCGCATCGAAGTCGTGCTGCACCAGGGCGCGTGCTCCGACACGATGGAACACGACGGCCAGCTGATGATGGCGCAGAACTACCGCTGTACGAAAGACCTGCTCGACGTCTGTCAGGCGCAGGGCACGCGGCTGATCTATGCCTCGTCGGCCGCGGTGTACGGCGGCAGCTCGGTGTTTCGCGAATCACCCGAGCACGAGCGACCGCTCAACGTCTACGGCTACTCGAAGCTGCTCACCGATCAGGTGGTGCGACGCGCGTTGGGCGGCAACGGCGCCCAGGTGGTCGGTCTTCGCTACTTCAACGTGTACGGACCGCACGAGCAGCACAAGGGTCGCATGGCGTCGGTGGCGTTCCACCACAGCGCGCAATACCGCGACGAGGGCCGTGTACGACTGTTCGGCGCCTACGGTGGCTACGGCCCCGGCATGCAGGTGCGCGACTTCGTCAGCGTCGACGACGTGGTGGCCGTCAACCTGTGGTTCCTGCAGCACGGTGGCGCCAAGGGCATCTTCAACGTCGGCAGCGGCCGCGCACAGCCGTTCAACGACGTCGCGAACGCCGTGGTCAACGGCTGGCGCGAGCGTGGCGGCGAAGCACCGCTGACGCTGGAGGAGATGATCTCCCGCGGCGTGGTCGAGTACATCGACTTTCCCGCCGCGCTGGTCGGCAAGTACCAGTGCTTCACGCAGGCCGATCTGGGCGCGCTGCGCGCGGCCGGCTGCGACCACGTGTTCGCCGATGTCGCCGCCGGCGTTCGGCGCTACGTGCGCTGGCTGGCAGAGCAGCCGGCAGGCTGACCCGTCAGAAGCCGAGCGACTCCTCGACCAGCGCGCACAGCGTGTGGCCGATGAAGATGTGCGCCTCCTGGATGCGCGCGGTGGTGTCGCTGGGCACCACCAGCGCCACGTCGCACAGCGGCTTCAGCGGCCCGCCGTCACGGCCGAGCAACCCGATCACGCCGATGCCGAGCTCGCGCGCCGCGTGCACCGCACGCAGCACGTTGGGCGACTTGCCCGAGGTCGAGATCGCCACCAGGGCATCGCCCTTGCGGCCGAGCCCGCGCAGCTGGCGCTCGAACACCTGATCGAACGCGTAGTCGTTGGCGATGCAGGTCAGTGCCGAACTGTCGGTCGACAGCGCCAGGCCGGCCAACGGCCGGCGGTCGTTGACGAAGCGGCCGGTGAGCTCCGAGGCGAGGTGCTGGCTGTCCGCGGCCGAGCCGCCATTGCCGCAGAACATCACCTTGCCGCCGGCGCGCAGCGCGTCGCTCAGGCGCTGCGCGGCACGGGCCACGTCGGGCGCCATCGCGTCGAGGCGAGCGAACAGCTCGCGATGCTGCGTCAGGTGCTGGGCAAAGGGTAGACTCAACGCACGTCCTTCGTCGGCCGTCGCGGCCGCAAGCCCCCGCATTGTGCCGCCGCTGCCGTCCAGCAAGATCCTCAGCCCCGAACAGGTGACTCGCACCGCCTGGCCGCGCCCGCTGGTGTTCACCAACGGTGTGTTCGACGTGCTGCATCGCGGCCACGTGACGTACCTGGCGCAGGCGCGCGCCCTCGGTGCAGCGCTGCTGGTCGGCGTCAACAGCGATGCGTCGGCACGGCGCCTGGGCAAGGGACCGCAGCGACCGCTCAACGCCGAAGCCGATCGCGCCTGCGTCGTGGCCGCGCTGCAGGCGGTGGACTTCGTCGCGCTGTTCGACGAATCCACGCCGTGCGAGTTGATCGAGCGCGTGCGGCCCGACGTCTACGTCAAGGGCGGCGACTACGACATCGAGACCCTGCGCGAGACGGCGCTGGTGCGCAGCTGGGGTGGCCGCGCCGTGGCCATCCCGTTCGTCGAGGGCTACTCGACGACGCGTCTGGTCGAGCGCATCCGCGGTGGCTGAGCGCGCCGTTTTTCTGGATCGCGACGGCGTGATCACCGTCGACAGCGGCTACACCCATCGCATCGAGGACTTCCAGCTCGTTCCCGGCAGCGCGCAAGGCCTGTCGCTGCTGCAGCACGACGGCTGGCGCCTGGTGGTGGTGACCAACCAGAGCGGCATCGCGCGCGGGCTGTACACCGACGACGACTACCAGCGCTTCACCACCCACATGCGCGCGCAGCTCGCTGCCCATGGCGTGCGGCTCGACGCCGTGCTGCACTGTCCGCACCTGCCCGATGCCACGGTGGTGCAGTACCGGCGACGGTGCGACTGCCGCAAGCCCGCGCCCGGCATGCTGTTGCGGGCTGCGCACGAGTTGTCGCTCGACCTGCAGGCGAGCGTGATGGTCGGCGACAGGCTGTCCGACGTGCAGGCAGGCCGCGCCGCCGAAGTCGGGCGCTGCCTGCTGGTGCGCAGCGGGCAGCCGCTGCGCGATAGCGACGGTCCCATGGCCGATGCGGTCTACGATGACCTCGCCGCGTGTGCAAAAGCCATCGTTTCTCCCATCGGCACGAACCCTCGGCGCTAGGGACACCCCTCCAGCCTCGGCGATGATCGCCTGGGTACGATCGGACCCTCGTCGTTGCGAGAGGTCGCTCGAAGCGCCCGATGAACACACAGCCCAACCTCGCGTGGCCCATGAAATCCCCGGTCGACGATCATCGCGGTGACGCGCCCGGGGCGTTGCTGATGCTGCTGGAGGCGAGGGCGCCATGGGAGGCCGCCGCGTTGGCGATGGCGACACCCTGGCTCAATCGGCTGCCCGACGGCGATGGTCATCCGGTGCTGGTGTTTCCCGGTCTCGGCGCGTCGGACTTCAGCACCGCGCCGCTGCGCGCCTTCCTGCGGCGACGCGGACACTGGACCCATGCCTGGAAGCAGGGCTTCAATTTCGGGCCGCGTCACGGGGTGCTGCATGCCTGCCGCGACCGGCTGAGGCGGTTGGCCGACCGTCACGGACGCGCGGTGAGCCTCGTCGGCTGGAGCCTCGGCGGCGTCTACGCGCGCGAACTCGCCAAGGAAACGCCCGATCACGTGCGCTGCGTGATCACGCTCGGCTCGCCGTTCGCCGGACACCCCCGCGACACCAACGCGTGGCGGGTCTACGAGTTCGTCAGCGGACAGTCGGTGCACGACAACCCGACGCTGCGCCAGCAGTTGCGCGTGGCGCCGCCCGTGCCGACCACGTCGATCTTTTCGCGCACCGATGGCGTGGTGGCCTGGCACTGCAGCGTCAACGAGGTACTGCCGCACACCGAGAACATCGAGATCACGTCGGCCAGCCACGTTGGCATGGGCCTCAACCCGCTGGCGCTGTACGCGGTGGCCGACCGCCTGCGGCAAGACCCGAAGAACTGGCGGCGCTTCGACGCCGGCGGTGCTCGGCGCTGGTTCTTCAAGCACGCGGAGCCGCCGACTGCGGCCTGACGGATGTCACTGAGCCATCGCTTCGTCGACGCCAACGGCATTCGCATGCACCTCGCCGAGCAAGGCGAGGGGCCGCTGGTGGTGCTGTGCCACGGCTTTCCCGAGAGCTGGTACTCGTGGCGGCATCAGCTGCGTGCGCTGGCGGACGCCGGCTATCACGCGGTGGCGCCGGACATGCGTGGCTACGGCCGGACCAGCGCCCCCGAGGCAATCGCCGACTACACGCTGCTGCATCTGGTGGGTGACATCGTTGGCCTGGTGCAGGCCCTGGGCGCGCAGAGGGCCGTGGTGGTCGGCCACGACTGGGGCGCCCCGGTGGCCTGGCATTGCGCGCTGCTGCGGCCAGACCTGTTCGCCGGGGTAACCGCCCTCAGCGTGCCTTTCCGCGGCCGCGGCCCGGTGCAGCCGACCACCGCGATGCCGCGCACCGACGACAGCGAGTTCTACCAGCTGTACTTTCAGCAGCCGGGCGCGGCCGAGCAGGAGTTGAGCCGCGACGTTCGGCATACGATCCCTGCGCTGCTGTACGGCGCGTCGGGCGACGCCTCGGCGGCGCAGCAGCTGATGATGGTGCCGCGCGGCGGCGGCTTCGTCGCCTCGCGCATCGTTCCAGCGGTGTTGCCGGCCTGGCTGCGCGACGAGGACGTCGAGTTCTATGTGGCCGAGTTCGAGCGCACCGGCTTCCGGGGTGGGCTGAACTGGTACCGCAACATCGACCGCAACTGGGAACTGCTGGCCCCGTACATCGGCGCCAAGGTGACCGTGCCGGCGCTGTTCATCGCCGGCGATCGCGATCCGGTGATCATGTCGCCAGCAGCGCAGAAGGCCATTGCGGCGATGCCGGCCGCGGTACCCCAGCTGCAGCGCACGCTGCTGCTGCCGGGTTGTGGCCACTGGACGCAACAGGAGCGCCCGCAGCCGGTGAACGAGGCGCTGCTGCAGTTCCTGCGCGCCGTCGGTCACACCTGAGCGCGCGGGCGAGGCGCTCAGGCTTCGCCCAGCAGGCGCCGCAGCTTGACGAACGCGAGGCCCGCCATCACCGCATCGTTGAGCGCGTCGTGCGCCTCGAAGGTCGGCAGCGCGAGTTCGGTCATCATCGTCTGGAAGCGCAGGTCGATCATCGTGTCGCGCTCGTGCGCCGGCCGCAGCCGGTTCTTGTAGTCGTAGTACATCGCCGACACCTCGATCTTCGGCTGCGGCAGCCCCACGCCGAGCATCGGCCAGATCTCGCGGTTGATCATCGCGACGTCGAACTCGAGGTAGTACCCCACCAGCGGGCGGCTGCCGATGAACTCGAGCAGGCGGCGCATCGCGACTTCCGGCTTCATGCCGGCGGCCACGTCGCGCTCGCGCAGGCGGTGCACGCGCACGCTGCCGGCTGACGGCGCGCGTTCGGGTCGCACCAGCAGTTCGAGCCGCTGACTGGTGAGCAGACGGTTGCCGACGATGCGAACCGCGCCGATGGAGACGATCTGGTCGCGCCGCACATCGAGGCCGGTGGTCTCGCAGTCCAGCGTTACCCACTCGTCCTTCGGCGGCGCGTCGTACATGAACGCGAAGTGCGGATCGGCCAGGTGGTACAGAAGCCAGCCCCGGCGCAGCGGCTCGAGCGGGCCCAGCCTCACATGCTGTCCAGGTGGAACTGGTGGCGCACCAGGGCCTTGAAGCGCTTGACCGCCGCAAAGGCGTCCTTCAGCAGGTCGCGCTCCAGGCTGCTCAGGCGCTGTGTCGAGACGCCGCCGGAGACCGGCCTGCCGCCGTCGAGTTCGGCCAAGCCGGCCTTGAGCTTGAGTGCCATCAGGAAATGCAGGCTGTCGCCGAGGTCGGTCGCCAGGCCGGTGTCGAGGCGACCGGCAGCCACCAGCGCGTCAAGCCGCGCCTGCGTGCCGCTGGAACCGACGTGATCGCGCAGCGCCAGGCTGCGCACACCGTGCACGATCGGAAAGATGGCGGCTTTCTTCAGGTCGAGCAGCTGCGGGTCCTGCTCGCCGATCAGCAGCAGCCGGTTCCACCAGCCACCGGTCTCGCTGGGGAACGAGTCGATCGCCGCCGCGAAGCGGCCGAGCAGTGCGTCGTCGGCCGACACCAGACGGTCGACTTCGGCGCGCACCGGCGCCAGCAGCGCGGCGTCGCCGGCCACCGGGTGGGCGTCGATGAAGATCGCCAGCGCCATCAGGCTCTCGGGGCTCGGTCGCAGCAGCCACTGGCGCACCGTGGCGATGAACTCGCCTTGGCGGTGCCGCCATGCGGGCCGACTGATCATGATGCCCCCCGGGCATTCGGGGTAGCCGAAGTCGCGCAATGCTGCCGAGAAGCGCTCGCAGGCGGCAGCGACGACCGCCTCGTCGAGCGGCGCGCCGTCGCGCAGCACGAGGCCGTTGTCCTGGTCGGTCTTCAGCAGCTGCTCGCCGCGCCCTTCGCTGCCCATCACGAACAGGCAGCTCGCGGCCAGCAGGTCGGGCGGAGCCACCAGCTGCCAGGTGCGCTCGAACAGCTTGGCGTTCAGCGCCTGCACCAGGCGGCCGATCTGGCCGACGCGCGTGCCGCCGCGATACAGCAGCGCCACCAGGCCGGTGATGCGTGCGGCGGCGGCGCGCAGCTCGTCGAGATCGCGCGCGCGCACGATCTGCACGGTGATCAGGTACGAATGGTTCGACAGATAGCTCAACAGGTCGAGCTGCTCGAGCAGGCCGACGATCTCGCTGCCGTCGACCACGACCAGCCGGTGCACCTGGTGCTGGATCATCAGCGCCAGCGCGTCGAACAACGGCGAGCGCGGCGAGATCGTCACCAGGTCGAACGTCGCGTGCGTGCGCACCGGCAGCTGCGCCAGGGCACGGCCGTCGACGATGGCACGCTGCAAGCCCGTGTTGGTGAAGATGCCCAGTCGCTGGCCGTCGCGCACCAGCACGCTGCTGGTGTGTTGTGTCTGCATCAGGCGCGCCACCGAAACCACGTCGACGTCGCCGCCGACAGTGTGTGCCGGACGCAGGTAGGCCTGGCCGACGAGCGCCATCGTCAGCGCCTGCAGCTCGCGCTGGCTGTGGCGCTGCGCGATCGCGCCGAGCTTGTTCGACAGGTCGGAGAACAACAGCGCGCCGAAGGTGGCGTTGCGCGCGATCAGCTGGTTCACCGTCGCCTTGGCCACTTGGTAGGCCACCACCTCCTCGGCGGCGACGAAGCGATGGCTGGCGCGGCCGGCCACCAGCGAGCGGCCGTCGAAGCAGTCGCTCGGTCCGTAGGTCGCCACCAGCTCGTCGCCGTCGTACTGCGACACGTGGCCCTTGATCACGACGAACAGGTGCAGCGGCTCGCCGCCGGTGTCGAGCACGGTCTCGTCGTCGCGAAAGTACGCGATGTCGACACTGTCGCGCACCATGCGCTGCTCGTCGCTGTCGAGGCAGTCGAACGGGGAGGCAGAGAAGTCGAACGCGTTGGGCATGGCACCGCTCGATGCACGAGGCCCGGGGAGCTTACCGCCGCGGCCGGCACCGCACGCCGTGTCCGCCCACCACCGACGGTTCGGTGCAACGTGCCACGGTCCGTTCGACCGCGACCTGACCTATCTCAAAGAGCGCCGCGGCTCCGCGTTGTCTACTCGGCCCCGGACCGGCGCGCGAGGCCGTGTGGCGGCTTGCCGCGGAGCGTGCGTCGGGAACATCATGCGCTGCATCGAGGAGGACAACGCCATGGACGACGACCTGACCGCTCGCATCGTCAACGACCCACGCTACCAGGAACTCAAATCCAGGCGCTCGCGTTTCGGCTGGTGGCTGACGGTGGCGATGCTGATCGTCTACTACGGCTTCATCCTGCTGGTGGCATTCGACAAGCCACTGCTGGCCACGCGGCTCGGCAGCGGCGTCACCACCATCGGCATGCCGCTCGGGCTGGGCGTCATCGTCTTCACGATCGTGATCACGGGCATCTACGTGCGCCGCGCCAACAACGAGTACGACGACCTGACGGATCGCATCGCGAAGGGGGTGCTGAAATGAGCCGCCCGGTTCGCACTGTCGTGGCGGCACTCGCGTTGCTCGCGGTAGCGGCCACCGCATTGGCCGCCGGTGCCGACCTCGGCCAGGCCGAGAAGCAGCCGACCAACTGGACTGCGATCACGATGTTTGCGGTGTTCGTGGTCGGCACGCTGTTCATCACCAAGTGGGCCGCCGCGCGCACCAAGTCGGCGGCCGACTTCTACACCGCCGGCGGCGGCATCACCGGGTTCCAGAACGGCCTGGCGATCGCCGGTGACTACATGAGCGCGGCCTCGTTCCTCGGCATCTCGGCCGCGGTGATGGTGGGCGGCTTCGACGGCCTGATCTACTCGATCGGCTTCCTGGTCGGCTGGCCAGTGGTGACGTTCCTGCTCGCCGAGCGGCTGCGCAACCTGGGCAAGTTCACCTTCGCCGACGTTGCGGCGTTCCGCTTCGAGCAGACGCCGGTGCGCGTGTTCGCGGCGTCGGGCACGCTGGTGGTGGTGGCGTTCTACCTGATCGCCCAGATGGTCGGCGCAGGGCAGTTGATCAAGTTGCTGTTCGGGCTCGAGTACTGGATCGCGGTGGTGATCGTCGGCGCGCTGATGATGGTGTACGTGCTGTTCGGCGGCATGACGGCGACCACCTGGGTGCAGATCATCAAGGCCGGCCTGCTGCTCGGCGGCGCGACCTTCATGGCACTGATGGTGCTGTGGAACTTCGGCTTCAGCCCGGAGGCGATGTTCGCCAAGGCCGTCGAGATCAAGACCGGCCTCGCCGCCTCGGCCGGCAAGGCGCCCGACGTGGCGGCGAAGGAGGGCTTCTCGATCATGGGGCCCGGCGGCTTCATCAAGGACCCGATCTCGGCCATCAGTTTCGGCATGGCGCTGATGTTCGGCACCGCAGGATTGCCGCACATCCTGATGCGCTTCTTCACCGTGCCCAACGCGAAGGAGGCGCGCAAGTCGGTGCTCTGGGCCACCACGTGGATCGGCTACTTCTACGTGCTGACCTTCATCATCGGCTTCGGCGCGATCACCTTCGTGCTGACCAACCCGCAGTTCCTCGACGCCAAGGGTGGCCTGCTCGGCGGCGGCAACATGGCGGCCGTGCACCTGGCCAACGCGGTGGGTGGCAACGTCTTCCTCGGCTTCATCTCCGCGGTGGCGTTCGCCACCATCCTGGCGGTGGTGGCCGGCCTCACGCTGTCGGGCGCGTCGGCGGTGTCGCACGACCTCTACGCCACCGTGTTCAAGCACGGCAAGGCCGACAGTGCCTCGGAGCTCAAGGTGTCGCGCATCACGACGGTGGCACTGGGCATCATCGCGGTGCTGCTGGGCATCGCCTTCGAGAAGCAGAACATCGCCTTCATGGTCAGCCTGGCGTTCGCCATCGCGGCCTCTGCGAACTTCCCGGTGCTGCTGATGTCGGTGCTGTGGAAGGACTGCACCACCCGCGGCGCGGTGATCGGCGGCTTCCTCGGGCTCATCTCGTCGGTGGCGCTGACCGTGGTGTCGCCCGCGGTGTGGGAAGCCACGCTCGGCAACCCGAAAGGCTCGGCACTGTTCCCGTACGCCTCGCCGGCGCTGTTCTCGATGGTCATCGGCTTCGTCGGCATCTGGCTCTTCTCGGTGCTCGACAGGAGCGCGCGCGCGCAGCGCGATCGCGCGGGCTTCATCGCGCAGCAAGTACGCTCCGAGACCGGCATCGGCGCGGCGGCCGCGTCGGGCCACTGATCCGCCGCGGCACCGCGCCGAGGGGGCCGAGGCGATCGGCGTGGCATGCTTGGGCGCATGCCTCCTGAGACTGGTTGCGCGCCCCCGCCATGCCGACCATGACGTCGCCGTCAGCGATGGCATGGCGCCTGTGCGTGGCGCCCATGATGGACTGGACCGATCGCCACTGTCGGTACTTCCATCGGCTGATCGCGCCGCGCACGCGCCTGTACACCGAGATGATCACCACTGGCGCGCTGCTGCACGGCGACATGGCGCGCCACCTCGACTTCGACGCCGCCGAGCACCCGCTGGCGCTGCAACTGGGCGGCAGCGAGCCGTCGGAACTCGCCCGCTGCGCCGCGCTGGCGCAGCGCTGGGGGTACGACGAAATCAACCTCAACTGCGGCTGCCCCAGCCCGCGCGTGCAGCGCGGTGCATTCGGCGCCTGCTTGATGGCCGAGCCGGCGCTGGTGCGCGGCTGCGTGGCTGCGATGCGCGACGCGGTGCCGAGCCTGCCGGTGACCGTGAAGCATCGCATCGGCATCGATCGCGTCGAGGACTACGGCTTCGTGAGCGACTTCGTCGGCACGGTGGGCGAGGCTGGGTGCAGCGTCTTCATCGTGCACGCGCGCAACGCGTGGCTCGATGGCCTGAGCCCCAAGCGCAACCGCGAAATGCCGCCACTGCGGCCCGACACGGTGGCGCGACTCAAGCGTGATTTTCCCGATCGGACGTTCGTGCTCAATGGCGGGCTCGGCGATTCGGGGCAGCTCGAACGGGAACTGCAACGCGTGGATGGCGCGATGCTGGGCCGCGCCGCGTACCACGACCCATGGCGACTGCGCGAATGGGAAGCGCTGGCGTTCGGCACGCCCGAGCCGACCGGCGTCGTCACCCGCGACGATGTCGAAGCGGCGATGGTGCGCTACATGGAACGGCAGGCCGGAAGCCAGGGAACGCCATGGCTCGCCGTGGCGCGCCACATGATGGGCCTTCGTCTCGGTGAGGCAGGCGCTCGGCGCTGGCGCCAGGTGTGGTCGGACCATCGGCTGCGCGGCCTCGCGCCGGTCGAGGTGATGCAGCGCGCCCGCGCCGCGATGGTCGGCGACCCACAGCCTGCCTGAGCCGGGGCCGACGGATCAGGCGCTCTGCACCTCGGCACGCGCAACACCGGCGCCCGGCCACGTGGCCAACAGCAATCCGCCCAGCGCGAAGGCGAATGCTGCCGCATGCAAGGTGGTGAAGGGCTCGTGCAGCACGGTCACGCCGATCAACGCGGACGCCACCGGCAGCAGCACCGTGAAGACACCGGCGCGCGAGGCCTGCACCTGGCGCAGCCCGCGCATCCACAACCAGACGGTGGCGACGCTGGCGGCCAGCGAATAGAACAGCAGCAGGCCCCAGGTCGCCGCCGACACGTGCCCGAAGTCGTGCGACCAGGCCTGCCACAGGCCTAGCGGCGTGACCAGCAGCAGGCCCCACAGGTTGATCAATGCACTGATGCGCCTGGGCGATACCTGACCGGTCAGCCGCTTGCCGATCACCACGTAGCTCGCTTCGCACACGGCGGCGCCGACCAGCAGCGCGTGCCCGAGCGTCTGCTGCGCGCCGCCAGCGCCGTCGGATTGCGTCCGTCCGAGCGCCAGCGCCGCGATGCCCGCCATCGCGCAGGCAATCGCCGCTGTCACGCGACGTGTGATGCGCTCGTGGAGGAACAGCCGTGACAACACCGCCACCACCGCCGGGATCGCTGCCATCACCACCCCGGCAGCCACCGCAGAGCTCAGCATCACACCGTACAGCATGCAGATCGAGAACAGGAAGTTGCCGAGGAAGCTCTCCCAGAACAGCAACCACCGGTCGTGCCGCGACAGCGGCGCCTCGCCAGCCCCGCGTGGCAGCCAGTGCAACATGGCCAGCGCGGCGATGCCGAAGCGCAGCCACGCCAGCACAAACACCGGAAACACCGCGAGCAACAGCTTGGACAGTCCGACGTAGCTGCCGACCAGCGCCATGCTCGCGGCCAAGCTGGCGTACGCGGCCCAGGGTGGGCCGCTCACCGCGCGCACACCCGCCGGCCAGCGGGTCGTCGGCTCACGCGGCGCGCTTGATCGCCCCGCGCAGCGTGTCGACGATCTGGTCGATGTGCTGGCGCTCGACGATCAGCGGCGGTGACAGCGCGACGATGTCGCCCGTCGTGCGCACCAGCACGCCTTTGTCGAAGCAGTCGAGGAACACGTTGAAGGCCCGCTTGGCCGGCTCGCCGTCGATCGACCGCAGCTCGATGCCCGCCACCAGCCCGAAGTTGCGCACGTCGATCACGTTGGCCAGGCCATTGAGCGAGTGCACGGCCTCGCCGAAGTAGCTCTGCAGCGTGGCCGCGCGGGTAAGCAGCCCTTCCTCGGCGTAGGTAGCCAAGGTGCCCAAGCCCGCAGCACAGGCCAGCGGGTGCGCCGAATACGTGTAGCCGTGGAAGAACTCGATCAGGTGTTCGGGGCCGTTCATGAAGGCATCGTGGATCGCCTGCCTGGCGAACACGCCGCCCATCGGCACACAACCGTTGGTGATGCCCTTGGCCACCGTCATCAGGTCGGGCGTGACGCCGAAGGTCTGCGCCGCGAAAGGCTGGCCCGTGCGGCCGAACCCGGTGATCACCTCGTCGAAGATCAGCAGGATGCCGTGCTTGTCGCAGATCTGGCGCAGCCGCTGCAGGTAGCCCTTGGGCGGCAGGAACACGCCGGCCGAACCGGCGATCGGCTCCACGATCACCGCAGCGATGCTCGAGGGATCGTGCAGCACGCACAGGCGCTCGAGGTCATCGGCCAGTTCGGCGCCGTGCTCGGGCAGCCCGACGCTGAAGGCATTGCGCGACAGGTCGTGCGTGTGGCGAAGATGGTCGACGCCCGCCAGCATGGCACCGAACATCTTGCGGTTCGCGGTCATGCCGCCAACCGACAGGCCGCCGAAGTTCACGCCGTGATAACCACGCTCGCGACCGATCAGGCGCGTGCGATGGCCTTCACCACGCACCCGATGGTAGGCCAGCGCCATCTTCAGCGCGGTGTCGACTGCCTCCGAGCCGGAGTTGGTGAAGAACAGCTTGGTCATGCCCGGGGGCGCCAGCTTGACCGCCTCTTCGGCCAGCTCGAACGCCTTGGGATGGGCCATCTGGAACGGCGGGGCGAAGTCGAGTTCGGCGGCCTGCTCCTGGATCGCCTGCACGATCTTCGGTCGCGCATGGCCGGCGTTGACGCACCACAGGCCCGCAACGCCATCGAGGATCTGCCGCCCATCGTGGGTCCAGTAGTGCATGCCGCTGGAGCGAGCCAACAGGCGCGGGGCCTTCTTGAACTGGCGGTTGGCCGTGAACGGCATCCAAAAGGCGTCGAGCTTCATCCGTGTGGTCTCCTGGCTTGGCGTCGCACGACCGGCGAGCCTCTCATGTGCTATGCATTGTGCCTGCGCCCGCGCGCACCGCCGTCACGGCATGATGAGGGCTTGGTGCGCCACGATTCGAGCCGATGACCAAACCCGTGTTGATCTTGCAGTTCATGGACAACGACGCGCCGGCGTACCTCGGGACGTGGCTCCAACGGCAGGGCATCGCCAGCGACGTGCGGCTGGCCTCGGGCGGCGGCTTTCCCGAGCGGATCGACGGCTACGCGGCGCTCGTGCCGCTGGGTGGAGCGATGAGCGCCAACGACGACCTGCCGTTCATCCACGATGCGCTTCGGCTGATCGAGCAGGCGGCGCAGCGCGACATCCCCGTGCTCGGACACTGTCTGGGTGGCCAGCTGATCGCGCGCGCGTTCGGCGCCCGGGTCGGCGCATCTCCCGGCGCCGAAGTGGGCTGGCATCGGATGGATCGAATCGATTCCGAGTCGAGCCGGGCCTGGTTCGGCCCCCAAGCGACGCACCAGGTCTTTCACTGGCACTACGAGGCGTTCGATCTCCCGGCAGGCGCACAGGGCTTGGCGTCGAGTCCTCAGTGCCCTCATCAGGCCTTTGCGATCGGGCCGCATCTGGCGTTGCAGTTCCACGTCGAAGTCGACGCCGCGAAGGTCGAGCTCTGGCTCGATCAGCTCGATCCACAGTACGAGCGAGCGCAGCGCGATTCCGAGACGGTCCATTCCGCCCGTCGCATTCGGGCCGACACCGCACGCTTCCTGGCAACGCAACAGCGCTTGGCCGACGGGATCTACGGGCACTGGGCGCAAGTGGCAGGGTTGATTTCACAATGAGGGATTTGCGTTTCGTATAACGGCAAAAGTGAGCTGAGGGTATCGATTGCTCTTTCCATCCCGATGGCTGTGCTCCCGCAATCCAGAATTCGACATCTAAGTTATTGATTTGAAGAGAATATATTTATATCTTCTACAAGACATCACGGCTCGGTCTCGCGGTAGGCTTGTTGCCACGCAGCAATCAAGCCCTTCGATCCATCTACCAGGAGCCCGAGATGACGCAACCCTCCCGAGAACAGCAAGCCGCCGCCCTCGAACGCGAGTGGGCGGAGAACCCGCGCTGGAAAGGCATTCAACGTGGCTACAGCGCGGCCGACGTGGTGCGCCTGCGCGGCTCACTGCCGATCGAGCACACGCTGGCCCAACGCGGCGCCGAGAAGCTGTGGTCGCTGGTCAATACCGAGCCGTTCGTCAACACGCTCGGTGCGTTGACCGGCAACCAGGCGCTGCAGCAAGTGAAGGCGGGCCTGAAAGCGATCTACCTGTCGGGCTGGCAGGTGGCGGGCGACGCCAACAGCAACGGCGAGATGTACCCCGACCAGTCGTTGTACTCGGTGGACTCCGTGCCGAAAGTGGTTAGGAAGATCAACAACACGTTCACACGCGCCGATCAGATCCAGTGGAGTGAAGGGAAGAACGACATCGACTTCTTCGCACCGATCGTCGCCGATGCCGAGGCGGGCTTCGGCGGCGTGCTCAACGCGTTCGAATTGATGAAGGCGATGATCGAGGCTGGCGCCGCCGGCGTGCATTTCGAGGACCAGCTGGCATCGGTGAAGAAGTGCGGCCACATGGGTGGCAAGGTGCTCGTGCCGACGCGCGAGAACGTGGCCAAGCTCGTGGCGGCGCGCCTCGCAGCCGACGTGATGGGCGTCCCGACCGTGCTGCTGGCACGCACCGACGCGGAGGCCGCCGATCTGGTGACCAGCGACGTCGATGACAACGACAAGCCGTTTCTCACCGGAGAGCGCACCGTCGAAGGCTTCTTCCGCACGCGCAAGGGCCTCGACCAGGCGGTGAGCCGTGGCCTCGCCTACGCGCCGTACGTCGACATGCTGTGGTGCGAGACCGGCACGCCGGACCTGGCATTCGCCAAGGCGTTTGCCGACGCGATCCATGCCAAGTTCCCGGGCAAGCTGCTGGCCTACAACTGCTCGCCGAGCTTCAACTGGAAGAAGAACCTCGACGACGCCACGATCGCCAAGTTCCAGCGCGAGCTCGGCGCGATGGGCTACAAGTTCCAGTTCATCACCTTGGCCGGCTTCCACAGCCTGAACTACTCGATGTTCGAGTTGGCGCACGGCTACGCGCGCAACAACATGAGCGCGTTCGTCGAGATGCAGGAGAAGGAATTCGCCGCGGCCGAGAAGGGCTTCACCGCGGTCAAGCACCAGCGCGAGGTCGGCACCGGCTACTTCGACGCCGTGACGACCACCATCGAGCGCCAATCCTCGACTGCCGCGCTGAAGGGCTCCACCGAGGACGAGCAGTTCTTCGAGCAGAAGCACGCCTGACCGCTGGCGGCCGACGCGTTGTCGCTGCCGAGAGCCCGATCCCGCCAGGGATCGGGCGACCAATGCCATGACCTCTCCACGATCGGACTTTCGCTTCTTCGAGCGCCTGCGCGTGCGCTGGGTCGAGGTCGACATGCAGAGCATCGTCTTCAACGCGCACTACCTGATGTACTTCGATACCGCGGTGGCGGGCTACTGGCGCGCGTTGGCGATGCCCTATCACGACACCATGGCGTACCTCGGCGGCGATCTGTACGCGCGCAAGGCGACCGTCGAGTACGCGGCGTCGGCGCGCTACGACGACTTGATCGAAGTCGGCGTGCGCACGCAGCGCGTCGGCAATTCGTCGATGGTGCTGGGATGCGCCGTCTTTCGCGGCGAGCAACTGCTGGTCGGTGGTGAGCTGGTCTATGTGTTCGCCGACCCCAAGTCGATGACGTCGAGGCCCATCCCGCAGGAGTTCCGCGACCTGCTGCAAGCCTACGAAGCGGGCAAGTCGATGGTCGACGTTCGGGTCGGCCGCTGGAGCGAACTCGGCGAACCGGCGCGCAGGATCCGCTCGCAAGTGTTCGTCGAGGAGCAGCACATCCCGGCCGAGATGGAGTGGGACGGCGCCGACGACGGCTGTGTCCACGCGCTGGCGTGCAACCGCTTCGGGGTACCGCTGGCAACCGGCCGCATGCTTGAGCACGTGCCGGGCGTGGCCAAGATCGGTCGCATGGCGGTGCTGGCGCCGATGCGCGGCGGGCACATCGGGCGCTCGGTGCTCGATGCGTTGCTGCAGCACGCCCGCGAGCGCGGCGACCGCGAGGCGCTGCTGCACGCGCAGCTCGGCGCCGCCCCGTTCTACACCCGCGCCGGTTTCGTCGCGCGTGGACCGGTGTTCGAGGAAGCCGGCATCCCGCACGTCGAGATGGTGCGGTCACTGTAGGCGGCATCTCGCGGCTCAGTCGAGCGGCTCGAAGATCTCCACCTGTCGGGGGCCGGCGAGCAGCGGCGTCAGCAACACAGCGGCGGCATCGATGCGCCGCCGCACGGACTCGTCGATGCTCCGCCGATGTCCGTCGTCGTACGCATAGATCTCCATCAGCGTGACGCTGCCGTCGCGCTCACCTGGCCGCTGCAGCACCCGCGCGCTCAGGCCCGGGTCTTCGATCCGCAACCGCTGCTGGAAGTCGTGGACGAGGCGCAATGCAGGCAGCCGTTGCGCCGACCCCACGCGGTAGTACACGTACAGCTCGGCGCGATCGCCTGGAGCGCTCACGCGTGGGCCAAGTCTGGAACCGCGTAGGGCAGGGCCAGTCGTTGCAGACGAGGGCCCGCCGCGCTGCCCAGGTGAAGGCTGCCGCCTTCCAGAGCCGCGAGCTTCACCTCGGCGAGCACACGATTGCCCCAGCCGGGCGCTTCGGCAGCGTTGACCACCATGCCCGCCGGCTGGGCGGGGTCGTCACTGTGAAAGAGTTCCTGTCCGGGCCTTGCGGAACCGGTTGTCGCAAACAGATGCATGCGACGCTTGATCGTGCCGCGATACTGGCTTCGCGCCACCACTTCCTGTCCTGGATAGCAGCCTTTCTGAAAGTGCACGCCACCCACCAGCTCGAGATTGACCATCTGCGGCACGAACTGCTCGCTCGTGGCTGCGGTGATGCGTGGCACACCGCTCGTCGCTTCGAGCCATCGCCAGGCCTCGACGTCCAACGCCGGCAGGTCGGGCGGTGGCACGGAGGCGGGCTGTACGAGAAGCCAGCGGGGGATTTGTTCGACCGCCGGCAGTCCGAGCATCCAGCCCGGCCCCTGCTGGCGCGCACGCCACGGCGCGGGAGCATGGGCGTCCACGCTGGCACCGGCAGCGCCGACCAAGCCGAAAGCGGCCCAATCGCTTCCCGCATCGTCGATGCGGCAGCGCGCACGCAGCACGTACATCGACAGCCGCTTGCGCACTGCGGCGGCAATGTCGGCACTGCACAGCAAGCCGAAGTCCTCGGCACCCAGGCGCCAGATCACGAAACTTGCCCACAGCCGGCCCTTGGCCGAGCAGTATCCGCTCAGCCGCACCTCGCCTTCCTGCAGCCCGAGCACGTCTTGCGTCAGCTGGCCTTGCAGGAACGTCGCCGCATCGGCACCGTGCGCGCGCAGCAGCGTCCAATCGGGCAAGGCCACGATGCCGGTGACGGCAGACGCGTTGAAAGGCTGGCTGCTCATGACCGCCGATTATCATCAGTGTCGATGGGCATCGCTGCGACAGGGACTCGCCGCCTTGCGGCGCAGCGCACGGCATGAAGGTGGTGCGCTGGTGCCTGCTGTTGCTGCTGCTCGCCGCAGGCGCCAGCGTGGCCTGGGTGTGGCGATGGCTCGATCAGCCGCTGCCACTGGCCACGCCGACCGTCGAACTGTCGATCGAGCCCGGCGCCAATCCGCGCGACGTGGCCAACGCCTGGGTGCGCGCCGGCGTGCGAACGCCCTCGCTCCTGCTGTACGAGTGGTTCCGCTGGTCTGGAGACGCTCGCCGCATCCGTGCCGGGAGCTATGTTGCCGGCCCCGAGGTCACGCCGCGCCAGTTGCTCGCCAAGATGGTCCAGGGCGAGGAGTTCTTCGAGCGCGTGCGGTTGCTCGAAGGCTGGACGCTGCGCCAGTTTCGCGCCGAGTTGGCAAGAGCGCCGTACCTGAGGCCGGCGAGCTCCGGCATGAGCGACGCCGAACTCATGGCAGCGCTCGGTGCGGCGTCGATGTCGCCTGAAGGGCGCTTCTTTCCGGACACCTACCTCTACAGCCGCGGCGTCAGTGACCTCACGGTGTTGAAGCGCGCCTACGACACGATGCAGCGCCAGCTCAACACCGCGTGGGACGCGCGCATCGAGGGGCTGCCGCTGAAGTCGCCGGACGAGGCGCTGATCCTGGCCTCGATCGTCGAGAAGGAGACCGGCAAGGCGAGCGACAGGGCCAGGATCGCCGGCGTGTTCTCGAACCGGCTGCGCATCGGCATGCCGCTGCAGACCGACCCCAGCGTGATCTACGGCCTCGGCGACTCGTTCGACGGCAACCTGCGCAAGCGCGACTTGCTCGCCGACGGGCCGTACAACACCTACACCCGCACCGGCCTGCCGCCGACGCCGATCGCGATGCCGAGCCTGGCGTCGATCCGCGCGGCGGTGAATCCGGAGCGCACGAAGGCGCTGTACTTCGTGGCCCGCGGCGACGGCGGTAGCGTGTTCAGCGAGTCGCTGGTCGAGCACAACCGGGCGGTGAATCTCTACCAACGCGGCGGGCGCTGAAGAATCGCGCATCATTGCGCCGATGATTCCCCGCTTCGTCACGTTCGAAGGCATCGACGGTGCCGGCAAGAGTTCGCACATCGAATCGCTCGCGGGGTGGATCCGCGCTCGGGGCCACTCGGTCGTCGTGACGCGCGAACCCGGTGGCACCCCGCTGGCCGAACAACTGCGCGCGCACTTCCTGCGCGACGAGATGGACGCACTCACCGAGTGCCTGCTGGTGTTCGCCGCGCGCCGCGACCATTTGCGCCAGCGCATCGAGCCCGCGCTGGCGACTGGCACCACCGTCCTGTGCGATCGCTTCACCGACGCGACGTTCGCCTATCAGGGCGCTGGCCGCGGCTTCGACTGGTCGACACTGGAACGGCTTGAACAGTGGGTGCAGGGCGATCGGCAACCCGATCTGACACTGTGGTTCGACGTCGAGCCGGCCGAGGCGGCGGCGCGGCGTGCCGCGGCACGGCAGCCCGATCGCCTGGAGCGTCTGGATGAAGCCTTCTTCAATCGCGTTCGGGCGGGTTACGCGCGGCGCTGTGCCGAGCATCCCCGGCGCATCCTCCGCCTCGATGCGCACGGTAGTGTGCAGGCCGTGTGGTCGCAGGTCGAACACGAGGTGAGCCGTCGTGGCTGGTGGTGAGCCCAAGGCCCTGGGCGTCGCCAGCGACGGCGCGCTGCCGTTGCCGTGGCTGCGCGACACGCTCACCCAGGCGCTGCGAATGAACCGTTCGCACGCGCTGCTGCTCCACGCGCCGCAGGACGTCGGGCAACTGGACCTTGCGCTCACGCTGGTGCAGGCCTGGCTTTGCGAGCGGCCAGACCGTGCACCGTGCGGCCAATGCAACGCGTGCCGGCAGGTGCGGCAACGCAGCCATCCCGACCTACGCGTCGTGGTCCCGGAAGCGCTGCGCGTGCAGTTCGACTGGCTGACCGAAGACGACCCGTTGCTACGCGCCGCTGCGAAGCCGAGCCGCGAGATCAAGATCGAGCAGGTGCGCGAGGCGATCGAGTGGACCCAACGCAGCGCCGGTTCGGCGCGCGGGCGGGCTCTGGTGATGTATCCGGTCGAGGCGATCAACCCGTCGGCGGCCAACGCGCTGCTCAAGACCCTCGAGGAACCACCGGGCAGCCTGCGCATCGCGCTGGCCGGCGGCGATCCGCAGCGCCTGCTGCCGACGCTGCGCAGCCGTGTGCAACGGGTGCGCATGGCCATGCCGACGGCGACTCAGGCGCTGGATTGGCTGGCGACGCAAGGCGTCGCGCACGCCAGTCGCCTGCTCGCAGTCGCCGGTGGCTCCCCGCTGTCGGCGTTGTCCCTGCACGAGGCGGGCCTCGACGATGCGACCCTCGACGAATTGCCGCGTGCGGTCGCGCGCGGCGATGCGCATTCGCTGCTGGGCAAGCCGTTGCCGTTGGTGCTCGATCTGTTGCTGCGCGTGGCGCACGATGCGATGGCGTGCGCAGTCGGTGGCTCGACGCGATTCTTCGATGCCGCCAAGTTGCCCACCGGTGCGACATTGTCCGCGCTCACGCAGTGGCAGCGTGAACTGCTGCGCGTCGCGGAGCACGACGAGCACCCGTGGCACGCGCCGCTGCTGGTGGAGGCCCTTGTGACGAATGGCGCGCGATGCTGGTCGGCCGCGTCAGCGGCGCCGCGTCAGGGCAGGGGCCATTCGCTACACTCAGTCGGATGAGTGAAGCCTCTGGCCGATCCGCTGCTGCCGGCGCCGTCGCGTCGCGGCCGAGCGTCATCCAGCTCGTGTTCCGCGAGAAGGGTGCGCTCTACGCTGCGTACGTGCCGATCCTGCTCGACGGCGGGTTGTTCGTGCCGACCACGCGCGAATACAAGCTCGGTGACGACATCTACCTGCTGCTGTCGCTACCAGACGATCCGCAGCGCTATCCGGTGGCCGGCAAGGTGGCATGGATCACGCCGGCCAACGCGTCGGGTGGCCGCACGCAGGGCGTGGGAGTCCGTTTCCCCAACGACGAGAAGACGCGGCTGCTGAAGCTCAAGATCGAAGAGCTGCTGGGCACCCAGCTGCAATCGGCCAAGCCGACGCAGACGATCTGACCGCCAGGGCCGCCGGCCGGCGGCGGGGCGCGACAATGGCGCCCATGTTCGTCGACTCGCACTGCCACCTCACGTTTCCCGAGCTGCACGGGCGCATCGATGCGATCCGTTCCGACATGGCGGCTGCGGGCGTCGATCGCGCGCTGGTGATCTGTACGACGCTTGAGGAATTTCCGCGCGTGCACGACCTGGCGCGGCGCTTCGACAACTTCTGGGCCAGCGCCGGCGTGCATCCGGACAATGAAGACGTCGAGGAGCCGACCGTCGAGCGTTTGGTCGGGTTGGCGGCGATGCCCAAGGTGGTGGCGATCGGCGAGACCGGGCTCGACTACTACCGACTCGACGGCCGCACGCTCGAGCAGATGCACTGGCAGCGTGAGCGCTTTCGGATGCACGTACGGGCCGCGCGACAGGTCCGCAAGCCGCTGATCGTGCACACCCGAAGCGCTGCGGCAGATACCGTAGCCGTGCTGCGCGAAGAGCAGGCGAGCGAGGCGGGCGGTGTCTTTCACTGCTTCACCGAGACGATCGACGTCGCGCGGGCGGCGCTCGACCTCGGCTTCATGGTGTCGTTCTCCGGCATCCTGACCTTTCGCAACGCCGATGAGCTGCGCGAGGTTGCGCGCTTCGTGCCGCTCGAACGCTGCCTGATCGAGACCGACAGTCCCTACCTGGCGCCGGTACCGCACCGCGGCAAGGTGAACCAGCCTGCGTGGGTGGCGCACGTGGCGGCCAAGCTTGCCGAGATCAAGGCGCTACCGTTGGAGCGCATCGCCGAGGCCACCAGCTCCAATTTCACCCGCCTGTTCCTGTCTGCTCAGACCGCCCCGGAGACCCCCTCAATATCTCATGAAGAACTTTAAATTAGCGTTCTATCTTATTGTCGTTGCTTTTGTCCTCTCTGCCAGTGCCGGATCGTTCGATGACTTCTTTCGAGCCGTCGCGTTCGACGATGCGTCGGCCGTCGCCAACCTGCTCGCTCGTGGCTTCGACCCCAACGCACGTGATGGGGACGGACAGTGCGCCTTGGGGCTGGCTGCACGCGAAGGGTCGGAGCGGGTGGTCGACGTCTTGCTCAAGCAGCCGCAGCTCAACATCGACACGCGCAACAACACCGGCGAGACCGCCCTGATGTTTGCGGCGCTGCACGGGCGCTTGCAGATGGCGCAGCGCCTCATCGAACGCGGTGCGGCGGTCACGCAGGACGGATGGAACCCGCTGCACTACGCGGCGACCGGGCCGGAGCCCAAGATCGTCGCGCTGTTGCTGAACAAGGGCGCACCGATCGACGCACGATCGCCCAACGGCACCACGGCGTTGATGATGGCTGCGCGCTACGGCAGCGAGCAATCGGTCATGTTGCTGCTCCAGCAGCGGGCCGATCCCGCGGCGCGCAACGAGCGTGGTTTGAACGCCGCAGATTTCGCGCGCTCGGCAGGCCGCGAGTCGCTCGCGAAGCGACTTGAATCACGCTAACCACGACTGCGTACTCAGGATCATCGGGCGGCAATGAATTCCGCCACGAACGGCCCCTCCATGCGGGCTTTGAGCGCGCTCGTTCGCTGCCTACAGTCGAAGCCATCGCAGATTCAGCATGGAGCTTCGTATGGAGAGTCATCAGGACACCGCCGTTGTCGGCGATCCCTTCGCGATGCTGATCAACCCGCAGGCCGTGTTGCAGGCCATTGAACAGTCGGGGCGGTTGGGTGCGCTCAACAGCCGCGTTTGCCGCCCGTTGGACAAACCATTGATTCCGAAGCGCGACGGCGACGACCAGCGGCACTTCGACGAGATCATCGACGCCTCGCGCGACCAGGTGGTCGACACCGAGCTCGGCACGATTTACTGAGCCACTCGCCAGCGCGGATCGCCGCCGCCAGAACGCGATCGATCAGTCCGGCGGAATCGACTCCCGTAGCTCACCGACACCCCAGCAAAGGCCGCTCAGACGAGCGGCCTTTGCATTTCCTGGGGCCTGCAGCCCCACGCGTTCAATAGCGCGACAATGTATATTATGTAAACTCAGAATTGAACGCACCCAGGAGAGAGGACGCCGAGCCGGGACGCCTTAGTCAGCCAACAGCAAAGTCAGCAGCCGTACCCTCGCTTCGGGATCGAAACCCGAAAACCGCTGTCGCCGCTCCGGTTTCGGACTTTCGAGTGAACACATGAGAGTCCGAAACGGCTGCATCGGTTGGTCGCCAAACTTGGGTGTCCA
>DATJYZ010000200.1:0-3868 GCA_035499355.1 Burkholderiaceae bacterium | reverse complement strand
CGGGCGATCATGTATTCGGCGGTGATCGACGTGGCCGGGCGTCGCTTCTGCTTCTACAACGGCAACGACTTCGGCATCGACGGCTTCGCGGTGGCCGAGCTGGAGCGCTGATGCTCGCGGTGCGGCCGTGCGAGGCGGGTGACGCCGCGGCGTGGGACGCTCTGTGTGCGCGCGCGCCCAATGGCACGTGGCTGCACACGCGGCGCTTCCTCGGCTACCACGGCGAGCGCTTTCGCGACGCGTCGGCGCTGGTGCTCGACGGCGAGCGAATGGTCGGGGTGGTGCCAGCCGCCTGGGCGCCTGACGACGAGCGCCTGGTGGTGAGCCACCCGGGCGCCACCTACGGCGGCGTGGTGCACGATGGCGGGCTCGCCGGCACGTGCATGGTGCGGGCGCTGCAGGCGCTGTGCGCACACTGGCACGGCCTTGGCGCGCGCCGGCTGCACTACAAGCCGCTGCCGCACATCCACAGCACACAGGCGGCGCAGGACGATCTGTTTGCGCTGCACGCGCTGGGGGCTGCGCGCCCGCGCTGCGAGCTGAGCAGCGCGATCGACCTGCAGCGGCCGCGTCACCCGAGCGAGCGCCGGCGCCGCGCGCTGCGCAAGGCGCGCGCCGCCGTGAGCGTGAGTCACGATGCGGCACACCTCGCGGCGCTCTACGGCGTGATCGAGGCCAACCTGCAGCGCCGGCATGGTGCCAGCCCGGTGCACACCTTGGCCGAACTCGAGCGGCTGCGGCAGTTGTTCCCGCAGCAGGTGCGGGTGGGCTGCGCGCTGGAGGACGGCGAAGTGACCGCCGGCGTGGTGCTGTTCAACGGATCGAACGTCTGGCACGCCCAATACATTGCGGCGAGCGAACGGGGCTTCGAGACCAACGCGCTCGACGCAGTATTCGACGCACTGATCGACCAGGCCGCGGCGCAGGGTGCGCGCTGGTTCGACTTCGGCACCAGCAACGGGGGGCCGGCGCATGCGCTGAACGAAGGGCTGTACCGCTTCAAGAGCGAGTTCGGCGGGGGCGGGGTGCTGCACGAGCACTACGTGCTCGAGCTGTAGGGAGGTCGTCTCGTGATCACTGTCAACGACTGTCGCCTGATCGATCTGCCGCGCATCCAGGACCCGCGCGGCAACCTGAGCTACGTCGAGACCGAGCGCCACCTGCCGTTCGAGTTCCGCCGCGTGTTCTATCTGTACGACGTGCCGGGCGGCGAACAGCGCGCCGGCCATGCGCTGAAGACGTGCCACCAGTTCCTGATCGCGATGTCGGGCAGCTTCGATGTGGTGGTGAAGGATGGCTACACCGAGCGCCGTGTCCACTTGAATCGCTCGTACAACGGACTGCACCTGCCACCGCGCGTCTGGCGCGAGCTGGACAATTTCTCGTCCGGCTCGGTGTGCATGGTGATCGCGTCGAGGCCGTACGACGAGTCGGACTACTACCGCGACTACCGCGAGTTCCTCGCCGCCGTGGCCGCGGGCGATTGACCCGGCACCTCCGCAGCGCCGCCGCGATGCTGCCGTTCCTCGACCTGAAGGCCGTCAACCTGCGACAGCGCGACGCGCTGCACGGCGCGCTCGAACGCGTGCTGCAGTCGGGCTGGCTGGTGCTCGGCGAGGAGACCCGGGCCTTCGAACACGAGTGGGCCGCGTATTGCGGCGTCGCGCACGCGGTCGGCGTCGGCAACGGGCTGGAGGCGATGCACCTGGTGCTGCGTGCCTGGGGCATCGGTGCCGGCGACGAGGTGATCGTGCCGTCCAACACCTACATCGCGACCTGGCTTGGCGTGACGCACGCCGGCGCCACGCCGGTGCCGGTGGAGCCCGAGGCGACCAGCTTCAACATCGACCCGCGCCGCGTCGAGGTGGCGATCACGGCGCGCACGCGCGCGATCATCGCGGTGCACCTCTACGGCCGCGCGGCCGACATGACCGCGCTGACGGCGGTGGCGCGGCACCATGGCTTGCGGGTGCTCGAGGATGCCGCACAGGCGCACGGCGCGCGCCATGGCGGGCGGCGCACCGGGGCCCTGGCCGATGCCGCGGCCTTCAGCTTCTACCCCGGCAAGAACCTCGGCGCACTCGGCGACGGCGGCGCGGTGACCACCGACGACGCGAGGCTGGCCGAACGACTGCGCTCTTTGCGCAACTACGGCTCGAAGGTCAAGTACCACAACGACGAGCCCGGGTTCAACTCGCGCCTCGACGAACTGCAAGCGGCCGTCCTGCGCGCCAAGTTGCCTCTGCTCGACGCCGACAACGACCATCGTCGCATGCTGGCGCGCGCATACCACGAAGGCCTCGAGGGCATCGCCGGGCTGCAGCGTCCGGCCTTCGACGAGGGCAGCGTGTGGCATCTGTACGTGGTGCGTCACGCGCGGCGCGATGCGCTGGCGACCCACCTGCAGCGCGCGGGGATCGGCACGCTGGTTCACTATCCGGTGCCGCCGCATCGACAACCTGCCTATGCCGGCCTCGGGCTGGTGGAAGGCGCCTTGCCGATCGCCGAAGCGATGCACCGCGGGGTCCTGAGCCTGCCGATCGGCCCGACGATGACCCGCGACGACGTGGCGCACGTGTGCGCCGCCGTGCGCTGCTTCGAAGGCTAGGAGGCCGGTCAGGCCGCGACCGCTTGCGGCTCCAGGCCGAGGTCGCGCGAGTCGGGATCGTTCTGCAACAGGTGATGCCAGTGCGCGCCGAATGCCGCATGCAGCGGGTCGCCGCACTCGCCGTGGGTCTGCACCAGGCTGAAGAACTCGGCGAACGCCGGATCGTCGCCGTAGTGGTGGCGCACCGTGCGTGCGGTCTGCGCCACCGCATGGCGTGCCTGGTCGGCGCTGATCGCGCCGACCTTCTGTGCGCCGAGCGCCAGTGCCACCCAGGCCAGGTAGCCGCAGCGCAACCCGTGCGACGCCTGCTGCGCGGTGCGCTGGCCGGAGTGGGTGCGGAACACGCTCAGGTGATCGTGCAGGAAACCGATCGGCAGCTCCTGCGCGACGTCGATCACCACGCCGACATCGCCGAGGCCGTAGTACGACAGCCCGCCGAGGCGGGCGGCGCGCAGCCGTTGCACCGCGGCTTGCGCGAGCACCATGTTGCTGAACTCGCCGAACCAGTTGCGGCAATGCGGAATGGTGGTGTCGAACACCGCGCGTGCGTCGATCGCCAGCACGCGTTGCGGCTGCTGCGCGATCAGATCGGGCAGCGGCAGCGGCGCCGCCGGGCGACCGTCGGCGCCGGCCAGCCAGCGCTGGCTCACGCTGGCACCGAGAACGGCGCTGCCGTGCGTGAGCATGTGCATCCGGTAGAAGTCGGGGTAGATGACGTCGTCGTCCATGTGCAGGTGGACCAGCGGACTCTCGGTGCCCCACCGCGCGAGCAGGTGGTGGATGTTCTTGAAGCAGCCCTGGCGCGGCCCCGGCACCACGCGCAGGTCGATGCGTTCGATCAAGGCGTCGTAGCGCCCGCGACGGATCGCGTCGCTGATCGCGCCGTCGGGGCTGTCGTCGGACAGCACGACGCGGAAGTCCTGAAGCGTCTGCGTCTTCAGGCCGAGGAACAGTTCGGCCAGGTAGTCGGCGCGGTAGGCCGGGATCAGGGTGGTGATCGTGCTCATCGTGACGAGGTCCTGCGGTCATCGATCACGCCGCACAGCGTGTGAATCGGGCTGAAGTCGGGATACTTGGCGGCCAGCGTGGCGGCCGACGCATGGAACGCGGCAGGTAGCTGGTGGTCGGTGTGGGAGTTGTGGAACAGCGGCGCCCGCACGATGCGCGGAAAGAACTTGTGCCTGCAGATCGCCTGCAGGCACAGGTCGGTGGCCCAAAGATGCCAGCCGAGCGCAGGGTCGATGGCCAACAGCGATTCGC
>DATJYZ010000199.1:0-28731 GCA_035499355.1 Burkholderiaceae bacterium | reverse complement strand
AGGGCGCGGCGCCTCATGTCACGTCCTTGGCCTTGCACGCGGTCGCCCACGGCCCTGAAGGGGCCACCGCGCAGCCGGCGGGAGCGGCCTCCGCCGAGAGGCCCGGGCAGCCCTCACCAATCCTCCTTGACCGCCAGCACGGCGGCGCGCGAGGCGGCGTGGCGTGCGGCCAGCGCCGCCGTGGCGAGACCGAGCAGCAGCACAGTGGCGCCGAGCGCGGCCACCCGCAGCCACGGAATCAGCAGCGGCATCGTCCAGTGGAAGCTCTGCGGATTGACCACGTGCACCAGCACCACGCTGACGGCGATGCCGATCGCGACGCCCAGCACCGTCCCGGCAGCGAGCCAGGCGGCCGCTTCGCCGCAGACGATGGCCAGCACCTGCGCGCGCGTCAGGCCCAGGTGCACCAGCAGCCCGAACTCCTTGCGTCGCGCCAGCACCTGGGCCGACAAACTCGCGGCCACCCCGACCAGGCCGACCGCGATGGCCACCGCCTGCAGGTAGCGCGTGACCGCGAAGCTGCGATCGAAGATCGCCAGCGACAACGCACGCAGCTCGCCGGCGCTGGCGGTCTCCACCGGCACGTCGCCCGCCGATGCGCGCAGTCGCTCGATCACCGCAGCCGCATCGGTGCCCGCGCCGAGCCACAACGCGACCTCGTTGAGGCGGTCGTCGCCGCCGTGGGCACGCCACATCGCCGGCTGAATCACCAGCGCACCGAACTGCCGAGCGTAGTCGCGCCACACGCCGGCCACGCGCAGGCGCCGCGTGCCGGAGGGCAGCGGCAGCTCGATCGTGTCGCCGACCTGCCAGCCGTACAGCGCCGCGGCCGGTTCGCTCACGAACACCGGCGCGTCGGCGCTCCAGTCGACCTTGCCGACCCAGGGCAGCGCGTCGGCGGAGTCGTCGACCGGCCGCACGATCAGTGCCAGCGACGGTCGTTGCGGATCGAGCGAAAGTGCGCGCACGCGCGACACCCGCACGCGCGTGACGCCCGGGAGCGACGCCGCCAGCGCGGCAAACGTCGGCGGCAGCGTGTTGATATCGCCCGCCGCCGAGCCACCGACGGTGCGCAGGTACAGCTCGGCGGGCAGCACGCCGTCGAGCCATGACGACACGGCGGCGCGAAAGCTGCCCACCATCGCGAGCAGCGCGACCGACAGCGCGACGCTGGCCACCACGCCGGCCACCGCGGCGCTCGCCGTGTGGCGCTGGTGGCGCGCGCGCTGCCACGCCAGCAGCAACAGCGGGTTCCTCGTCTTCACGCGGCACGCCAACAGCACCTGCACGGTGGCCGGTACCAGCGCGACGCCGCCGGCCAGCAGCGCCGCCACCGAGGCGTAGGCGCCCAGTGGCAGACCGTGCCACGCCGGCAGCAGCGCGAGCAGACCGGCGGCAAGCAGCAGAGCCAGCGCCGGCCACAAGCGCGAGTGCCCGGCGCCGAGGCTCGACAAGCCTTTCAATGCCTGTGCCGGCGCCATGCGTTCGGCCGCGCGGGCGGGCCACCACGCGCCGGCGACGGCTGCCGCGATGCCCAGCGCGGCGTATAGAAGCGCGCTCCAGGCATCGAGCTGCAGGCTCGGCACGCCGCCGGCAAAGTAGCCGCCGCCGAGGTCGCCGCCAAGCGCGCGCAATGCGACCCAGGCCAGCGCGATCCCGACCGACACCCCGATCGCGCTGCCGACCGCGCCGACGCACAGGGCCTCGCCGAGCACCCACTGGCGCCTTTCGCGCGCGGTGAGCCCGAGCACGCCGAGCAGCGCGAACGTCGGCGTGCGTTGTGCCACCGACAGCGCGAGCACCGAGTAGGCGAGAAAGCCGCCGACGAACAACGCCACCAATGCCAGCACGCCGAGGTTGACGCGGTATGCACGCGACAGGTTCGACACCCGCTGCTCGGCCTCGTCGGCGGCGGCGACGCGCGCATCGGCGGGCCACTGCCGGGTCGACAGCCAATGATCGGGCCGGGCGCCGGGCACCAGCCGCAAGTCGATGCGAGACAGCCTTCCCGTCATGCCGAGCCGCGCCTGCGCCGCCGCGACGTCGACCACCAGCAGCGCAGGGCCACCGACTGCCAGCGAGCCGGCGATGCGAAAGCGCTGCCAGCCCGACGGTCCGCGCAGCTCGACGGCGTCGCCGCTGCGCAGATTCAAGCGCCGCAGCGCCGCGGGGTTGGCGAACGCGGCGCCCGGGTCTAGCGCCGCCAGGCGATCCTGCGCCGCGTCGACGCGCGGCAGCAGCGACGGCGCGACGCTGGCCACGGTGAGCGCGTCGATGCCCAGCACCCGCACCGACACGGCATCACCGCCGGCGACGGGCCGGGCGGCGACGTCGATCTCGACCACCGGGCTCGCCACCCGCACCGCGCCATCGACCCGCAGCGACTCGATCAGCGCATCGTCGAAGCCCTCGCGCGTGCGAGCCACGATCGTCACGTCGGGGTCGCCGTTGGCGGCGCGCACCGCACCGGCGAACTCCGACAACGCCGACGCGTTGATCAGCTGCACCGAGTACGCCAGCGCCACGCCGACTGCCACCGCCAGCGCCACCGTTGCATGCCGCCACGGATGCAACCGCCACTCGGGCCATGACAACGCACGCAGCCAGCGCCACGGATGGCGCACGACGGCCGAGGGGGTGGCGAGGGCCCGCATGCGCTCTCGTCGCCGTGATGCACTCAGGTGCTGCCGGCGTCGACGATGCCGTCGGACTGCAGGCGCAGCACGCGATCGGCCAGCTTGGCGGCGGCCGGGGCATGCGTCACCAGCAGACACGCGGTGCCTTCCTCGCGCACCGTGCTGGCCAGCAACTCCAGCGTGCGCGCGGCCTGCACCGGGTCGAGGTTGCCCGTCGGCTCGTCGGCCAGCACCAGCGCCGGCCTGTGAACCAGCGCACGCGCCAGCGCCACGCGCTGCAACTGGCCGCCCGAGAGCTGAGCGGGCCAGCGGCCGGCGAGCGTGGGCAAGCCCACGCGCTCGAGCATCCCCTGCACGCGCGCGGCATCCGGACGATCGAGCAACAGCAACGGCAGCGCCACGTTGTCGGCCACGCTCAGGTGCGGCAGCACGTGGAAGGCCTGGAACACGAAACCCAGGTGCTCGCGGCGCCAGCGCGCGCGGGCGTCGGCGTCGAGCGCGCCGAGCGAGCGGCCTCGGAAGGTCACCTCGCCGGCCTCGACGTCTTCGAGGCCGGCGATGCTGTTGAGCAGCGTCGACTTGCCGACGCCCGACTCGCCGATCAGCACGACGAACTCGCCCGGCGCCATCTGCAGCGACACCCGCTGGAACACCGGCACGTCGCCGTAGGACTTGGCGAGCGCGCGCACCTCGAGCATGCAGCCAATCATGCCCTACGCGCCCATCGATCGGCGTTTCGCGGCCGTGCGGCCGCGCCCTCGAACGCGTCAGCGCGATACCGGTGCGCGCGCGATCAGCTTGCGCAGCTCGATCAGCTTGGCCTTCAGCGCCTGACGGTGCGCCGGGCCGACTCGCAGCAGGATCCGCTGCCCGGCCGACAGCGACTGCAGGTCG
The DNA here is from genome assembly GCA_035499355.1 of Burkholderiaceae bacterium. GTDB lineage: Bacteria > Pseudomonadota > Gammaproteobacteria > Burkholderiales > Burkholderiaceae_C > JAEUPI01. The sequence continues at coordinate 25,201 of DATJYZ010000199.1, read as the reverse complement.
GTGTCGGCGAACTCGTAGCGCAGCCACGGCTGCGTCGACGGCACGCTGCCCTTGACCTCGGTAAGTTGCATCAGCGGCCCCGGCGGCGACGGTTCGGGGGTGTTGAGCAGGTGGTCGATGACCTCGACCACGCGGTCGTTGAAGTAGCGGCCGGGATAACCGAGCTCCTCGTAAGCCTTCTGCAACTGCGGGTACATGTGCACGTACAGCGTCGCGGCCTGTCGCGCGTCGACCCCGGTGATCATCGACACCAGTGGCGAGTAGCGCGCCGCGTTCTCCGGCGCGATGGTGCGCAGCTCGCCGTTGCCGCTCACCGAGAAGCGGCCGGGCGTGGGATACACCGGCCACAGCCGCGGCGCGGCGTGCGCACGCGCCAGGTTGTCGACGGTGACGACCAGCCGACGCGTGAAGTCGTCGCTCTGGATGAAGCGCACCACCGCCGAGTTGCCCAACAGGTCACCGAGCCCTTGGCGCCACATCGCCTGCGGGTCGGTGGCCACCGGAGCGCTGGCCGCCGCGGCGAGCGACTCGTCGATCGGATTGCGAATCGCCGGCACGCTGGCCGCCGAGGCCGCGGGCTCGGGCGGCGCCTCGGCCACCGCGGGCGCCTCGGCCGGTGGCGAGGAGCGGCGCTGATACCAGTACAACCCACCGACCCCGAGGCCCGTGAGCACCAGCGCGGCAATGGCGGCGATCGACGTCCGATTCATGGAACCCCTTGGCCCGGCATGAGCCAGCGCCCATCGCGGACGCCGGCATCGCACCATACCGCGTTTTGGCGCGGCTCCGAAACGACCGTCATGCCTGCTTCGCCGGCGCGGTCAACAGCCGTTGCGCGAGGCCATGCACCCGTTCGGCGGCCCGCGGTTCGTCGCAGGCCACGCTGTCGCGGCGCATCGAACGCAGCCAGGTCAGCTGGCGCTTGGCGAGTTGCCGCGTGGCGGCGATGCCACGATCGCGCAACTCGTGCAGGTCACCGGCGTCGAGTGCCTGCCACGCCTGGCGGTAGCCGACGCAACGCATCGATGGCAAGGTGGCGCGCAGGTCGCCGCGGGCGCGCAGCGCGCGAACTTCATCGACCAGCCCGTCGCGCAGCATGCCGTCGAAACGCTCGGCGATGCGCGTGTGCAGCCACGCGCGATCGCGCGGCTCCAGCGCGATCATCGGCAGCGCGAGCCCGGAGCGCGCCCGTTGCCCCTGCAGCTGCGACAGTGTCCGGCCGGTCAGTTGCCACACCTCGAGCGCGCGCTGGATGCGCTGCGCGTCGTGTGGCGCCAGGCGCGCCGCGGTGTCGGGATCGGTCCGCGCCAGCTCGGCATGCAGGGCCGGCCAGCCGTGCGCCGCCGCGCGGGCATCGATCGCCGCTCGCACGGCCGGGTCGGCCTCGGGCAGGGCATCGAGACCGTTGAACAGCGCCTTCAGGTACAGCATCGTGCCGCCGACCAGCAGCGCGGCGCGGCCTCGCTGGTTGATCTCGCCGATCAGGCGTGCGGCATCGCTGGCGAAGCGGGCGGCCGAGTAGGACTGCGCCGGATCGAGGATATCGATCAGGTGGTGTGGCACCCGCGCACGCTCGGCCGCACTCGGCTTGGCGGTGCCGACGTCCATGCCGCGGTACACCTGCGCCGAATCGACGCTGACGATCTCGAGCTCGATGCGCTGCGCCAGCGCCAGCGCGAGCGCGCTCTTGCCGCTGGCGGTGGGGCCGGCCAGCACCAGTGCGCGCGGCGTCATCGCGGCAGGAAGTGGCGGCGCATCACGCCGCAGCATAACCGCGCGAGCCGGGCGGCCGGCGCGTCAGACCAGCGCGTGCGTGCGCGCCAGGTCGACCATGCGCTCGATCTCGCGATCGCGCAGGCCGCGCCGGCGCAGCGCGTCGGCGGTTTCGAGCAGGTAGTCCAGCGTGGTGCCGAAGCGGCCGCGCGCGTGCCTGAAGATGTGCACCAGATCGCGGTCGGCCATGGCCTGCACGAAACTCGGGCTGCGCCGCGACAGCGTGAAGGCCAGCGCGCGCACCTCGCCGTGCGACGTGCGGCACGGCAGGAAGCGCGGGTCGTACACCGCCGTGGGCATCTCGCGCTTCCACAGCCGCTCGAGCTCTGCGGCGGCGCGCCGACGCGGCACGCGATAGGCCACGCCGTGGCACGAGCCTCCGGGCAACAGCGCAAACACCAGGCCTGGTTGCTCCGGCGTGCCGCGATTGACGCGCGAGCGCATGCGCAACGCGCGGTGCCAGCCGTGCACGTGGCCGACGCGATGCTCGGTGGCTTCGAATTCGGGCCGCGCGATCAGCGACGCATAGCCGAATACCCACAGGTCTTCGCGCCCACCCCACTGCGCGGTGGCCCGCAGCAGCATGGCCTCGGCGTTGCGCGCGTTGGTTGGCATGTCCATCGAAGCTGCAAGAATGCCAGAGCAACGTTCGGCGATCGCGATCGTTGACCACGCAACTGGGCTTCGCCAGAATCATTTCACACGTGAGCGCGCCACCGATGCACCCGACCGTCCTGCAGGTGACGCTGCGCATCGCGCAGCGCAGCGCCGCGCCGCGGCGCGCCTACCTGGAGCGCGTGGAGCGCCTGGCGGCGCGGCCGCGCGGGTCCGAGCGGCTCGGCTGCGCCAACGTGGCGCACGCGTTCGCCGCGCTGCCCGGCAAGGAGCGGCTGCGCATCGTGGCCGAGCGCGCGCCCAACATCGGCATCGTCACCGCCTACAACGACATGCTGTCGGCGCACCAGCCCTATGAGCGATTCCCGCAATGGATCCGCGACGAGGCGCACGCGCTCGGCGCCACCGCGCAAGTGGCCGGCGGCGTGCCGGCGATGTGCGACGGCGTCACGCAGGGCCAGCCCGGCATGGAGCTGAGCCTGTTTTCGCGCGACACCATCGCCATGGCCACCGCGGTGGCGCTCAGCCACGACGTGTTCGACGGCGCGCTGCTGCTCGGCGTGTGCGACAAGATCGTGCCCGGCCTGTTGATCGGCGCGCTGCACTTCGGCCACCTGCCGTGCGTGTTCGTGCCGGCGGGGCCGATGCCGTCGGGCTTGAGCAACAGCGACAAATCGAAGGTGCGCGAGCAGCACGCGCAAGGCCTGGTTGGTCGCGACACCTTGCTGCAGGCCGAGCAGGCGGCCTATCACACGGTCGGCACCTGTACCTTCTATGGCACCGCCAACAGCAACCAGATGCTGCTCGAGGCGATGGGCCTGCACGTGCCGGGTGCCGCGTTCGTGCACCCGAACACCGCGCTGCGCGAGGCGCTGACGCGGGCCGCGGTGCGCGCACTGCTGGCCATCGTGCCGGGGCAGCGGCGGCTGCCGATCGGGCGCCTGGTCGACGAGCGGGTGATCGTCAACGCGATGATCGCGCTGCTGGCCACCGGCGGTTCGACCAACCACCTGATCCACTGGGTGGCGGTGGCGCGCGCCGCCGGGCTGACGATCGACTGGACCGACTTCGCCGAGCTGTCGTCGGTGGTGCCGCTGCTGGCGCGCGTGTATCCGAACGGCAGCGCCGACGTCAACGAGTTCCAGGCCGCTGGCGGGCCCGGGTTCGTGCTGCGCGAGCTGGCCGGCGCGGGCCTGCTGCACGCCGACGTGACGACCGTCGACACGCGCGGCATGCCAGCCTACCTGCGTGTGCCCGAACTCGCGCGCGGTCAGCTGCAGTGGCGCGACCTGCCGACGGCGAGTGGCGACGCGACGATCGTGCGCGAGGCTTCGCGGCCGTTTTCCGCCACTGGCGGCCTGCGCCTGCTGCACGGCAACCTCGGCCGCGCCGTGATCAAAGTCTCGGCCGTGCCCGACGACCGCCACGTGATCGAAGCACCGGCGATGGTGTTCGACAGTCAGCAAGCGCTGCTGTCGGCGTTCGCGGCCGGACAACTGCAGCGCGACCTGGTGGCGGTGGTGCGCTTCCAGGGCCCGCAGGCCAATGGCATGCCCGAGTTGCACAAACTGACGCCGCCGCTGGCGGTGCTGCAGGGCAAGGGCTTCAAGGTGGCGCTGGTCACCGACGGCCGCATGAGTGGTGCCTCGGGCAAGGTGCCGGCGGCGATCCACGTGACGCCCGAGGCGCTGGCCGGCGGCGCGCTGGCCAAGGTGCGCAGCGGCGACGTCATCCGCCTCGACGCCGACGCCGGCACGCTCGAAGCCAAGGTGGATGCGGCGACGTGGGCCGAGCGCGAGCCGGCAACCATTGATTCCATCCAGGCCGACGACAATGCGCACGGCCTCGGCCGCGAACTGTTCGCCGGCTTCCGGCGCAACGTCAACGGCGCGGAGCAGGGCGCTTGCAGTTGGTTGTGAGGCCCACCCCCGAGGCGCCTGCGGCGCCTCCCCCTCGAAGGGGGCAACCGGGGGGCTGGCGGAGCCGACGAAGCGATGGAAACGCTGTCGTTGGCCGAGCACGGCCCGGTGATCCCCGTCATCGTGCCGCACGAGGTCGAGCATGCGGTGCCGCTGGCCGAGGCGGCCGGCGCCGGGCCGCTCCCAAAGCGGCCGCGCAGCGCCCCTTCCGGGGGCAGCGCAGTCGCGCAGCGACAAGCGTGGGGGCCTATTGACTGTCGCGCTGGATCAACTCGATCTTGTAGCCGTCGGGGTCGGTGATGAAGGCGATCACCGTGGTGCCGCCTTTCACCGGGCCCGCTTCGCGCGTGATCGCGCCGCCGAACTGCTGCGCCTTGCTGCGTACCGCGTCGCAGGTGGCCGCGACGTCGGGCACGCCGATCGCGATGTGGCCGTAGGCGCCGCCCATCTCGTACCTGTCGACGCCGTAGTTGTAGGTGAGCTCGATCTCGGCGTGCTCGGGGTTCGTGCCGTAGCCGAGGAACGCGAGGTCGTATTTCTGCTCGGGCCGCTGCGTCGTCCGCAGCAGCTTCATGCCGAGCACCTGGGTGTAGAAGTCGGTCGAGCGTTTCAGGTCGCCGACCCGCAGCATGGTGTGAAGCAGTCTCATCGGGCGTCGAAAATCAGGCAGGTGGTGGTCGCGTGCGCATACAGTGTGCCATCGGGACCGACCAGCCGTCCTTCGGCCGTAGCGACCCGGCCGCCGGCGTGGATGACGTCGCCCACGGCGCGCACCAGCGGTACCCGATCGGTCAGCGCCTTGACGAAGTTGACCTTCAGCTCCAAGGTCGTGTAGGCCTTGCCCGCCTGCAGCGTGGTGTGCACCGCGCAGCCGACGCACGAGTCGAGCAGCGTTGCCATCCAGCCGCCGTGCACGCTGCCCAGCGGGTTGTAGTGTCCGAACCCCGGCTTGCCCTGGAACTCGGCGTGTCCCAGGCCCGCTTCGACCAGCCAGAAGTCGAGCGTGGTGGTGATCGGTGCGCGCGCGATCTCGCCCGCCAGCATGGCCTCGAACATCTCCAGGCCCGACTTGCCGATGACCTGTTCGGGTCGCGCCAGACCCACCGGCGCGGCGCGCGCTGCGAGCTCCGCCTCGCGCGCCTGCCAGCGCTGCAGCGTGTCGTGTCCGGGCGCCGTGTCGGTCTTCGTGGTGTTCATCGAGTCCTCGTCGGGGATAGGGTGACAATGATTGTATCTACAACAATTGTAGATACAATGATCCCGTGAACGCCAGCGCCACCGCCAATGTCCAGCCGCGCGGCTGCACCAACCTCAAGCTGCGTCAACTGTCGCGCGCGGTGACGCGCCACTACGACGCGTACGTCGCGCGCACCGGGCTCAAGAACACGCAGTACTCGCTGCTGTCGCACGTCGTGCGGTTGGAGCCGATCCAGCCGGCCGAGCTGGCGCGACAGATGAAGCTCGACGCCTCGACGCTGACGCGCAACCTGCAGCCGCTGGTTGCCCATGGCTGGGTCGAGATCGGCCCCGGCGCCGACGCGCGCAGCCGCTCGATCACCGCCACCGCGGAGGGCCGCGCCAAGCGGGCCGAGGCGCAGCGCGCCTGGAAGCAGGCGCAGCTCGCGCTCAACGAACGTCTCGGTGACGCGCGCGTCGTGCGGCTGCACGAGTTGCTCGACGCCTGTCTGTGCGAGCTCGAAACCGCGAAGGAACGCAGCAATGAATGACTCCAGAACCGCCGCCGCGCCGGCCCTGCCGGCGCTTGGGTGGGTGCTGCTGGCCGCGGCCGGCACGTTCGCGCTGACGATGGGCGCCCGCCAGTCGATGGGGCTCTTCGTCGGCGCGCTGAACACCAGCACCGGCGTGGGACTGGCGGGCGTGAGCCTGGCGTTCGCGGTGGCGCAACTGTGGTGGGGCCTGACCCAGCCGATCGCCGGCTTGGTGGCCGACCGCCAGGGCGCAGGCCGCGTGCTGCTGGTGGGTTGCCTGCTGGTGGCGCTGGGCACTGCGCTGACCCCGTTCATGACCAGCCAGGCCGGGCTGACCCTGGCGATCGGCATCCTGGCCGCCGGCGGTGCCGGCATGGCGGGGCCTGCGGTGTTGATGGCCGCCACCACGCGGCTGGTGCCGGTGGAGCGCCGCGGCATGGCCGCGGGCGTCGTCAACGCCGGCGGCTCGTTCGGCCAGTTCGTCTTCGCCCCGATCGCGCAGGGCATCACGGCTGCCGCGGGCTGGGCGGTTGCGTTGCAGAGCCTGGCCGCCTTCACGCTGCTCGCGTTGCCGGCCGCGTGGGTGTTGCGCTCGCGGGCCGCGCCGACGGCGGCGGCGACGCCAGGTGCCGTGCCGCCCGCGGCGCCCCTCGGCGCGCGCGCCGCGCTGGCGCGCGCCTTCGCGCTGCCGAGCTATCGCTGGCTGTGCGCCGGCTTCTTCGTCTGCGGCTTCCACGTCGCGTTCATCGCCACGCACCTGCCAGGCGTGGTGGCGAGCTGCCAGCTGCCGCCGGAGGTCGGCGCCTGGTCGCTCGGCGTGATCGGGTTGTTCAACATCCTGGGCAGCCTGACCGTCGGCTGGGCCATCGGCTACCAGGGCGGGCGCTGGCGCATGAAGTCGTTGTTGTCGCTGATCTATGCGGCACGCGCGCTGGCGGTGCTGGTGTTCGTGTTCGCGCCGAAGACCTCGACCACGCTGCTGATCTTCGCCGCAGTGATCGGCTTCACCTATCTGTCGACCGTGCCGCCCACGGCCGGACTGGTGGCGCGCTTCTTCGGCCCGTCGCAGATGGCAATGCTGTTCGGCGTGGTGATGCTCTCGCACCAGGTCGGCGGCTTCCTCGGCGCCTACCTCGGCGGCAAGACGTTCGAGTGGACCGGCAGCTACGACTGGATGTGGTGGGCCGACATCGTGCTGGCGGTCGGCGCCGCGCTCGCGCACCTGCCGATCGACGAAAAGCGGCCGGCGTTCGCCGCGCGGCCAGCCTGACGCGCGTCAGCCCCGCCGCACGGTGTCGAGGCCCGGCGGGGCGTCGCCGTAGGCGGCGCGCCAGCGCTTGCCGATGCCCTCGTTGGTGTCGAGGCGCTGGCCCGGCAGGCCATCGTCCGCGTGCCAGACCGCGATCCGCGTCTCGACCGAGAAGTGCGTGGTCGGCTTCAGCTCCGACGGGTTGTCGAGGCTGCCTACCGTGAGGTCCACGCGGGCACTGTCGAGGTAGTCGAACGACATCGGCGTGCCGCACTGCGCGCAGAAGCCGCGGCGCGCGATCCTCGACGAGGCGTAGTAGGCCGGCTCGCCGAGCCAGCGCACGTCGGCCTTGGGCAGGTTGAAGAATGCCGCGCGCGTGTTGCCGGTGGCCAGCTGGCACATGCGACAGTGGCAGTAGTAGCCCTCGCGGCTGTCGTGCCGGGCCTCGTAGCGCACGCGGCCGCACAGGCAGCCGCCGGTCAGCGCCGGCAGGAGGTTAGAGGTCGCTTCGGGCATGGCGATGCTCCGTCAGGACTTGGGCGGCACGGTGTAGTTCAGCGCGCGGCGGCCGCCGTCGACGTACACGATCTCGCCGGTGACGTAGCTCGCGGCGTCGCTGAGCAGGAACGCCACCGCATCGGCCACCTCGTCGGGCTCGCCCAGGCGGCGCAGGGGTGTGCGCGACAGGATGCGCGCCTTGGCCTCGTCGCTGCCGAGCACCGCAGCGCGCGCCAGCTCCGTGGCGATCGTGCCGGGCCCGACCGCGTTGACGCGGATGCCGTGATCGGCCAGCGCCAGCGCCATCACGCGCGTCAGCTGGTCGATGCCGCCCTTGCTGGCGTTGTAGCTGGCGATCGACGGAATCGCCATCGTGCCGTTGACCGAACTCATGTTGACGATGGCGCCGCTTCGCCCTGCAGCGACCATGGCGCGGGCCACCGCCTGCGCGACGAGGAACGAGCCCGTGAGGTTGACGCCGATCACGGCCTCCCAGTCGGCCTCGGTGATGTCGAGAAAGTCGGCTGCCTTGAAGATGCCGGCGTTGTTGACCAGGGCGTTGACGGGGCCCAGCGCACGCTGCGTGGCGTCGAGCGCGGCTCGGACCTCGGCCTTGCGCGAGACGTCGCAACGCTGCGCGAACGTCTTCGCGCCGGCCGCGCGCAGCTCATCGGCCAGGGCCTGCGTCTTGGCGAGATCGACGTCCCACAGCGCGATCGCGGCGCCGTCGGCAGCCAGCCGTCGTGCGCAGGCGGCGCCGATGCCTTGCGCCGCGCCGGTGATGACGGCGACGCGGTCCTGCAGTGCGAACGACGGCCTGCCCATCGCGCCGATGTTACGCCGTGCGGTCGAGCCAGGCCCCGAGCCCTTGCGCGTTGATCTCGACGTCGGGGGCCAGCAGCGCGAGCGGCTCGTCGAGGTCGGCGAAGCCGTGTTCGGCGAGTCGGTGCACGTACATCGCCCGCATCGCGTCGCACAGCCGTGCATGCCGATCGTCGGCGTGCCGCAGCCGCTCGCCGATTGCCGCCATCTCGTCGATCTGCGATGCCAGCAACGGCCCGAGGTGCGGCGCGTTCGGCACGCGGCCGAAGTGGGTGACGCACAGCGCGGCCGGTTCGCGCGCGAGCAGCCGTCGTACCGAGGCCTTCAATGGCTCGGGGTCGAACTGGACCGGCGCGCTGGTCGGCGTGACCCAGCGCCCCCGTTCGGTGACCAGCTCGGGAAATCCGAGGCCGAAGGTGTCGCCCGTGAACCAGGTGCGCGTGCGAGCGTCCCAGATGCAATGGTGATGCCGCGCATGGCCCGGCGTGTCGATGAACTCGAGCACGCGCGTGCCGAGCGTCAGCGTCATGCCATCGGCGGTGGCCAGCGTGCGTGCGTCAGCCACGCCCACCGGCATGCCATACGAGCGCGCCAGTTCATCCTCGCCGTAGACCGCGGCGGCGCCGGCAATCAGGGCGGTGGGATCGATCATGTGGCGTTGCCCGCGCGGGTGCACGGCCATGCGGGCCTGCGGCAGCGCCTGCATCAGCAGCCCGGCGCCGCCGGCGTGGTCGAGGTGCACGTGGGTGGGAATCACCCAATCGACCGCGCCGACGTCGAGCTCGAGTGCGCGCAGCGCTGCGAGCAGGCGCGGCACCGCGTGGTTGGTGCCGGTGTCGACGAACGCCGCGCGGCTGCTGTCGACGATCAGGTAGGCGGCGTCGAAGCGCGGGCGCACGAAGCCGGTGTCGATCGCATAGAGGCCGTCGCCGAGCGCGTCGACGAAGTCGGGCAGCACGGCGCGGGCAACCTGCGAATCGTCAGGACGACTGGCTGGCGTACACGGCCCACAGGCGGCCGAGGTCGGCGGCGCCGTCGTTGCCCTGCACGCCGCGCAGCGTCTGCACGGCCTTGCTCTTGTTCTTGCCCGCTTGCAGCTGCGCCATCCCGAGGTGCAGCTTGGCGTCTTCGGGCCGCTTGAGGCCGCCCTTGGCGATGCCTTGCTCGATCAGCGGGATCCCTTTGTCGAACTGACCCATCGTGACATAGGCATAACCGACCTGCACGAGCGCGTTGCCGTCCTTGGACGCGAGGGCTTCCTGCGCCTGCCGGTCGATCGCCTCCTTGCTCTCGGCCTCCTGCTTGACCGCGAGGTCGCGCAGCCGCTTGTGGCGGTCGGCCTCGGCGCCGCTGCCGAGCGCGCCGCTGGCAAAGCCCTTGTCGACCACGGCCTTGCCCTCGGCCGGATAGCCGGCCTGCAGCGACAACTGCGCCATCTCCATGAAGTCGTCGGTCTTGGTGAGGTTGCCGGTGGCCAGCCGCAGGCGGAAGAGGTCGAGCGAGAAGCGGTCGGAGAAGCCGCTCTTGCGCGGCAGCTGGCCGAGCAGGATCGCCCAGTACTCCTTCTTCGGGTAGTTGGCCAGCAGCTTGTCGAGGGTGGCCGCGCGCGCCTGCGTCTGCCCGGTGCGCTGCTGCGCGTCGGCCAGTCGCAGCAGGTCGCCCTCGTCGGGCTTGCGGCCGGCGGCTTCGGCGGCGGCCACTGCCGCCTGCGCCTCCTTGGCGACCGCGGCGTAGTCGCCGCTCTGGCTCTGCGCGTAGGCCTGCAGCTGTTTCAGCTGCGCGCTGGTGCTGCCGGCGGCCTGCGCACGCTGCACCCACTGGTTGGTGCGTGGCCAGTCCTTCTGCTGCGAGTACGAGAAGGCCAGCATCTCGGCGGTCTGCGCCTGCTCCGGTCCTGCGAGCTTGCCGGAGTTGAACAACGCCTCCAGTGCCTGGATCGCCGTGGCGGTGTCGCCCGCGCGCTGCGCCGCCGTTGCCTTCATGCGGTCGATCATCAATTGCTCGGCCGGCGTCTTGCCGGCCACCGCCTCGGCGTCGCGCACCTTGGCGAGCGCCTCCTTGGCCTTGCCGGCCTTGAGCAGGTCGCTCGCCTGCTGCAGGGGCTTGCCGACATCGGGGCGCACGGACTGACCATGAGCCCCGGCCAGCCACACGCAGGCCAGCAACGTGCCAATCCAGAAACGCAATTGCTTCATCGCTTCGCTCTACCGCCGTTCGCGTGTCGCCCAAGCGGCCGCCGCGGATCCGGCTCCGCCGGTCCGGTGGCGGCGCCCCCTCGAGGGGCGCCGCCGCAGGCGCATCGGGGGTGGGTCAATTCATGAACTGCTCGTTGCCGATCAGCCCGATCTTGGTGACGCCCAGTCGCTGCGCGTTGGCCATCACCATCGCGACCACCTTGTAGGTCACCAGCTTGTTGGGCCGCAGGTGGACTTCGGGCTGCTCGGGCATCTGCGCCACCTGGGCCAGTCGGTTGAGCAGTTCTTCCTTCTCCACCACGGTGCCGTTCCATCCGATGGTGCCGTCGAAGTCGATGTCGATGCGCACGATCTCCGGCGGCTTGGGCGGCGGCGCGCTCGGCGCGATCGGCATGTTCATCTTGACCGCGTGGGTCTGGATCGGGATCGTGATGATCAGCATGATGATCAGCACCAGCATCACGTCGATCAACGGCGTGGTGTTGATGTCGATCATGACGTCGTCGGAGCTGTGCTCGCCCACTTGCATCGCCATGGCGTGCTCCTCTTACTGGTTGGGCGGCGGTTCGGTGATGAACCCCACCTTGGCGATGCCGGCGCGCTGGCACGCCACCACCAGGCGGCCGACGCTCTCGTAGCGCGCGTCCTGGTCACCGCGGATGTGCACCTCGGGCTGCGGCTCCTTGACCGCCTCCTTCTTCAGCTCCTTCACCACCGTCTCGATGTCGGGCATCTTGCGGGTGTTCCAGTAGACATCGCCGTCCTTGCTGACCGCCAGCAGGATGTTCTCGGGCTTGGTCTGCGTCGGGACGTTGCGTTCCTTCGGCAGCGTCAGCTGGATCGACTGCGTCACGACCGGAATCGTGATCAGGAAGATGATGAGGAGCACCAACATCACGTCGACCAGCGGCGTGGTGTTGATGGTCGAGTTCATCTGCTCCTCGGCGTCGTCGTCGGGGGATCCAACAGCCATCGCCATGATCGGCTCCTACAGCGTCGGGGGCGGAGTGATCAGCGCTTGCCGGACAGCAGCACGTTGTGCAGGTCGCCCGAGAACGCGCGCACGCGCTCCATCACCGTCTTGTTGCGGCGGATCAGCCAGTTGTAGCCCATCACCGCCGGCACCGCGACCGCCAGGCCGAACGCCGTCATGATCAGCGCCTCGCCCACCGGGCCGGCCACCTTGTCGATCGACGCTTGGCCGGCGATGCCGATCGCGGTCAGCGCGTGGTAGATGCCCCAGACCGTGCCGAACAGGCCGACGAACGGCGCAGTGGAGCCCACCGTGGCCAGGAACGCGAGGCCGTCCTGCAGGCGGCTCTGGATGTTCTCGACCGCGCGCGTCACGCTCATGCCGATCCAGGTGTGGCGGTCGATCTGTTCGACCAGGCTGCCTTCGTGGTGCTCGTCGGCCTTGAGTCCCTCCTCGGCGATGAAGCGGAACGCGCTGCCTTCGTCGAGCGTGTCGAGGCCCTTCTTGACCGAACCGGACTGCCAGAAGCTGGCGGCGGCCGCCTTGGCGCTCTTGAGCAGCTTGCGCTGCTCGAACACCTTGGTGAAGATGATGTACCAGCTGCCCATGCTCATGATGATCATGATGATCAGCGTGCCGCGCGCGACGAAGTCGCCCTGCTTCCACAACGCCTCGAGGCCGTAGGGGTTGTCGATCGTTTCCTTGGTCACCTGCGGCTCGACGGCGGCCGCGGGGCGTGCCACCGGCGCTGCCGTCGCGTCGGGTGCCGACGCAGCCTGGGCCAGCGCAGCCTGGTATGGCGCCAGGGCCGACAGGCACAACACGACGAGCGCCAGCAGCGCACGCGAGGTTCTTTTCAACAGCATGGGTGTTCCTCCAACACGACGGGTGGCCGCGTGATGGAGGCCGACAGCGCGGCGCCACGCGACACGGGTTTGATCGGGACTGCTACTCGAGCTTCCAGATGTAGCTGACGGAAGTGGTCAGCGGCTCGGGCTTGCCGTCCACCGTACCGGGTTTGAACTTGCAGGTGTCGCGGATCGCCGCCTCGGCGGCGCGGTCGAGCAGCTTGTGCTCGCGCGACGGTCCTGAACTCTTGGCAATCTCGGTGGCGGTGGCACGCCCGTCGACACCGACCGTGACCTTGATGATCGAGGTGCCGGTGGCTTCGGCACGCAGGGCGGCCGGCGGATAGACGGGCCTCACGCAATCGGTGTTGAAGTTCACCTGCGGTGCCACGCGCGCCGGCGCCGGCGGAGCGGGCGCGGTCTCGGTCGATGGCGGCGGCGCGATCGTCACCGGCGGCGCCGGTGGCGGCGGCACGGTCTGCACGGTGATCGTCGGCGCAACGGGCGGCGTCTCGATCTTGATTTCCGGCGGCGGCATGTACGCCGGCGGCGGCGGGGGCAGCTTGGGCGGTGGCGGAAGGTTCTCGGGCGGCGGCGGGGGAGGCGGCTTGACCTCTTCGATGATCTTGGTCTCGATCGGACCCTTGACCACCTCGACCACCCTGCGCGCCAGGCCGTTCAGCAAGGCCCAGCCGAGGATGATGTGCATCACGACGACCACGCCGATCCCGACCATGTGCTTGGTCGGATTGCGTTGCTGCTCGGCGTAGTTCACTCACGGCCCTCCAGTCGGCTGCGCGGCGGGTGACGCAGTCGCTGTGTGGTCAGGATCCGCCGCCTTGTGGGCAGCGCGCGACGGCCCCCGTCGCAAAGGCGCGCACTATATCGCGAAAAATTTGGCCCCCCTGTCGGGGCATCACCCTAACCGTCGGCTTGTCGCCGGACCGTGCAACCGCATGGGCCGATCGGGCCATTGACGCATACTTGGACTGCAGTGCGTTCAAGATCGCGATGAACAGCCAGTATCGAGCTCGACCCGACGCCGTGCGCGCGCTGGTGCAGCCCGATCGCGTGCACCGCGACCTCTACATCAGCGAGGAACTGTTCGAGCTCGAACGCGAACATTTCTTCGTCAACACCTGGAACTACGTCGGGCACGACAGCCAGCTGCCGCAAGCGGGCGACTTCATCACCGCCGAGATCGCGGGCGAGCCGCTGATCGTGGTGCGCCACGACGATGGCTCGGTGCGCGTGCTGAAGAACCGCTGCGCGCACAAGGGCGCGCGCGTGGTCAGCGCCCCGAGCGGCAACACGGCTAAGTTCTTTCGCTGCCCGTACCACGCCTGGGCTTACAAGACCGACGGCTCGCTGCTCGCGATTCCCCTGCAGAATGGCTACGAAGGCACGGCGATGCGGCAGTGCGAATCCGGTCGCGGATTGGTGCCCGTGAGGCACGTGCGGCTGTATCGCGGCTTCATCTTCGTCAAGCTGGGCGACGCGGGGCCGGACTTCGAGTCGTACTTCGGCGACTCGCTGAGCTCGATCGACAACATGGCCGACCGCTCGCCCGAGGGGCAGCTCGAGATCGCCGGCGGCTGCCTGCGCTTCATGCACCGGTGCAACTGGAAGATGTTCATCGAGAACCTGAACGACACGATGCATCCGATGGTGGTGCACGAGTCGTCGGCCGGTACCGCCAAGCGCATGTGGGCCGGCAAGCCGGCCGACGAGCCCAAGCCGATGGCGATTGAGCAGTTCGTGCCGTTCGTGTCGGACTACAAGTTCTTCGAGGACATGGGTGTGCGCGTCTACGACAACGGGCACAGCTTCTCCGGCGTGCATTTCAGCATCCACAGCAAGTACTCGGCGGTGCCGCAGTACGACGCGGCCATGAAGACCGCCTATGGCGACGAGCGCGCCGCGAAGATCCTCGGCCTGGCGCGGCACAACACGGTGTACTACCCGAACCTCACGATCAAGGGCGCGATCCAGGCGATCCGCGTGGCGCGACCGATCGCGGCGGACAAGACCGTCGTCGAGAGCTGGACCTTCCGGCTCAAGGGCGCGCCGAAGGAACTCCTGGAGCGCACCTGCACCTATTCGCGCCTGATCAACTCGCCGTTCTCGGTGGTCGGCCACGACGACCTGCATGCGTACCGTGCGATCCAGCAGGGCCTGCACGCCAGCGGCAACGAATGGGTCAGCCTGCACCGCAACTACGACCCTACCGAGGTGGACCAGAAGGAGATCACCGCGATCGGCACCAGCGAGCTCTCGATGCGCAACCAGTACCGTGCCTGGGCGCGCTACATGACGTTGACGATGTGATGGCACGCGACGTCTTGACGGCAGCCGAGGTCACGCACCAGCAGCTGTTGGACCTGGTGCTCGGCGAAGCGCGGCTGCTCGACGAAGCGCGCTACGACGAGTGGAACACGCTGTTCACGGAGGATGGCATCTACTGGGTGCCGCTGACGCCCGACCAGCCCGAAGGGCTCGATCACACGTCGCACCTGTACGAAGACAAGCTGTTGCGCGACCTGCGCGTGCAGCGCCTGAAAAGCCCGCGCGCGTTCTCGCAGCAGCCGAAGAGCCGCAGCCACCACTTGTTGCAGACGCCGAGCGTCGAGCGGTTCGAGCCGACCGCGAACCGCTTCGTCACGCGCTGCCAGTTCCACTACACCGAGGCGCAGAACGACGAGGTCAATTTCTTCGTCGGCACGGTCCATCACCACCTGTGCGTGCGCGACGGCGTGCTGCGCATCGCGCTCAAGCGCGTCGACCTGCTCAACAGCGACGCCGCGCTGCCGGCGGTGCAGCTGTTCATCTAGCGGCGGCGCGCGACGGGCGTGAGCACGGTCCACGCGCTGTTCACCCGCACGGCGGCAGGCACGCCGCAGGCGGACTTCCTGTTCATCGAGGCGGTCACCGCGCAGACCTACGGCCTCGCCGCCGGCGCCATCGGCTGGGCGCAGGCGGCGGCACAGGTCGAGCCGTTGCGCCTGGCCTACGCAGCGGCGGGCTACGGGCACGGGCACCGCGTGGGCCTGCTGCTGGAGAACCGGCCGAGCTTCTTCCTGCATTGGTTCGCGCTCAATGCGCTGGGCGTCAGCGTGGTGCCGATCCACGCCGATCTGCGCGCGGCCGAGTTGCGCTACCTGATCGAGCACAGCGGGATTGCGCTCGCCGTCACGCTGCCGTCGCACGAGGGGATGGTACGGGCTGCTGCGTCCGAGGTGGGATCGCGCCTGGAAGCCTGGGCGACCGACGCGGAGCGCACGTTCGCGATGCCCGCGGGCATGCCGCCGTCGCCGCCTAGCGCGGCGCCGCGCGCCGGTGAGCCGATCGGCGAGGACACCGAGTGCGCGCTGCTGTACACCTCGGGCACCACCGGTCGGCCCAAGGGCTGCATGCTGGCCAACCGCTACTTTCTGGACGCCGGACGTTGGTATGCGAACCTGGGTCACCTGTGCACAGTGCGACCCGACACCGAGCGCGTCATCACGCCGCTGCCGCTCACGCACATGAACGCGATGGCGTTCTCCACCATGATCGTGCTGACGGCCGGCGGCTGCCTGATCCAGCTCGACCGCTTTCACCCGGCCAGCTGGTGGCGCAGCGTGCGCGAGTCCGACGCGACGATCGTGCATTACCTCGGGGTGATGCCGGCGATGCTGTTGTCGGCGCCGCCATCCGCGAGCGATCGCGAGCATGCGGTGCGCATCGGCTTCGGTGCCGGCGTCGATCGCAAGCTGCATGGGGCTTTCGAAGCGCGCTTCGGCTTTCCGCTGCTCGAGGCCTGGGCGATGACCGAGACCGGTGCGGCCGCCTGCGTGATGGCGCACCGCGAGCCGCGCCATGTCGGCACCAGCTGCTTCGGCCGCGCCGACGCAGTCGCGATGCAATGGCGTCTCGTCGACGACGGCGGAGCCGATGTCGCGATCGGCGCGCCTGGCGAGCTGTGGGTGCGCGCCAGTGGCAGCGATCCTCGCCGAGGTTTCTTCGGCGGCTACCTGAAGGACGAGGCGGCCACCGAAGAAGCCTGGGCCGGTGGCTGGTTCCACACCGGCGACATCGTGCGCGCCGACGGCGACGGCAACCTCTATTTCGTCGACCGCAAGAAGAACGTCATCCGGCGCAGCGGCGAGAACATCTCGGCGGTCGAGGTCGAGAGCGTGCTGAACCAGCACCCGCTGGTGCAGGCGTCGGCGGTGGCGGCGACCCCGGATGCGGTGCGCGGCGACGAGGTGCTGGCCTGCGTCGTGACGCGAAAGCCGCTGCCGTCGGGCGAGCGCGAGGCCGCCGCGCGCTCGTTGGTCGAGCACACGTTGACGCAGCTGTCGTACTTCAAGGCGCCGGGCTACGTGGCGTTCGTCGATGCGCTGCCGCTGACGCCGTCGCAGAAGATCCAGCGCGGGGAGCTGAAGGCGATGGCGGTGCAACTGCCCGGCCAGTCGCACTGCGTCGATACCCGCGCCCTGAAGCGCAGGCCCATGGCATGACACGCCGCGGCTACGACGGCGTGGCGCTCGCGGCGCCGGTGACGGTGCCGTACGTGCGCTATTCGATCCGCGGCGCGCACTGGTTCATCGGCCAGGCGGTGCGGCGCCTGTGCGATGCCTCGGGCCTGCGCAAGGAGCAGTTCGACGGTCTCACGGTCAGCAGCTTCACGCTGGCGCCCGACACCGCGGTCGGCGTGACGCAGCACCTTGGGCTGTCGCCGCGCTGGCTCGATCACATCCCCACCGGCGGCGCGTCGGGTGTGATGGCGGTGCGCCGCGCGGCGCGTGCGGTGCAGGCGGGCGATGCCGATGTCGTGGCCTGCGTCGCCGCCGACACCAACCACGTCGACTCGTTCCGCCAGATGCTCGGCAGCTTCAGCCAGTTCGCGCGCGATGCCACGCATCCCTATGGTTCCGGCGGGCCGAACGCGGTGTTCGCGTTCATCACCGACCACACCATGCGCACCAGCGGCGCCACGCGCGAGGACTTCGGCCGCCTGTGCATCGACCAGCGCGCCAATGCACTGGCTGCCGGCGGCGCGCTGTTCAGACGCGCCCTGACGATGGAAGAGTACCTCGACGCACGCCCGATTGCCGACCCGTTGCGTCTGTTCGACTGCGTGATGCCGTGCGCCGGGGCCGAGGCGTTCCTGGTGTTGCGCAGCGAACGCGCGCGCGACCTCGGGCTGCCGCACGTGCTGCTGCGCGGCGCCATCGAGCGCCACAACGCGTACGCCGACGACCCGGTGATGGTGCGCGGCGGCTGGCGCGTCGACCGCGACGAGCTGTACGCGATGGCCGACGCAGCGCCCGCCGACATCGACTTCGTGCAGACCTACGACGACTACCCGGTCGTCGTGATGAGCCAGCTCGAGGACCTCGGCTTCTGCGAGAAGGGCGAAGGGCCGGCGTTCGTGCGCGCGCACCGCTTCACGTGGGACGGCAGCTTTCCCAACAACACCAGCGGTGGGCAGTTGTCGGCCGGCCAGGCCGGCGCGGCGGGCGGCTTTCTCGGCATCACCGAGGCGATCCGGCAGCTGACGGGTGAAGCGCAGGGCCGAACAGTGCCCAGCGCGAAGCTCGGCCTGGTCAGCGGCTACGGCATGGTCACCTACGACCGTTGCCTGTGCACCGGCGCGCTGATCCTGGGGGCCTCGGCATGAGCCCGCCGGTTGCACGACCCAAGCGCAAGAACCCGGTCCTGCGCACCCGGCAGATCAACCTGCCGCCGGCGGCGCGCAGCCGCGTCGCGCTGGGGCTCACCACCGCCGCCGCGATGGGGCGCTTCGAACTGCAGCAATGCGCGCAGTGTCAAGCCGTGCTCTACCCGCCGCGCGAAGCCTGCCCGCGCTGCGCCAGCGTGCGCCTGCCCTGGCGCGCGCAGGACGGCGCGGGCTCGTTGCTCGCGGGGACAACGCTGCACCACAGCAACGACCTCTTCTTCCGCGAGCGGCTGCCGTGGCGACTCGGCCTCGTGAAGCTCGATGCCGGACCGACGCTGATGGTCCACCTGCACAGCGGCGCCGCGTTGCCGAATGGGCGCGACGCGACGCGCGTGCGTGTCATCGCACGCCTCGATCGCGCCGGCCAGGCGGTGCTGATCGCCACCCCACCCGAGGATCCATCCGAGGACACGACGACCATGGCCAACGACCCGATGCTGCGCGAGATGAGCAACGACCCCAAGCTGCGCAAGGTGCTGGTCACCGACGGCATGACCGCGGTCGGCCAGGCGCTGGTGCGCGAGTTCGCCAAGGCCGGCGCCGAACTGATCTGGGTCGGCCACGCCGAGCCGTGGAAGCAGCATGGCAGTGGACTCGACACCATCGCATCGCTGCCTGCGGTGACGCTGGTGCCGCTGGACGTCACCGATGGCCGTTCGGTGCAGGCGCTGGCGGGGGAGATCGGCGGCAAGGTCGACATCGTCGTCAACAACGCCGAGGTGCATCGCACGTTCGGCATCGCGGCACGGCGTGGCACCGACGTGGCCAAGCTGGAGATGGAGGTCAACTACTTCGGCGCGTTGCGACTGGCGCAGTCGTTCGGACCGGCGCTGGCCAGCCGCAGCGCCGACGGCACCGCCAACGCGTGCGCCTGGGTGAACCTGCTGTCGATCTATGCGCTGGCCAACTTTCCGCCGCACGGCACGTACTCGGCGAGCAAGGCCGCTGCGCATTCGCTGGCGCAATGCCAGCGCGCCGAGCTGCGCGGCGCCGGCATCCGCGTGGTCAACGTGTTCCCTGGCCCGATCGACGACGCGTGGAACCAGAACATGCCGCCGCCGAAGCTTGCGCCGGCGGCGCTGGCCACAGCGGTGATGAAGGCATTGCGCGATGGCGTGGAGGACGTCTACCCCGGCGACGTGGCGCACGAGTGGTTCGAGCGCTGGCGCGACGACCCCAAGGTGCTCGAACGCGAACTCGCACTGGGAGGTGCGTGATGGCCGCCAACGCGACGTCGCGCAAGGGGGCAGCAGCTGCGACGATGCCGGCGGCGCAGCTGCTTTCGCTGCTGGCCGGCGCGCTCGCCGGTGGCCGCATCCGTGTGGTCGACCTGACGCAGACGCTGGCGCCGGAGTTTCCGCAGATCGCGCTGCCGCCCGAGATGGGACAGTGCTGGCCGTTCCGCATCGAGGAGGTGTCGCGCTACGACGAGCGCGGCCCGGGCTGGTACTGGAACAACTTCTCGTGCGGGGAGCACACCGGCACCCACTTCGACGCGCCGATTCACTGGGTGTCGGGCAAGGACCTGCCGCACGGATCGGTGGACACCGTTCCGGTGGAGCACTTCATCGCCGCGGCGTGCGTGGTCGATTGCTCGGCGCAGGCCGCGGCCGATCCCGACTACCTGCTGACGGTGGCCGATCTCGAGGCGTTCGAAGCGGCGCACGGCCGCATCCCCGCGGGCGCGTGGCTGCTGATGCGCACCGACTGGTCCAGGCGCTGGGTCGAGCAGCGCGATGCGCTCGCGTATCAGAACTTCGATGACCAGGGCCAGCACACGCCGGGGCCGAGCAGCGAAGCCGTGCGCTGGCTGGTCGAGGAGCGCCAGGTGCTGGGTTTCGGCTCCGAGGCGATCGGCACGGATGCCGGGCAGGGCGCGCATCTGAGGCCGCCTTACCCGTGCCACACCTTCATGCACGGCGCGGGCCGCTATGGATTGCAGTGCCTGACCAACCTCGACCAGCTGCCGCCGACGGGCAGTGTGCTGATCTGTCCGCCGTTGAAGATCCAGCGCGGCAGCGGCAGCCCGCTGCGCGTGTTGGCGTTGGTGCCTTGACGGCGGCGGCGCACACAAACCCTCACGAGCCTCGCACCGCGTTGTAACGGCCGGCAGGCTGCCCCGCGAACGCGGGGGCGATCGGGTGCGAAGCCTGCGCGATTCGCGACTTCTCTCACGTGCTCCGGGGATGGTGACGCGCGGCCACTGCGGTCACCCTGACAGGCAATTCCAGCGCCGATTGCGCGCGCATGCCAACGCCGTCATCCACCTTCCCCGTCGAGGGCGACCGCCTCGATCTCTCCGCCTTCCTGCCCTTGCGGCCGGCGGAGCAGACCTTGCTGCAGGCGTTCGCCGACGACGCCATCGCCCGCATCGGGCTGCGGCGGCCGCTGACTCCGCTGCCGTCGGTGTGCGTGCGCGGCGCGTTGGTGGCGCACCTGGCACGCCACGGCGGGGTGGTGCGGCGGCTGCAGATCGTCGGCGCGTGGATCGAAGGGCCGATCGACCTGCGCGATGCGTCGATCCCGGAAGGGCTGTGGTTCTTCCGTTGCGTGTTCGACGCATCGCCACGCTTCGACGGAGCCCGCATCGGAGGCAGCCTGAGCTTCCCGGGGTGCCTGTTGCCGGGGCTGCGCGCCGAGGACTGCACCGTGGCCGGCGACATCGCGCTCAACGCCGGTTGCACGGTGCGCCTGGACGTGCGCATGGCGCGCGCCACCGTCGGCGGCGATCTCAACCTCGGCCGTGCCCGCCTGAGCGGCGGCGAACGCGCCGACATGCAGGTGCCGCGGCGCCTGATCGCCGACGGGGCTCGGGTGGCCGGCGATGCGCTGCTGACCGATGGCTTCGAGTCCGACGGCGACGTGCGGCTGGTGGGCGTGCGCGTGGTGGGCGACGTGCGGGCCAGTTCGGCGCGCCTGAGTGGCCACGTGAACGGCGATGGCCAGCGCAGCGACGCACTCAACCTCGACCTCGCGCGGGTGGCAGGCAACGTCGCGCTCGATCGCGGCTTCTCGGCCGCTGGTGGCGTGCGGCTGAAGCGCGCGCAGATCGAGGGCGACCTCGACTGCACGCAGGCGTCGTTCGACGCCTTCAACGACATGGGCTGGCGCGGCGCCGTCGCGTTCGCGCTCGACCGGGCGCGCATCGGTGGCACGCTGGTGTTGGCGCGCCTGAAGCAGCCATTGTCGAAGGCCACCCTGGCCGACACACGGGTCGGTGCATTGCACGACGACGCTGCCACCTGGGGCGACGCGCTGGTGCTCGATGGCTTCGCTTACCGCCAGCTGGCCGCCGCCGCGCCGCAGTCGTCCGGGTTCCGCATCGACTGGCTCGAACGCCAGCAGCCCGCGCACGTCGGACGCGACTTCCGCCCGCAGCCGTGGCAGCAGCTGATCGGTGCCTTCCAGCGCATGGGCCTGGCCGGCAATGCGCGCGACGTCGCTGTCGCCAGCGAGGTGCAGCTGCGCCGCGCCGGGCGCATCGGTGCACACCTGCCGGCGCGCTGGCGCTGGCTGGCCCGATTCGCGCACCGCGCGTTCGGGTTGGCCGCTGGCTACGGCTATCGCCCATGGCGACCGGTGTGGGCGCTGGTCGTGCTGTGGCTGGCGTGCGCCGGCTTCTTCGGTCTCGCTGTTGACCAGGCTGCGGTGGTTCCTTCACCGTCGGCGGCGACCGAAGCCGGCCGTGCGCAGCCGCCGGGGATTCCGGCGTTCAGTGCGCTGGCCTTCTCGCTGGAGCACGCGCTGCCGTTCGTCGACTTGCAGCAGCGGCACTGGTGGACGGTGCCGACGCAGGCGCCGGGTGTCTGGCCGCTGGCGGCACGCGTGGTGGCGTCGCTCGAGACCGCGCTGGGCTGGCTCGGCTGCCTGCTCGCCATGGCCTGCGCCCTGGTGCCACTGAGCCGTACCCGGCCGACCGCCTGACGCGCAGTTGACAGATCGCGTGACGGTGTAGCCTCACACTCTCGCAGTGGAGGCTCCGATGTCCGATTCCCCGAGCGCCGCGTCGCTGGCCAGCACCGACCTGATCGACAGCGCCCACCCGCGCATCATGGCGTTCGCGCGCGAATGCGCGACCGGCCGCAACGACCGCGAGCGCGCCGTGGCGCTGCACGATGCCGTGCGCGACGGCTTTCGCTACGACCCGTATCGCGTGGATCTCTCGCCCGCGGGCATGCGCGCCAGCGGGGTGCTCGAGCGGGGCACCGGCTGGTGCGTGCCGAAGGCGGCGCTGCTGGCCGCAGCGTGCCGCGCCGTCGGCATTCCGGCGCGTCTCGGCTACGCCGACGTACGCAACCACCTCAGCACCCAGCGCATGCGGCAGACGATGCAAACCGATCTGTTCATCTGGCACGGCTACACCGACATCTGGCTCGATGGCGCCTGGCGCAAGGCAACGCCGGCGTTCAACCGCGAGCTGGTGGAGCGCTTCGGTCTGCTGCCGCTGGCCTTCAACGGCCACGACGACTCGATCTACCACCCGTTCGACCGCGCCGGCAACAAGCACATGGAGTACGTCCGTCATCGCGGCAGCTTCGACGACATGCCGCTGGAGCGCATCGTCGCCGACTTCGCGGTCGCCTATCCCGTCTGGCTGCAGCAGGGCCGCGAGCTGAAGGCCGCCGACTTCATGGCCGAGGTGGAACGCGAGAACGCGCCATGAGCGCGGCGGCGCACGACGCGTCCCGGGACGACCCGCCGGCTGGATTCGCGCTGCTGGCCATCGGCGGCGAGTTCATGGCGCGCAACGGTCCGCTGTATGTGCGGGTGATCGAAGGGCGGGCGCAGCTCGGCTTTCGCGTCCAGGCGCGTCACGCCAACCCGCTCAACATCTGTCACGGTGGCATGCTGGCCAGCTTCGGCGACATGCTGCTGCCGGTATGCATTCATCGGCAGACCGAGATCGGACACCGCTTCCTGCCCACCATCAGCCTGCAGATCGACTACCTTGCGCCGGCGCCGCTGGGCGCCTGGGTGCAGGGCGAGGCCGACGTGCTGCGGGTCACGCGCACCATGGTGTTCGCGCAGGGTGTGGCGCGCATCGACGGCACGCCGGTGTTGCGGGTCAGTGGCACCTTCAAGATCGGCCAGCCGTTCGCGCGGCCGGTCGAAGGCGCGGGCGACTAGGTCCGCGCTTCCTCAGTGCCGCTGCTGGTTCAGCCACGCCAGCTTGGCGGCGTAGAGGTCGCGCTCGTCGTGCGACGCGCTCAGGGCGTGCGCGCGTTCGAGTTCCTGCTGGGCCTGCTCGGTTTCGCCGAGCTGGTAGTGCGCGATCGCCAGCCAGAAATGAAACTCGCTGGAATAGTCGGCGCGCTTCACCTCGCGCGCGAAGAACTCGCGCGCGGCGCGGGCATCGCCGCGCCGCAGCGCCTGCTGTCCCAGCGCAAACCAGTGGTACGGGGGCTCGGGCTCCAAGGCGGCCAGCCGCGCACGCAACGGGGCTGCCGCGTCGGGTCGACCTTGTTGCTCGTACAGCAGCGCCAGGTTGTTCAACGCCTGCGTGTGTGTCGGCTGTTGGCGCAGGACTTCATTGAACACCTGTGCCGCCGCCTCGAGTCTGCCGCTGCGCTGGTAGATGACGCCCAGCGTATTGACGACGCCGGTGAACTCGGGGTCGGCCAACAGACCGGCGCGGGCCCACCAGTACGCCTCGTTGCCGGCGTCGCGAGCGAGCGCCTCGGCAGCGCGGTTGTTCATGAACATCGCCACCACGGTGGCTTCCTTCAACGGCTGCAGGCGCAACCCCCGCAGCTCACCGGGCGGCAGGAAATCGACTGTCCAGTCGACGTCAACGCCGCGGCCGCGATCGATCAGTCGCCGTCCGACCGTCACGTTGATATGGCCGCTGCGCAACAACAGCGAGCCGTTGCGGCTCCAGGTCTCGTCGGTGTATGCGCTGTTGTACTCGACCTGCAGGTCGAGCTCCTTGGCCAGCGCAGCCGTCATCAGCACCAGCGACAGACAGTTGCCGGAGCGGGCTTCGAAGGCCTGCGCCGCGTTGCGCGTGATCGCTGTGTCGTATTCGAGCCTCAGTTCTCCGCGTCGGTACAGCGACTTCACCAGCCACTCGGCGCGGTCGCGCTGGTACGACAGACCCCTTGCGCCGTGGCGCACGTACTCGCGCATCGCGTCGTCGACGGCGAACACTTCGGAGGCGTCAATGGCTTGCGCCAGTGGTGCAAACGACTCGTCGTGTAGCAGCACCTCGGGCCGCCAATTGGGGGTCTGGGGCGCACTGGCGCACCCTGCCAGCAGCAACGTCACGCACCAGCCGAACCACCACCGCGCCATAGAGACTCCCGGGAAGGGCGCCCACCCCCTTCAGTGGCTGCTGATTGTGCCGCCGATCGATTCTGCGTTGGCAATGTCCTCGAGAACCCCTAACTGCGTGGCTTGCGATGGCCGACTACCACCACCTGCTGGGTCGGAGCGCTGCCCTGGGCATAGGCCTGACAGGCCAGCGCATGCTGCAGGTCAGCGGTATTGGCCAGCGCGCTCACGATGGTCAAGGTGACGAGCCCAGAGAGGCCGAAGGCGACAGCGCGGACGGCAATGCGCTCGAACATGGAGTGCTCCCTTGCAGACAACGGGTTGCACTCTATGGATGCGGCTGCTGGCGCGCGAGCCGATTGCGACGGACTGCGCTCCAGAGTGGATGAACTGCGGTTGACGAGGTCACTGCGCGTGCAATTGGCCCGCCGCGGCCGAGCCAAAGTGGCCTATTTCTTCAGTCCGGCACGACCGCGGTGGCCTCGATCTCCACCTTCGCGCGATCCTCGAGCAAGGCCTTGACCTCGACCGCCGTCATCGCCGCGTTGTAGGCGCCGATCAGCTCGCGGTACGCGCGGCCGATCTCGCGCCCGGCGGCCAGGTAT
>DATJYZ010000198.1:0-7462 GCA_035499355.1 Burkholderiaceae bacterium | reverse complement strand
CGCTCATGCCAGCAAACCCATCGCGTCGCGCAACGATGCGGGGTCGGACACGCTGGCCGCCACCGCCTCGGCGTCGATGCGCTTGACCATGCCGGTCAGCACCTTGCCGGGGCCGCACTCGAACACGTGCGTCGGGCCACGGCTGCGCAACGCGTGCACCACCTCGACCCAGCGCACCGGACCGTACGCCTGGCGGACCAGCGCATCGCGGATCGCCGTCGGCTCGGTGGCTGCCGCCACATCGATGTTGTTGACCACGGCGATGCGCGGCGGCGCGATCGCCACCGTCGCCAGTCGCTCGCGCAGCGCCTCGGCGGCCGGGCGCATCAGCTCGCAATGGAACGGCGCCGAAACCGACAGTGGCAGCGCGCGCTTGGCGCCCATGCCTTTCAGGATCTCGCAGGCCTTGTCGACGGCCGCCTTGGCGCCCGAGATCACGGTCTGCTTCGGGTCGTTGAAGTTGGCCGCCGACACCACGGCGCCGGCCTCACGCGCGGCGCGCTGGCAGCCCTCGACCACCGCCGCGGGTTCCAGGCCGAGGATCGCCGCCATCGCGCCGGCACCCACCGGAACCGCCTGCTGCATCGCTTGCGCGCGAAAACGCACCAGCGGCAGCGCATCGGACAAGGTGAGCGCGCCGGCGGCCACCAACGCGCTGTATTCACCGAGCGAATGCCCAGCCAGGGCCACCGGTTCCGGTCCGCCCTCGGCACGCCACGCGCGGTAGCAGGCGATGCCGGCCGCGAGCATCACCGGCTGGGTGTTGGTGGTCAGCTCGAGCGCCTGCGCGGGACCTTCGCGAATCAGCCGCGCGATGTCTTCGCCGAGCGCCTGCGCGCTCTCGGCCAGCACCTCGCGCACCGCCGGGTGGTCACCCCATGCGTCGAGCATGCCGACGCTCTGCGCGCCCTGCCCGGGAAAGACGAATGCGAACGCCTTCATGGTCGTGCCTTCAGACCCTCAGAAGTCGAGCAGCACGGCGCCCCAGGTGAAACCGCCGCCCACGCCTTCGAGCATCACGGTGTCGCCGCGCTTGACGCGGCCGTCCTTGCAGGCCACGTCGAGCGCCAGCGGAATCGACGCCGCCGACGTGTTGCCGTGCGACTCCACGGTGGCCACCAGCTTGTCGGGCGCCAGCTTCAGCTTGCGCGCCGTGCCTTGCATGATGCGGATGTTGGCCTGGTGCGGAATCAGCCAGTCGATGTCCTCCGCGCTGCGACCCGCGGCCGCGAGCGTGGCGCGCGCCGACGCTTCGAGCACATTGACGGCCAGCTTGAACACCGCGGGGCCGTCCATCTTCAGCAGAGGATCGCCGAGCACCTTGCCGCCGGCCACCGTGCCCGGCGTGCACAGGATGTCGCGGTAGGCGCCGTCGGCGTGCAGGTCGGAGGCCAGGATGCCGGGCCGGTCGCTCGCCTCGAGCACCACGGCGCCGGCACCATCGCCGAACAGCACGCAGGTCGTGCGATCGTTGAAGTCGAGGATGCGCGAGAACACTTCGCTACCCACCACCAGCGCGCGCGTCGCCGCGCCGGTGCGGATCATCGCGTCGGCCACCGTCAGCGCATAGACGAAGCCCGAGCACACCGCCTGCAGGTCGAACGCCGGGCAACCGGCCACACCGAGCTTGTGCTGCAGGATCGTCGCGGTCGACGGAAACACCATGTCCGGCGTCGAAGTCGCCACGATGATGAGGTCGATCTCGCCGGCCTTGCGTCCGGCCGATTCCAGCGCATGGCGCGAGGCCTCGAGCGCGAGGTCGCTCGCGGTCACGCCGTCGGCGGCGAAGTGGCGCGCCCGGATGCCGGTGCGCTCGACGATCCACTGGTCCGACGTTTCGATGCCGCGCGTGGCCAGGTCGGCGGCCAGGTCGGCGTTGGTCACGCGCCGCGGCGGCAGGTAGCTGCCGGTGCCGGTGATGCGAGAGTAGCGGTCGGAAGCAGTCGTCATTCGGCGGGCGAGAGATTCGGCTCGTCGACGGCCGATGGCATGGCCTGCAGCGTCTCGAGGATGCGGTCGTGCACGCGTTCGAGCAATCGATTGCGGGCCGCATCATACGCGCGCGCCAGTGCGTTCTCGAAGGCGAACGCGTCGGACGAACCGTGGGCCTTGAACACCAGGCCCTTGAGGCCCAGCAGGGCGCCGCCGCTGTAGCGCCGATGGTCGACGCGCGCCTTGAAGTGCTTGAGCACCGGCAGCGCCACCAGCGCGGTCAGCTTGGTCCAGAGGTTGCGGCCGAACTCCTCGCGGATCATGCCGGCCAGCATGGCGGCCAGGCCTTCGGAGGTCTTCAGCATCACGTTGCCGACGAAGCCGTCGCAGACCACGATGTCGGTGGTGCCCTTGAAGATGTCGTTGCCTTCGACGTTGCCGTGGAAGTTGAGGTGGTTGTCCGCCGCCGCGGCGCGCAGCAGCTCGCCGGCGCGCTTGATCGTCTCGCTGCCCTTGATCGCCTCTTCGCCGATGTTGAGCAACCCGACGCTCGGGTTCTCGTTGCCATGCAACGCCGATGCCAGCGCACTGCCCATCACCGCGAACTGCAACAGATGTTCGGCCGTGCAGTCGACATTGGCCCCGAGGTCCAGCACCTGGGTGAAGCGGCCTTTCTCGTTGGGCAGCAGCGCCGCGATCGCCGGCCGGTCGATGCCTTCGACGGTCTTGAGCACGTAGCGCGCCACCGCCATCAGCGCGCCGGTGTTGCCGGCCGACACGCAGGCGTGCGCCGCGGCTTCGCCGACGTCACCCGCCTTGACCTGGTTGATCGCCACGCGCAATGAAGAATCCTTCTTGCGCCGCATCGCGACCTCGATGGGATCGTCCATGCTCACCACCTCGGTGGCATGCACGCGGGTGCAACGCTCCCAGCCGGTCGCCGGCGCCAGCGCGGCCTCGGTGCCCACCAGCACCAGCTCAGCCGTCGGGTGCGACGAGAGAAATGCGCGACAGCCCGGCAGCGTGGCCGATGGCCCGTGGTCGCCGCCCATGCAATCGACGGCGATGCGCACGCGAGCGAGGGGAGGCAGCGGACTCACTGGCCAACCGTAGGACAAGCGCGGAGGTGGCGCAAGCGGGCGTCACCGAAGCCCGGCGGATCGACGCCGGTGCCCGAAGATCAGGACTCGGTCTTGCCCTTCAGCACCTTGCGGCCGCGGTAGAAGCCGGTGGGGCTGATGTGATGGCGCAGGTGCACCTCGCCGGTGGTGGGTTCGATGCCGGTACCCGGGGTGGTGAGCCCGTTGTGCGCGCGGTGCATGCCCCGCTTGGAAGGCGACTTCTTGTTCTGCTGAACTGCCATGGGTTTCTCCAATGCACCGGTTGCAGCGGGTGCGTTGCTGTGCGCAGCGGTCCAACGATCGCGCTGCCGGCGGCTTCCGGTGGGGCACGCTGCCAACAGTGGCCACGCCATCCGGGAGAAGCCGCGCATTGTACCAGTGGGCGTCAGCGCGCCCGGCTGGCAGCGACCACCTCAATGCCCGGCCACAGGGGGCTTGAACGCCGCCAGCGCCGCGAACGGCCCCGCCTCCGGCGATCCGGCGTCGCCGGCCCGATGCGCCGGTGCGCTGCACTGCGCGTGCCGCGGCACGATCGGCCACGCCAGCAGCAGTTCGTCTTCCACCAGCGCACGCAGGTCCAGCGCCTGGGTCAGCGCGAGCACGTCGTCCTCGCTGTCGGCATCCAGCGCCTCGGCCTGCGCCTCGCCCTCGACGAAGCGCACCGACCGCTGCACCACCACGGCCTCGCTGAGCGGCTGCAGGCAGCGCTGGCAGATCGGCCACCCGGTGGCCGATGCATGCAGGTGCAGCCAGACCTGCGGCGACTCGCCGACCGGGCGACGCAACTCGCCGCGTGCCTGCCAACGCACCGGCTCCAGCGCCACGCCGGGTGGCGGCGCCTGCATCGCCCGCCAGCGGGGGAGTTCGGCCGCGGGCCATTGGCCGTTCAGGCTGTCGCCCTCGGCGGCCAGCGCGGCCACATCGAGCCGCATCGGATCGAGTCTGCGCGCCGCCATCGGGCCAGTGTAAGCCGCGGGCGATGGGACAATTTGCCGATGGACATCGCGCCGCGCCTGATCCTTGCGTCCACCTCGCGCTATCGGCGCGAGCTGCTGCAGCGGCTGCGCCTGCCCTTCTCGGTGGTGGCGCCGCAGGTGAACGAAAGCGCCGAGTCCGGCGAGGCGCCGGCCGCGCTGGCGCGGCGGCTGGCCCTGGCCAAGGCCACCGCGGTGTCGCAGCAGCAGCCGCAGGCGATCGTCGTCGGCTCGGACCAGGTTGCCGAACTCGATGGTGTGGCGCTCGGCAAGCCCGGCACGCACGAGCGAGCCACGCAGCAGCTGCAGGCGATGCGCGGCCGTGCGGTGTGTTTCCACACCGCGGTGGCGGTGGTCCACGCCGCCAGTGCCTTCGTGCAGCAGGCCCTCGTCACCGTCACCGTGCGCTTTCGGCCGCTGAGCGATGGCGAGATCGAGCGCTACCTGCGGTTGGAGCAACCGTACGACTGCGCCGGCAGCGCCAAGTGCGAGACGCTGGGCATCACGCTGGCCGATGCGATCGAGTCGGACGACCCGACCGCGCTCGTCGGCCTGCCGCTCATCCGCACCAGCGCGATGCTGCGCGCAGCCGGGCTCGACCCGCTGGCATGAGCGAGCAGCGCCAAGGCGGCACGGCGGCGGCGTCGCGCCCGCGGGGCAGTCTGGTGCTGGTGCCCAACCTGCTCGACTTCGGTTCGCCGCAGCCGCTGCCGCTGGATGCGGGGCTGCCGCGGGCGGTGATCGAGCGCGCCGCGGCGATCACGCACTGGGTCGTCGAAGACGCGAAGACCGCACGCGCGTTCATCAAGCGGGTCGAGGCGCAGACCCCCCTGGCGGCCCCACTGCAGGCCCTGTCGATCCGCGAGTTGCCGCGACCGCCCAAGGGCAAGGGCGCGGCTCCCACCGAGGACGACTGGGCTGCGCTGCTCGAACCCACGCGGGCCGGGCACGACGTCGGCCTGCTGTCGGAGGCCGGCCTGCCGGCGGTGGCCGACCCCGGTGCTGCGCTGGTGGCCGCGGCGCATGCGCAAGGCCTCACCGTCGAGCCCTTGCCGGGCGCCAGCGCGCTGATGCTCGCACTGGCCGCCAGTGGCTTGAACGGCCAGCAGTTCGCCTTCGTCGGCTACCTGCCGATCAAGGACGATGCCCGGGCCGCGAGGATCCGCGACCTCGAGGCGACCTCGCGGCGACACGCGCAGACGCAGATCGCGATCGAGACTCCCTATCGCAATGCGGCGCTGTTGCGCGCGCTGCTGCAGCACCTGGCGCCGGCGACGCGCTTGTGCGTGGCCTGCGCACTCGGCTGGCCCGAAGGTTGGTGTCGCACGCAGCGGGTGAGCCATTGGCGCCCAGCGCCGCCGGATCTCTCCGACAAGCTGCCGACGGTGTTCCTGTTCCAGGCCGCGTAGACGTCGTCGTGGCAACGCGCTGCGGCGCCGCGATCGACCCGAGCGCGATTGCGGCTCGAACCCGACGGAGTACCGCGTCAGGCGCGCCCGCCGCCCAGCAGCGAGGCCACCTTGCGCCGCGGCTTGATGTTGGCCGACACCGCGCGCCGCGGATTGAGCGGCGCCGCCGGTTGCGACACTTCCCACGCCGGGGCGCCACTGCCGCTCGGCTCGTACGGCTTGTCGAACAGCGGATCGGCCGGCACCGCCGCCGGCTGGCGCCGCTCGGTGAGCCGCTCGGGCGGCGCCTCGATGCGACGGTCGTCGTCGTCGCGCGCGCGTCGCGGTGGGCGACGTGGCCGCTCGTCGTCGAACTCGAACGGCTCGATCTCGATCTTCTTCTTGATCAGGCGCTCGATGTCGCCCACCATGCGGGTGTCGTCGCGGGTCACCAGCGTCACCGACAGGCCCGACTGGCCGGCGCGGCCGGTGCGGCCGATGCGGTGCACGTAGTCCTCGGCGTTGAACGGCACGTCGTAGTTGAAGACTGCCGGCAGGTCGACGATGTCGAGGCCGCGCGCGGCCACGTCGGTGGCCACCAGCAGGTGCACGTCACCGCGCTTGAAGGCGTCGAGCGCCTTGAGGCGCTCGTCCTGCGACTTGTCGCCGTGCAGCGCCGTGGTGTTCAGGCCGTCGCGCTCGAAGGCGCGCGCCAGCCGCGCCGCGCCGAGCTTGGAGTTGACGAACACCAGCGCCTGCGAAAGCTCGCGCTGGCGCACGATCTGGCGCACCGCGCGGCGCTTGTCGTCATCGGCCACGCTGTAGAAGTGCTGCTCCACTGTGGACGCGGTGGCGTTGCGCTGCGCCACCTCCACGGTCACCGGATCCTGCAGGTAGCTCTGCGCCAGCCGCCGGATCTCCGGCGAGAAGGTGGCCGAGAACAGCAGCGTCTGGCGCTGCTTGGGCAGGTACGACAGGATGCGCTGCAGATCGGGCAGGAAGCCGATGTCGAGCATGCGGTCGGCCTCGTCGAGCACCACGTACTCGACCTGATTCAACGAGCAGTTCCGCGACTCGATGTGATCCAGCAGGCGCCCCGGCGTGGCGATCAGCACCTCGACGCCGGTCTTCAGCTCGGCGGCCTGCGGCTTGATGTCGATGCCGCCGAACACCACCGTCGAGCGCAATAGGGTGTGCTTGGCGTAGGTCTTGACGCTGGCGGCCACCTGGTCGGCCAGCTCGCGCGTCGGCGCCAGCACCAGCGCTCGCACCGGGTGGCGCGCCGGCGACATCGAGGCGTTCTCGTGGCGCAGCATCTTCTGCAGCAGCGGAATCGAGAACGCGGCGGTCTTGCCGGTGCCGGTCTGGGCCGCGCCCATCACGTCGCGGCCGGCCAGCACGATCGGAATCGCCTTGGCCTGGATCGGGGTCATCGTCTCGTAGCCCTGGTCGGCCACGGCGCGCAGCAGCTTGGCGTCGAGCGGCAGGGTATCGAAACGGGCGGGGGCCGCCACAGCGGCGGCAGGGTCGAAAGCGTCGGTCATCGGGTCGGGATTATCCCTGACCCGGCTGCTCGCTCGGTTCGTGGATCGGCGGTTGCGTGCGAACGAACAGCCAGCGCGGCGCCCGGAAGCGCACGATGCGCCAGTACAGCACCGTGTAGCCGAGGCTGAAGAGGCCGATGAACGACGCCAGCACGGTCGTGTTGTCCCAGAACAGGACCGCCGGCACCACCGCGCACATGCACAGCAGCCACAGGTACGGCGAGGTCATCGAATTGCGTCTCGTCAGGCTCTTGGCCCTGCTCGCGCCGGCGGCCCAGCGCACCACGCGCCGGTAGAGCAGCGAGTGCAGGTGGATGCCATCGGGCATGCCCGGCGAGCGGTCCTGCAGCACGCGTCGGCGGTACATCGAGAACAGCGTTTCGAACACCGGATAGATGCAGGCGAGCAGCGGAAACATCGGCGACACCTGCGGATTCCGGTGCAGCAGCAGGATCGCCACTTCGGCCAGGTAGAAGCCGGCGAAGTAGGCACCACCGTCACCG
>DATJYZ010000197.1:0-4006 GCA_035499355.1 Burkholderiaceae bacterium | reverse complement strand
GCCTTTCACCGGCGCCAGGCCTACCAGCTCGGCGTCGAACTGCTCGAGCAGGGCGCGCACGCCCGAGGCCTCGAACAGCGCCCGCGGCGAGGTGGTTGCAGCGTCCACTCAGTAGCGCTCGTTCTCGGGCCGGTCGGTTGCGTAGGAGTGGATCCGGTAGTGAATCTGCCGCCCCGGCCCTTCGCTGCGTGCCACCCCGAACCCCGGCTCCTTCTCGGGCCGGTTCACGATGTAGCTCATGCGCGGCGTCTCCCACCCGCGCGTGGCGTCGAACGCGATCACGCGCACGTAGTGGGTCGGAAAGGTCTTTCGGCAGCGATTGATCTCCATCAGGATGCCCGCCGGATCGCGCAGATCGAACATCGGGTTGCCGAACATCTCCCAGTAGGTGTTGCGCGGGTGCGGGTCGTCGGTGTGCTCGACGCTGACCGCCCAGCCGCGTTGCAGCGCGTAGTCGATCTGCTTCGTGATCTGGCTGTCGCTGAGGTCGGGCAGGTACGAGAACTGGCCTTGCGTCAGCCGGGCACCGGTGTTGGTCATCATGGCGTGTCGCTCCCCGTGATCACATCGAGACCGTCGGCGTGGCCACGTAGTCGGCGGTGTCGGTCGACGCGTAGTTGAAGCTGACGTCGCCCCAGGTGTCGATCGCCGCCCTGAGCGGGCTGCACCACCTGGCGGCCTCGGCCAGGATCTGAGGGCCCTCGGCCAGGTAGTCGCGGCCTTCGTTGCGCGCGAGGATCATCGCCTCGAGCGCCACGCGGTTGGCGGTGGCGCCGGCCTGGATGCCCTGCGGGTGGCCGATCGTGCCGCCACCGAACTGCAGCACCACGTCTTCGCCGAGGTGGTGGATCAGCTGGTGCATCTGGCCGGCATGGATGCCGCCCGAGGCCACCGGCATCACCTTGAGCAGCGATGCCCACTCCTGGTCGAAGAAGATGCCGTGCTCGAGGTTCTGCCTGATCGTCGTCTCGCGCAGCGTGTCGTAGAAGCCGCGGATCATCAGCGGGTCGCCCTCGAGCTTGCCGACCACCGTGCCGGCGTGGATGTGGTCGACGCCGGCCATGCGCATCCACTTGCAGATGACGCGGAAGTTCATGCCGTGGTTCTTCTGCCGCGAGTAGGTCGAGTTCCCGGCGCGGTGCAGGTGCAGGATCATGTCGTTCCTGCGCGCCCACTTGGCCATCGACTGGATCGCCGTGTAGCCGATCACCAGGTCGATCATGATGATCACGCTGCCCAGCGACTTGGCGAACTCGGCGCGCTCGATCATCTCTTCCATCGTGCCGGCGGTCACGTTGAGGTAGTGGCCCTTGACCTCGCCGCTGGCGGCGCTGGCGCGGTTGACGGCCTCCATGCAATAGAGGAAGCGGTCGCGCCAATGCATGAACGGCTGCGAGTTGATGTTCTCGTCGTCCTTCATGAAGTCGAGGCCGCCCTTCAGGCCTTCGTAGACCACGCGGCCGTAGTTGCGGCCCGACAGCCCCAGCTTCGGTTTGGTGGTGGCGCCCAGCAGCGGGCGGCCGAACTTGTCGAGCCGTTCGCGTTCGACCACGATGCCGGTCGCCGGCCCCTGGAACGTCTTCAGGTACGCCACCGGAATGCGCATGTCCTCCAGCCGCAGCGCCTTGAGCGCCTTGAAGCCGAACACGTTGCCGATGATCGACGCCGTGAGGTTGGCGATCGAGCCTGGCTCGAACAGGTCGAGGTCGTAGGCGATCCACGCGAAGTACTGCTGCTCGGTCTTGCTGCCGGGGCCGGTGCCCGGCACCGGCTCGACGCGATAGGCCTTGGCGCGGTACAGCTCGCAGGCGGTGAGGCGGTCGGTCCAGACGACGGTCCAGGTCGCGGTGGACGACTCGCGGGCCACCGCGGCGGCGCATTCGATCGCGTCGACACCCTCCTGAGGCGTGATGCGGAACAGCGCCAGCACGTCGGTGTCCTTGGGCACGTAGTCGCCGTCCCAGTAGCCCATCTGCGCGTACTTGAGCACGCCGGCGGCGTAGCGCTTCTTGCCGTCGGTGATCTGCGAAACGTCGTTGGCACCCATGCTCGGTTCCTGGTGGCGATGGACGCGAATCTAGAAATCTGTGACCATAAGGTCTATTCAGTATTTGCAGACCATCTATCAGAGATAGCTGATGCGTCGCTACACCCTGCGCCAGCTCGACACCTTTGCCGAAGTGGCGCGCGATCGCAGCGTCTCGCTGGCGGCGCGGCGCCTGCACATCACGCAGCCCGCGGTGTCGATGCAGCTGCGCCAGCTGGAGCAGGCGCTGGGCGCACCGCTGGTCGAGCCCGACGGCCGGCGCATCCGCCTCACTGCCGCGGGCGAGGAGTGCGAGCATCTGGTGCAGGCCGCACTGGCGCAGCTCAAGGAGATCGACGATGCCTTCGCCGCGCGGCGCGGCCTGCGCGGCGGGCATGTCGACCTGGCCGTGGTCACCACCGCGAAGTACTTCGTGCCGATGCTGCTGGTGGCCTTTCGGCGCAAGCATCCGGGCGTGCAGGTCAAGCTCGGCCTGCACAACCGCGAAGGCGTGCTCGACCTGCTGGCGCGCAACGAGACCGATCTCGTCGTCATGGGTCGCGCGCCCGATCAGCCGCCCTGCAGCGCCACGCCGTTCGCCAGCAACCCGATGGCCGTCGTCGCCGCGCCGCAGCACCCGCTGTCGCGCCGCAGGCGCGCGCCGCTGTCGCTGCTCAAGGGCCAGGAGTTCGTGACCCGCGAGCAGGGCTCGGGCACGCGCGCGGCGATGGAGCGCGTGTTCGCCACGGCGCGCGTCAAGCCGCAGATCGTGATGGAGATGCCGAGCAACGAGACCATCAAGCAGGCCGTGATGGCCAACATGGGCCTGGCGTTCCTGTCGCTGCGCACCGTGCGGCACGAGCTGGCCGCGGGCCGGCTGGTGCTGCTCGACATCGTCGGATTGCCGATCCAGCGCCAGTGGTACGTGACGCACCGCGCAGGCAAGCGGCTGTCGCCGGCGGCGGCCGCGTTCAAGCAATTCTTGATCGACGAGGCCGGGCCGCTGGTGGAGGCCTGGTCTTGACGGCGCGACGCTCGCCGAATCTCCGCCGCGTGTTCTTGCTCGGCGCGACCGGCACGATCGGCCGCGCGACCGCGCACGCGCTCGTGCGTCGCGGCCACGACGTGGTGTGCTTCGTTCGCCCGCGCGCCGGGGTCGGCGGCGCACTCGCACCCGACGCGAGCATCCGCCTGCTGGCCGGCTGCACGGTCCGGTTCGGCGACGTGCAAGACGCGGCTTCGCTGGCGAGCGACGGATTTCGCAGCGAGCGCTTCGATGCCCTCGTGTCGTGCCTGGCGTCGCGCAGCGGCGCGCCCCAGGATGCCTGGGCCATCGATCACCGGGCGAACGTGCTCGCGCTCGAGGCGGCCTGCAACGCCGGGGTGTCGCACACCGTGCTGCTGTCTGCACTGTGCGTGCAGAAGCCCCGCCTCGCCTTTCAGCATGCCAAGCTGGCGTTCGAGAAGGCACTCGTCGAATCCGGCATGAGGTACTCGATCGTGCGGCCGACGGCGTTCTTCAAGTCGCTGTCGGGGCAGGTCGAGCGGCTGAAGCGGGGCAAGCCGTTCCTGGTGTTCGGCGACGGCACGCTGACGGCCTGCAAGCCCATCAGCGACGATGATCTCGCCAACTACCTTGCAGACTGCCTCGACGACGAGGGCCGATGCAACCGTGTGCTGCCCATCGGCGGTCCGGGCGACGCGATCACGCCGCGGCAGCAGGGCGAGCACCTCTTTTCGCTGCTGGGGCGCCCGCCTCGCTTCCGGCAGGTACCGGTCGCGCTGCTCGACGGCATCATCGGCGTGCTCGGCACCGTTGGGCACGTGGTGCCCGCACTCGCGGCGAAGGCGGAGCTGGCGCGCATCGGCCGCTACTACGCGACCGAGTCGATGCTCGTGCTGGACCCCGCGACGGGCCGCTACAGCGCCGCCGACACGCCTTCGACGGGAACCGAAACGCTGTTCGACTTCTATGCGGGC
>DATJYZ010000196.1:0-9691 GCA_035499355.1 Burkholderiaceae bacterium | reverse complement strand
GGCGCGTACTGCTTCTTGATCCAGTCGAAGTCGACGCCCCACACGGCGGCGAAGTGCTTGAAGGCGCCGTCGGCCAGGCCGTAGTAGCCGGGCAGCGAGTCGGGGTTGGGCCCGACGTCGGTGGCGCCCTGCACGTTGTCGTGGCCGCGGAAGATGTTGGCGCCGCCGCCTGAGACGCCGATGTTGCCGAGCGCCAGCTGCAGGATGCACGACGCGCGCACCATCGCGTTGCCGATCGTGTGCTGGGTCTGGCCCATGCACCAGACGATCGTGCTCGGGCGGTTCTCGGCCATCGTCTTGGCCACCTGGAAGACGGTGGCCTCGTCGACGCCGCAGACCTCCTGCACCTTGTCGGGTGTCCACTTGGCCATCACGTCTTCGCGCACCTTGTCCATGCCGTAGACGCGGTCCTCGATGTACTTCTTGTCTTCCCAGCCGTTCTTGAACACGTGGTGCAGCACGCCGAACAGGAACGCGATGTCGGTGCCCGAGCGGATGCGCACGTACTGGTCGGCCTTGGCCGCGGTGCGCGTGAAGCGCGGATCGGCCACGATCATCTTGCAGCCGGTCTCCTTGGCGTGCAGCATGTGCAGCAGCGACACCGGGTGCGCCTCGGCGGCGTTGCTGCCGATGTACAACGCAGCCTTCGAGTTCTGCATGTCGTTGTACGAGTTGGTCATCGCGCCGTAGCCCCAGGTGTTGGCCACCCCGGCCACCGTGGTGCTGTGGCAGATGCGCGCCTGGTGGTCGCAGTTGTTGCTGCCCCACAGGCTCATCCACTTGCGCAGCAGGTACGACTGCTCGTTGTTGTGCTTCGACGATCCGACGATGAAGATCGAGTCGACGCCGCTGGCCTTGCGCAGCTCGAGCATCTTCGCGCTGACCTCGTTGAGCGCGTCGTCCCAGCTGATGCGCTGGTACTTGCCGTTGACCAGCTTCATCGGGTATTTCAGGCGGTATTCGCCGTGCCCGTTCTCGCGCACCGCCGCGCCCTTGGCGCAGTGCGAGCCGAGGTTGATCGGCGAATCGAACACCGGCTCCTGGCGTACCCAGACGCCGTTCTCGACCACCGCGTCGATCGCGCAGCCGACCGAGCAGTGGCCGCACACCGTGCGCTTGACCTCGACCTTGGCGTTGGGATCGCCGCCGTGCTTCTTGTCGTCGGCCGCCTTGGCCTTGCGCACCAGCACCAGTTGCGACGCCGCCATCCCGGCGCCCAGGCCGAGGCCGGAGCGGCGCAGGAAAGTGCGGCGATCGAGCGTGGGGATCGCGCGCGACATCCCGCGCGACAGGCTGTGCACCAGGCTCGATGGCGACGCACCGACGTGATCGGACTTGCGAGTGAGCAGCATGGCTGAACCTCTGTTGGAACCGTTGGCTTGACGAGCGTTTGAGGCGCGAACCGCAATCCCCGGGCGACTGGACATGCGCTCAGACCTTGGTGGTCTGGTAGTAGCGCAGCACGTGCTCGGTGACGCGGTAGCCACCGCCCTGCTGGGGCGCGGCCTTGGCATCGGGCTCGGCCTGCGTGCCCGACTCGTCGTTGCGCCCAGCGAGCAGCGTGGCGGCAGCGGCCAGCGCGCCGGTCGTGCCGGCGGCGCCGAGCCACTTGCGGCGTTGCAGCGCGGGCTGATCGGATGGCGGCTGATTGGCTGGCTTCATGGTCACCCCTTGATCGTCTCGGACACGCGCACCTATGCACGCACGTGCAGATGCGCTCACATTAGGAGTCAGAGTAAACCCCCATTTCAATCAGGGGTGGCCCGAGGTGACGACGGACAACTTGTCGCAACTTCCGCGACAGGCTGTCGCCCTTGCAGCGCGCTGCATATCTCCACCTCTCAACGGGTAGACTGAATCGTTGCCATGGATGCGCCAACACGCCTGCACGTCGCCGTGCTGATCGAAGAGCAGCGCCAACCCAATGCGTGGGAAGCGTGGCGTTTTCGCATCGACGACGTCGTGCCCGACGAAGGCCTGTTCGGTGCCGTGCCACGCGTGCTGCGCGACGACGGGCGCAGCGTGCTGCGCCTGCACCCGGGCCTGGAGGTGGCGTTGCACCGCGACGAGGCCGAGGGCTACTACCTCAACCTGAGTTCGGGCGCACCGGTGTGGTTCGTGATGTGGCGCGTCGACGAGGCCGACCCGGCGCGCGCCTGGCCCGAGATCGTGACGCTGTCGTACAACGAGGCCGGACGCATGCTCGACGCCCAGGAGCGTGTCGACAACGTGCCGTTGCGCGGCGAGGCGATCGACTGGCTGCAGGCCTACACCCAAGAGCACTACCGGCCCGAGCCCAAGCAACGCCACCGGCCGCCGTCGTTTCGTGCCCCTGGGGAGCGGCAATGAGCGCCGCACGGCCGCTCCGAAGACGCTCGCTCCCCCGGAGCGCCGAAGGGGCTCCTGCAGAGCCCAGGGGGACGGCGCGGAGCGCCAAGGGGGCCACTTGAGCGACGACCGCTTCCTGTCACGCTGGTCGCGCCGCAAGGCACTGGCGCGCGAGGGCGTGGCCTTGGAAGAGCCCACCATGCCGGCGAGCGAGCCGGCCGCCAAGCCGCCGGTCCAGCCGCTGGTCCAGCCGTTGGCCCAGCCGTTGATCCAGCCTCTGAGGGCCGCGCCGGCGCTGCCAGCGCAGTCGGTGGACGCACCGGCACCGGCCGGCGCCACGCCGCCGCCCCCGCCACTGACCCTCGACGACGTGGCGCAGCTGACTCGCGAGTCCGACTTCAGCCGCTTCGTCGCCCCCGGCGTCGACGGCGAGGTGAAGAACGCGGCGCTGAAGAAGCTCTTCGGCGACCCGCACTTCAACGCGATGGACGGCCTGGACATCTACATCGACGACTACACCAAGCCCGACCCGCTGCCGCTGGCGTCGATCCGCAAGATGGCGCAGGCAGCTTTCCTGGGCCTGATCGAGACCACGCCGCCCGCCGCGCCCGAAGCCAGCCCCGAAGCCGCGGCCCCGGCGCCGGACTCCGCCACGGTCGAAGCCACCGCCGCCAGTAGCAGCGCGGCGCCCCCGGAACCCGATGAAAACGCTGATCTGCGATTGCAATCACACCATGCCGCTGGATGTGGCAGCGCTGAAGACGGCGCTGCAACAGACGAGCGGCGCCAGTCCTGACGGCCTGGAGCAGCTGCACACGCTGCTGTGCCGCCGCGAGGCCGGCGCGTTCCAGCGCGCAGCCAAGGCCACCGGCGACACCGGTGAGCCGCTGGTGGTGGCGTGCACGCAGGAGCGCCGACTGTTCGTCGAACTCAACGAGCACACCGAGGGCGCGGCCGCGCTCGACGTGCGGCCGATCCGTTTCGTCAACATCCGCGAGACCGCCGGCTGGTCGCGCGACGCCAAGGCAGCGACAGCGAAGATCGCCGCGCTGCTCGCCGCCGCGCAATTGCCGGCGCCGCAGCCGGTGCCCAACGTGTCGTACCGCTCGGGGGGACGCTGCCTGGTCATCGGCGATGCCGACGCCGCCGAGCGTGCCGCGGCGCTGCTGAACGACAAGCTCGACGTCAATCTGCTGATCGACGGCGCCGGCGGCGCCCTCGCGCAGCCGCACGGCTGGGCCGTGCACGCCGGCCGGTTGAAGCGGCTGAGCGGCTGGCTCGGTGCGTTCCGGGCCGAATGGGAGAGCAGCAACCCGATCGACCTCGACCTGTGCACGCGCTGCAACGCGTGCATCGACGCCTGCCCCGAAGGGGCGATCGGCTTCAGCTACCAGATCGACCTCGACGCCTGCAAGAGCCACCGCGATTGCGTGCGCGTGTGCGACGCCGCGGGGGCCATCGACTTCCAGCGCGCGCCGCGCACCGACGAGGACACCTTCGACCTCGTGCTCGATCTGCGGCCCGCGCCGGCGTTCACGATGCACCAGCCACCGCAAGGCTACTTCCACGCCGGCGGCGACCTGCAGGCGCTGCACAAGGCGGTGCGCGAGCTGCGCGACGCTGTCGGCGAGTTCGAGAAGCCCAGGTTCTTCCACTACAACCAGAAGATCTGCGCGCACAGTCGCAACGAGCGCATCGGCTGCACCGCCTGCATCGACGTCTGCTCGGCGCGCGCGATCTCGAGCGACGCGTCGCTCAAGGGCAAGCCGCAGGGCAAGGTGCGCGGCGGACCCGAGCGCGTCGGCGTGGGCGGTGCCAGGCCCACCGGCGGCATCACGGTCGAGGCGCACTTGTGCGTCGGATGCGGCGCGTGCAGCACCGTATGCCCGAGCGGCGCGATCTCGTTCGCCTACCCGTCCGCGGTCGACCAGGGCCAACGCCTGCGCACGTTGCTGCGCGCGTTCGGGCAGGCCGGCGGACGCGACCCGGCACTGCTGCTCCACAGCGACGGCGCCGGCAGCCAGCGCATCGACGAGCTCGGCCGCGCGGCACGCACCGATCGCGGCGTGCACGGCGTGCCGGCGCGCGTGCTGCCGGTGGGCGTGTGGCACACCGCCAGCGTCGGCGTCGACCTCTGGCTCGCCGCGTTCGCGCAGGGCGCGAACCAGGTCTGGGTCCTGCTGACCGACGAGGAGGCGCCCGAGTACCGCCAGGCGCTCGACGAGCAGATGGCGCAGGCGCAGGCGGTGCTGAGCGGCCTCGGCTACGGCGGGGAGCACTTCAAGCTGATCGAAGCGCGCGACGCGCGCGATCTGCCGGCACTCGATGCCGCGTTGCGCGGGGCGCCAGCCACCGGCGTGTCCAGCGCGGCGGGATTCAACGCCCAGGCCAACAAGCGCGCGACCCTCGAACTGGCGATCGACCACCTGCTGAAGCACGCGCCGCAGCGCCCGGAGGCGA
This sequence comes from Burkholderiaceae bacterium, assembly GCA_035499355.1. GTDB lineage: Bacteria > Pseudomonadota > Gammaproteobacteria > Burkholderiales > Burkholderiaceae_C > JAEUPI01. The sequence continues at coordinate 4,903 of DATJYZ010000196.1, read as the reverse complement.
TCGCGCTGCCGGCGGCCGGCGCGCCGTTCGGCAGCCTGGCGGTCAACCCCGACACCTGCACGATGTGCCTGGCCTGCGTCGGGGCGTGCCCCGAGGGTGCCCTGCTCGACAACGCCGATCGGCCGCAGCTGCGCTTCATCGAGAAGAACTGCGTGCAGTGCGGCCTGTGCGCCAACACCTGTCCTGAGCACGCCATCGCCTTGCAGCCGCGGCTGTGGCTGGCCGACGACGGCAAGGCGCGCAAGGAGCCGCGCGTGCTGCACGAGGTCGAGCCGTTCCACTGCGTGCGTTGCGGCAAGCCGTTCGGCACGCTGCGCGCGATCGAGGCGATGATCGGCAAGCTCGCCGGCCACGCCGCGTTCCAGGGCGCGGCCGCGGATCGCCTGAAAATGTGCGGAGACTGTCGGGTGATCGACCTGCACAGCAATCCGAACGAACTGCGCATCACCGACCTATGACCGACACGGCTGCGAGCCCGATGCGAATTTCGTCGGCCGACGGCGGCGAAGAGCTCGCCCGCGCCGAGCTCTACGGTCTGCTGGCACAGCTCTGGCTCGGCGCCCCCGACGAGGCGTTGCTGCGGCAGTTCAAGGTCGCCGTGACGCAGGCGCCCGAGGCCGGGGGGCACCTCGAAGCACCTTGGCAGGCGCTGGTGGCTGCCATGCGCGCCACCTCGCCGAGCGCGGCGGCGCAGGAGCACGACGCGCTGTTCGGCGGCGTCGGCAAGCCCGACGTGTTCCAGTACGGCTCGTACTACCTGAGCGGCTTTCTCAACGAAAGACCGCTCGCGCTGCTGCGCACCGACCTCGAGCGGCTCGGCCTGACGCGCGACGACGCCCGCGGCGAGACCGAGGACCACGTGGCGTATGTCTTCGAGACCATGCGCTACCTGATCGCCGGCGACGACGTCGCGGTGTGCAACCTCGAGCAGCAGCGCCGCTTCTTTCGCGCGCACCTGCAGCCGTGGGTTGCGCAGCTGTGCGACGCGGTACAGGCCCACCCGCGCGCCGACGTCTGGCGCGCGGTGGCGGAGATGACCCGCCAGTTCATGGCGGTGGAGACGCAGGGCTTCGACCTGCTCGAATCGTGACGATGAGCCATCGCCGGGCCGCCCCGAGATGGCTCGCTCCCCCGCGGGGAGTCGGCGCGGAACGCGCCAAGGGGGCCAAGTGATCGCACGCGCAGACATCACCGGCCTCGTGCTCGCCGGCGGGCGCGGCAGCCGCATGGGCGGCGTCGACAAGGGGCTGCAGAACCACCAGGGCGTGCCGCTGGCGCTGCACGCACTGCTGCGGCTGCAGCCGCAGGTGGGCGAGGCGATGATCAACGCCAACCGCAACCTGGGCGCCTACGAGTCGATGGGCGTGCCGGTGTGGCCGGACGCGCAGAGCGATTTCCCCGGTCCGCTGGCCGGCATGCTGGTGGGGCTCGAGCGCTGCGAAACGCCTTATCTGGTGACGGTGCCGTGCGACACACCGAACTTTCCGCCCGATCTGGTGGATCGCCTCGCGCGCGCGCTCGAGCTCGAAGGCGCCGACCTGGCCATGGCGGCCACGCGCGACGCCGGCCAGGTGATGCCGCAGCCGGTGTTCTGTCTGCTGAAGGCCGATCTGCTCGAGAGCCTGGTCAAGTACCTGCAAAGCGGCCAACGCAAGATCGACCGCTGGACCGCGCAACACCGCGTGGCCACCGTGGTGTTCGACGACACGGCGGCGTTCGACAACGCCAACACGGTCGAGGAGCTGCGGCGCCTGCAGCGCTGACCGGCCTCGTCACTCGCGCAGGATGCGCACCTCGATGCGCTGCAGCCACTTGACGTGGCGCGGCCCGCCGCGCGTGTCGGCCGGCGCATGGATCGCGAACGGTCCTTCCTGTGCGCCCAACGGTGCGCCATCGCGCTCGTAGGCCACCATCACCTGTGCACCGCCGGCGGTGTTGGCGAGCTCCGGCCAGGAGAACACCGCCCGATAGCCGTCGCGCGCGATCGCCACCACCACCGTCTTGCGCCAATCCAGCCGGTCGCGTTCGGCCAGGCCGGCCTGCTCGAGCAGCGCGAGCAGGCGGACGCCCCGCACCTCGGTGGCCTCCGGCGGCTGGCCGGCCACTTCGCGCGAGGCGCGATAGCTCGTCTGCGCCGCGGCCGGGAACTCGCGCAACGCGGCGACGCTCCAGCTCAGGGTGCGCTTGACGTCGCCCGCCACGGCCAGCTCGTCGGCGGCCCGTGTTGGAGCGCCGATGCCCGACAGGCACGCGAGCAGCAGGGCCTGTCGGCGCTTCATGCCGGTGCGAAGCCGGCGCGCGCGAAGACGGCCTGGGCGGGCGGGCTCAGCAGGTAGTCGATGAAACGCTGCGCGGTTCCGCCTGCGCCGTGGATCGGCGCCACGCCATAGTCGGCGTTGACGTTGATCGCAGCGGGAATCGCCACGCTGCGCAGCGCAGGCTGCTCGGTGCGGGCGGCCGTGGCGTTGGTGCAGTAGGTGACGAACACATCGGCGCGGCCTTGCGCCACCAGGTCGGCGTAGACGTTGCGGCCTTGCGGCGGCGGCGGTGAATTCGGCCCGCCGGTGAGCTGCAGCGCCTTGTCGGTGAGCTGCTTGAAGGCACCGCGCCGACCCTGTTGCTCGATGCGCGCGAAGACCATCCACGCGTAGTCGCCCGAAGGGTCGGCCTTCGGTGTCGACGTGCCAACCTTGATCGCGGGATCGAGCAGGCGCTCGACCAGCGTCTCCGGCGTCACGTCGACCGCCGGTGCGACCAGCGCGCACATCGCGTTGCGCGTGAAGCGCCGCACCGGACCGGCCTGGCCCGACGACGCCAGCGCCTGCGGGTGCTCCATGTTGGCCGACGCGAACACGTCGGCACGCTCGCCGCCCGCGATGCGATCCCTCAGCAGGCCCGACGCGCCGAACGTGAACAGCACGCGCACGCCGGGCTCGCCGCGCTCGAACGCCTGCGCCACTTCGGTCAACGCAGCGCGCAGACTGCCCGCGGCATACACGCGCAGCTCGGTGCTGTCTTGTGCGTGGGCCCAGGAGCCTGCCACGGCCAGCAGCACCGTGCCGATGCGCTTCACGCGGCACCCGCGGCGTGCGGGTGAGCGAAGGTCGGCGAAGACAGTTCTCCAGGCTCGCTGCGCATGCGGGCAGCCTACGCATCCGCCCGCGGCGCCGCGATATGTCTGCGGCGACATAGGCCGCCACGCGGGCCGTGTGCGAGGCTCCGCGTTGTCAGCGGCCGCCGTCGCGGCGTTTGCGTTCGCGAAACTTCCACCACGGCAGCGCCTGCGTCAGCGACAACACCTGGCCCGCACGCTCACCGCCGTAGCCGGGCAAGCCCTGCAGCGTCTGCTGCCAGGTGTTGCCGGCAAGCACCTCGCGCAACTTGAGCACCGGTGCAGAGTCCAGCGCATCGCGCAGACAGACCAGGAAGTAGTCTTCTTCGGCCAGCGGCACGAAGCGCAGCCCGTAGCGTTGTGCCGCCGCTTCGATGCCGACGCCCGCGTCGGCGGCGCCGCTGGCCACCGCCGCCGCCACCGCCAGGTGGCTGTCTTCGGCGCCGGCGCCATAGCCGACGATCGACTCGGGCGCGATGCGCTCGAGCTGCAGCAGCTGGTCGGTCAGCAGGCGCGTACCCGAGCCGCTCTGCCGGTTGACGAAGCGCAGGCCACCGCGCGTCAGATCCTGCAGCGATTCGATGCGGTGCGGGCTGTTGGGCGCCACGATCAGGCCCTGCCGTCGCGTGGCGCAGGCGATCAGCTTGTGCCGTCCCGGCTTCAACAGCGGCTTGAGGCTGCGCTCGAACAGCTTGGCGCCGGCGGGCAGCTTCGGCACATGGAAGCCCGCCACGACGCAGCGCCCTTCGGCGAGCGCGCGCAGCGCGTCGACGCTGCCGGTGAACTTCAGCTCCACGTGCAGCCGGTGTTGGGCGCCGGCGCGCTCGCGCAGCAGCGGCAGCGCGAGGTCGTGGCTGGCGTACAGCGTCACCACCTGCTGCGTGCCGTCGAGCGCCTCGCTCAGCACCCGCTCGAGCTCGACGCGCAGCGCCTCGATGTGCGGCGTCAGGCGGGCGCGGGCGCGCGCCTCGGCCCACACCATGCGGTGCGCGAACGGCGTCAGCCGCGCCGGCTGACCCTGCACCCAGGTGACCAGCGGTTCGCCGAGCACGTCTTCCCAGTGCTTGAGCGCGCCCCACACGTGACGGTACGACAAGCCCAGCGAGCGCGCGGCGTGCTGGATCGAGCCGTGGTCACGCAGCGCGGACAACAGCTCGAACAGCGGGTTGCGGACATCGGCGCCATGCTGGCCATCGGCCTGGAAGCTGTATTCGAGGTGGACACCGCGCGCGCGCATCGCGCAAAGGTTAATTCATTCGGCCACCGTCGCCGCCGCGGCCACCGCCGGTGGCTTCGCTGTAGAGTGCCCTGCCTGCCATGAGCCACGTGCCGCTGCCGCCGACCGAACGTCCTGCCGTCGACCGCCTGGCCGATGGCTGGCAGCGCAGCGCGGTGCTGATCGTCGACGACGAAGAAGGCATGCGCAACTTCCTCGGCAAGACGCTCGAGCGCCGCTGTGGCCAGGTGATGCTGGCCACCAGCGCCGAAGAGGCCGACGCCCTGGCGCGTGCGCACCGCTTCGACCTGGTGATTCTCGACATCACGCTGCCGGGCAAGAACGGCATCACCTGGCTGCGTGAACTGCGCGATCAGGGCTACACCGGCGAAGTGGTGTTGATCACCGCGTTCGCGGACCTCGAAACCGCGATCGAAGCCCTGCGCGCCGGCGCGTCGGACTTCATCCTGAAGCCGTTCCGGCTGTCGCAGATCCTCAACGCGGTGAAGCACAGCCTGGAGCGCTCGCACCTGCGGCGCGAGAACTGGGTGCTGCGCCGCACGCTGCGGCAGCGC
>DATJYZ010000195.1:0-8108 GCA_035499355.1 Burkholderiaceae bacterium | reverse complement strand
CCTCGAGCTGTACGACCTGCAGAACGATCCCGCCGAGATGAAGAACCTGGCGGCGGCCAAGGGCGCCAACGACGCGCTGGTGGCGTCGATGAACGACAAGCTCAACGCGGCGATGGACGCCGAGTTCGGCAAGGACGACGGCCGCGAGATGCCCGAGGTCCAGGGCATCAACTGGGCGGTGGGCCGCATCGAGCTGTAGGGTGGCGACGGCTGCGGCCTGCGTGGTGCCGCGCGATCGCTGCGGTCAATCGCCCGCGACCTTGGGCGCCTGCGCCGCCGCGTCGTCGGCACCGCTGCCGACCCAGCCGACGAAGATCTGGTAGCCCAGCGCCAGCAGCGTGGCACCGACGAACATGCCGAGGATGCCGCCGCTGCCCATGCCGCCCAGCGCGCCGAGCAGGATCACAGGCATCGGCGCGTCGACGCCGCGGCCGAGCATCAGCGGCTTGAGCACGTTGTCGGCCATGCCCGACACGAACAACAGCACCGAATAGATGATCGCCGCGACGTTGCCGTAGTCGCCGCTGGCCCAGATCCAGCCGATCGCCGGCAGGGTCACGAGCGCGGCCGGCACTTGGGCGATGCCCAGCACGAGGACCAGCGCTGCCAGCACACCGGCCCATGGAATGCCCGCCGCGAGCAGGCAGACGCCGACCAGGATGGCCTGGATGAAGGCCACGCCGACCACGCCCTGGGCGACCGCGCGGATCGTGGCCACCGACAGCGCGGTGAACGCCTGTCCGCGCTCGGCACCGACCACGCGCGTGAAGATCGCGCGGCCGCCGCGTTCGCCGGCCTCGCCGAAAACCATCAGGATCGCAGCGATGATGAACGCGGCGACGAACTGCAGGATCGCACCGCCGATGCTGGCCACCATCGCCAGCGCGCCCTTGGCGAGTTCGCCGATCTTCGGTTGCTGGCTTCGCACCAGCGCCGGCAGGTCCTCGTAGGCCTGCTGCCAGAGCGCGTGGATCTTCTTTCCGACCAGCGGCCAGGCCGCCACGCTCTCGCGCGGCGGAGGAATTTGCAGCGCATCGTTCTGCACCTCGCTGACGAGCTCGTGCACCGAGTCACCCACCGAACTCATCAGCACCGCGGTCGGGGCCACGATCAGCACGATGCCCAGCAGCGCGATGACCGTCGCCGCGAGTCCACCACGGTTGCCGAGGCGGCGCGCGATCGCCTGCTGCAGCGGGTAGAGCGTGACGGCCAGGATCAGCGCCCAGACCATCAGCACCAGGAACGGCGAGAAGACGCGGTAGCAAAGCAGCGCCAGCGCCAGGATCAACCCGGCGCGGATCAGCGCGTCGAGCAGGCCGGCGCCGGTGGCCTCGCCTCGCTCGGTCTCGCTCGCCATGTCTCGCCCGCTTCAGCCCTTGCGGTCGCCGACCTGCGGGAAGCGGTAGATCGCGTCGTTGAGGTAGCGCGTGACCTCGACGATGTCGTCCTCGCTCCAGGTGAGCCCCACGCTCGCCTGCCAGCGGCGCACCTGCGCCTTCAGCGTGTCCCAGTCGGTGGCCAACCGCCGGTCGCGCCAATGCACTTGAGAGTTGTGGCAGGCGATGCAGTGCGTGCTGTACAGCAGCTGGCCCCGGCTCGGCGCGGGCTCGTTCTGCGCGAATGCCGTGGCGCAAGCCACGGCGAATGCCAACCCCGAGAACAACCTGCCCCAGTGCGCACGCATCGCCGACTCCGGCACCGAAGATGCCTGGTCGCACTGTAGGCAGTGCGGCGGCGCGCGTTCTTGCGAACGATCAAGGCGCCGCCGCCGGCGCGGCGATCACGGGCAGGCGTTGAGGCCGGCGCCCGTCGGCGAACTCGTCGTCAGGCTGTCGATCCACTGGGTGATCAGGTCCACGGCCTCGACGTGGTTGGTCTGGCGGCCCACCACCGGCATCGTCTGCCCGGCGCCGACGTGGCTCATGCGGTACAGCAGAATCGACGAGCCCGCGCTGCCCGGGTTGATGTCGTAGACGTAGCCGGGCGTACCGGTGCCCACGTAGGCCAGCGGCAGCTTGCAGACCCCCCAGGTCACCGGCTGCGCGCTCTGGAAGTCGCTCAGCGCGAGCAGCAGGCCCGACTGCGACGCGTAGCCGCCGGCCTGTCCGGCGCCGGCACTGCCGTTGTGGCAGTGCGCGCAGTTGACGTCGAGGTAGGCCGCCGCGCGCGCCGACAGACTCTGGCTGGTGTCCTTCCAGTCGGCGCTCAGTGGTGCCCCCGCCGCATTGCCATCGAAGCCAGTGAGCAGCCCCAGCTCCTTCAGGTTGACGAGCTGGTTCTTCACCACGCCGTTGCCGAAGTCGTAGCTCTTGTTGAGGTTGCGCACCTTGGGCCCGATCGGGTCGGTCGAGCCGCTGCCGTGCGTGCTGCTCGCGTGGCACTGCTGGCAGGTCTGCGAGTTGGGCACCACGTAGTAGAAGTTCTGGCTCGTCGCTGGTGTCGTGCTGCCGTCGACCAGCTCCATCTGCCGGTACTCGCCGGCCGGAGTCAGCGTGGCGTCCTGCTGGTTGTCGTCCCACACGTACGGGATGCCTTCCCACGAGCCGTCGGCTTTGCGCACCAGCAGTCGCGTCTCGATGAGCTGATAGCGGGTGAGGTCGATCGAGCGGCCCTCGACGGTCTGCGTCTGCTGCCCGACCGCGGGCAGCGCACCGGTGGCCATCGCCTTCGGGTAGTAGAAGGTCTTGGCCAGCACCGTGCCGATCGGGAAGTCGAGCGCGCCGCCCGCCGCGTTGTAGTTGATCTTCTGCCCCGCCGGCACGTACATCGCGCGCAGCTTGAAGGCGTAGTCGCTGAACAGCGCGGAATTGAGGTCGTACGGCACCAGCGGGCTCGCCAGCGACACGCTGTCGGCCGTGACGTCGAGCATCTTCCAGCCCGAGAGCCTGGTCGGCGCGTTGGCCAGCGTGAACACCTGCGGGCCGGACGACGTCACCGGCGGCGCTGTGGTGCCACCGTCGCTCGGCGCGCTGCCGCCTCCGCCACCGCACGCCACCAACGCCGCAGTGGCGGCCACGACGAATCCCCAACGAATGATGCGTTTCATGATCGGTCCAGCAGATGCGGGCGCCGTTGCGGCGCCCGATTCGGTGTCGACGACGGGTTCAGATGCCGGCGGGCAGCGTCACCGCGGGCAGCGTGATCGAGCACGCCAGCCGCGACGGCGCAACGCCCAGCGGTGCGAACAGCGGGGTCTGCGACAGGCCCGCTTGCGACATCAGCGCCACCAGGTTGATGTCCATGTTCTCGTACGACGGCGTCGCGCCGGTGGCGCCGGTCGGCGGCGTCACCGTGTTGCCCTGCGAGCACACCTGCAGGTTGGCGCCGTAGGCACCGAGGCTGCCGTCGGCCATCGGCGCGGCGGACGCGGTGGCGGGGTCGACGATGCCGTCCCACAGCACGGCGCCGAACGCCTGCGGCTCGCTCGCGCCCTGCAGCGCACCCATCACCGTGCTGGTGAAGGTGCCGAGCTGCGTCGCGTCGGCGAACGCGCCGCCCGGGCTGCTGCCGAACGCGCTGATCGCGTTGCCGTGGATCGACACGCCGCGCACGTACGGGTCGTAGGCCTTGCCCTGGCTGTCGACCTTGCCCGCCACGCTGGCCAGGTCGATGCCGGCAGCGATCGCGGTGACGGCCAGCACACCGGTGGTCTCGTGGTCGGCGATCGTGTTGCCGCTGACTTCCACGCGCTGCGACGCCAGCACCATCACGCCGGTGCCCGGTGGCACGGTGCGCACCAGGCCGGTCGCGTTGGCGGCCGGCGGCAGGTTGTTGCCGTTGATCTGGTTGTTCAGCACCTTGACGTCGGTGGTGTCGTAGAAGCGCGTCGGGCCGGTGAGCGCGAATACCAGAATGCCGCCGGTGTTGTTGTGCACCGTGTTGCCTTCGACGACGGCGCTGTGCGAGTTCTCGATCTCGACGCCGGCGACGTTGTCGTGCACGTCGTTGTAGCTGACGTGGATGTTGGTCGACTGGCCGACGTAGATGCCGGCGTCGCGCGAGCCGACCACGATGCTGTTGGTGACCTTGACGTTGTCGCTCGACACCGGATAGAGCCCATACGCCATCGTCGAGGTGTTGAACGGGTCGGTGGTCCACTCGGCGCGCAGCGTGTCCATCACCACGGTGTTCGACTGCGTGACGAAGATGCCGTTGCCCGACGCGTCTTCGATCGCGAAGCCGCGCAGCGTCAGGTTGTTGGCCTGCGAGGCCGACAGTCCGTTCTGCGTCAGCGCGTTCTTGAACGACAGGATGGTCGCGCGCGTCGGGTCGTAGCCGTTGCCGGCGCCGACGATGGTGATGCCCTTCTTGTTGGCCAGCTGCAGCGGCCCGAGGAAGGTGTACTTGCCCGCCGGCAGAGAGATGGTGCTGCCGTCGGCAGCGCTGTTGAGGATCGCGTTGAGCGCGGTCGTCGTCATCTTGTCCGCGGTCACGGTCACGGTATTGGTGTTGGTGGCCGGCGCGGGCGACGAGTCGCTGCCACCGCCGCCGCACGCGGCGAGAACCGCCGCCACGATGGCGGACACGCCGAACTTGGCAACCTGCTTCATTGAATCTCCAGGGAAGTATTGGCTGTACGATGCGCGCCGCGCTCTACGGTGGGCGTGGGCGTCGAAGGGGTCGCCAATGATCCGAAGGCGATTGCCGGGGGTATTGGCAATCGGGGACAAATGATTGGCCCGCGAGGACACTACGCTCCGAGAGGGGGTGGCCGAGCGCAGGCCGACGGACGGACGGGTCGAGGGGCATGGCGTATCTGGTCAAGGCGGACGAGCTCAACGGCTTCGCCGAGTTCGCACAATCGCGCGGCCTCGACCCCGAGAAGGAACTGGCCGCGGTCGGGCTGTCGGCCACCATGCTGCGCGAGCCCGAGGGCTACATCCGCTTCATCGCGTTCTCGCGCCTGCTCGAGAACGCGGCCGCGCACGCGCGATCACCGCTGCTGGGCATCGAGTTCGTGCGCCAGCGCGGATTCCACGACCTCGAGGGCCCGTTCACGCTGATGCTGCGCCACGCCCGCACGCTCGAGGAGGCGCTGATGCTCGGCGTGCGCTACGACTACGTGTACGGCTCGTCGATGCGGCTGACGATCACACCATCCGGGCACGACGCGGTGGATCTGCTGGTCGAGCCCAAGAGCACGGTCGGCAGCCACGTGCAGGCCACCGAGTTCTGCCTGGCGCGCATCGCCATGCTGATGGAGTGGATCGGCGGCGGCACGATCAAGCCGCTGTCGGTGTCGTTCGCACACCCGGCGCGCCGTCACCAGCGCGAGTACGCCGCGCTCATGGGCTGCGAGTGCCGCTTCAACGCGCCGTCGGCCGGCATGCGCTTTGCACGCTTGTCGCTGCGGCAGCGGCTGCCGTACAGCCACCCGATGCTGTTTCGCATGTGCCTGAGCTTCCTCGAGAGCAATTTCGGCAACAAGGAGCTCACGGTGGCGGCGCGCGTGCGCACGCTCATCGGCCAGTGGCTGCCGGCCGGCGCGGTGACGATGGCGCAGGTGGCCGAGGGGCTGGCCATGCATCCCAAGACGCTGCAGCGCCGCCTCGAGGAAGAAGCGCTCACCTTCGAGGCGCTGCTCGAGGAAGTGCGCAAGGAGCGCTTCGTGCAGATCATGGGCCGCAGCGAGCGGCCGTCGCTCGCCAACGTGGCGCTGATGCTCGGCTACTCGGACCAGCCCGCGCTGTCGCGCGCCTGCAAGCGCTGGTTCGGCGTGAGCCCGGGTTCGTACGCCGCCTCGGCGGTGACCGATCATCCGCACTGAGCGACCGCACGGCTCCGCCGCCTTCTTGCCCTTGGCGAGCCTATTCCCCCGGCCCGGCCTATTGCTTCAGGCGCAGCGCCCCGAGAAAGTCGCGCTTGCCCAGGGGCACGCCCTTGTGGCGCAGGATGTCGTACGCGGTGGTGGCGTGGAACCAGAAGTTCGGCAGCGAGAACGACAGCAGGAAATCCTCGCCACGGAACGGCAGCTGCCGCCCGCGGAACTCGAACACCATGTCGGCGCCCTGCAGCGCGTCGACGGCCTGGGCATCGAGCCCGCGCAAGGTGGCGATCGTCTGCGCGACCAGCGCCTGCATGCCGGGATAGTCGAGCTCGTTCAGGCTCGTCGTCACCCGGAACACGCCGTTCTTCACGCCGTCGAGGGCATCGGTCGAATGGTGCACGATCGAGTGGATCTGGAAGCTCAGCGGCAGCATGTCGGGCCACAGCCGCGCCGCGAGCATGTCACCGGGACTGAGGCCGTGTTCGCGGCAATGCGCCGCGCCCTTTTCGAGGAACGCGTGCGCCGCCGACAGCCCTTGCAACCAGCTGCGCACGGTGGCGTCGTACAGCGAGATCGCCATCTCCATCCTCCTCGGGGTGAGTCTGCAGGCGCGGCCCGGTTGCAGGCGCGCCGACGGCCCATTGTGCCGTCAGCCCAGCTCGCCGCGGCGCGGAAGGGCCTCGCTGCAGACGACGATCACGCCATCGTCTCGCGCAGCGGCCGGTAGAGCGCGCGAAAGCGGGCATGACGGGGCAGCATCGCCGCGCGCCACTGCGCATCGGGCTCGATGCGCTGCCGCACCGGCAGGGGCCGGCAGACTTCGTGCTCGCTGCCGCCGGCAGCCAGCCAGGCCAGGCGCGCGGCACCGAGCGCGGCGCCGGTGTCGCCGCCTTCCACCTGCAGCAGCGGACGATCGAGCAGCGCGGCGAGCAGGCGCGCCCAGTGCGCGCTGCGCGCGCCGCCACCCACCAGCACCAGCTCGCGCACGCGCTCGCGCAGCCCGGGGTCGAGCGCGTGCCAGCCGTCGAGCAGGCCGAAGCCCACGCCTTCGAGCACCGCGTGCGCAACGTCCGCGCGGCCGTGTGCGTGCGTCAAGCCGACCAGGGCGCCGCTGGCGTGCGCGTCGTTGTGCGGCGTGCGCTCGCCGCTCAGGTACGGCAGGAAGATCGGCGCGCTCGCGCGCTGCGCGCCGCTCGTCGCCTCGGCCTGCGCCACCAGCGCCGCCTCGTCGGCGGCACCGGTGAGTCGCACCGCCCAGCGCAGCGCGCCGGCGGCCGACAGCATCACCGACATCTGGTGCCAGCGCGCCGGCAGCGCATGGCAGAACGCGTGCACCGCCGAGTGGGGATTCGGCATGAAGCGCTCGCCGACGACGAAGATCACGCCCGACGTGCCGAGCGAGACGAAGCCCTGCCCCGGCTGCACCGCGCCGACGCCCACCGCGCTGGCGGCGTTGTCGCCGCCGCCGCCGGCGATCACAACGCCTTCGCTCAGGCCCCAACGCCGCGCCCATTCGGCGCGCAGCCGCCCCGCGGGCGCCGAGCCCTCGACCAGCGCCGGCATCTGCGCTTCGCGCAGGCCGCAGGCGGCGAGCAGCTCGCGCGACCAGCGTCGTGCGCCCACGTCGAGCCACAGCGTGCCCGAGGCGTCGGAGCAATCGGTGACGCGCTCGCCACTCAAGCGCCAGCGCAGCCAGTCCTTCGGCAGCAGCACGGTGGCCGTGCGCTCGAAGCTGTCGCGCTCGTGCTCGCGCAGCCACCGCAGCTTCGGTGCGGTGAAGCCCGGCATCGCCAGGTTGCCGGCGATCGCGTGCAACCGCGGCACCGCGGCTTCCAGCGCGGCGCATTGCGCCGCGCTGCGGCCGTCGTTCCAAAGGATCGCCGGGCGCAACACGTCGCCGCCGGCATCGAGCAGCACCGCGCCGTGCATCTGGCCCGACAGGCCGATCGCCTGCACCGCGGCCAAGGCGCCGGCGGCCTGATCACGCAACCGCTGCATCGCCGCATCGAGCGCGGCCCACCAGTCGTGCGGATGCTGTTCGCTCCACAACGGCTGCGGCTGCGCGATCGCCAGCGCGGCGCCCGCGCTGGCCACCACCCGGTGCGACGCGTCGAGCAACAGCAGCTTGATCTCGGAGGTGCCGAGGTCAATGCCGAGGAACATGCCGGTGGTCAGTCGGTGGGCGCCGGCGTCGCGGTGGCGCCGCTGAACCGCCGCGCAGCCTGGCGGCGGAACTGCCGCGGGGTCATGCCCTTCACCTCGAGGAAGCGGCGGTTGAAGTTGGCGACGTTGTTGAAGCCCACCTCGTAGCAGATGTGCGTGACCAGGCGGTCGCTCTCCA
>DATJYZ010000194.1:0-13647 GCA_035499355.1 Burkholderiaceae bacterium | reverse complement strand
TGCCCAGCGCCTGCTCGAGCGCAGCGATGCGCTTGCTGACCGCCGATGCGACGATCGCCTCGCGCGCTGCCGCGCGCGCGATGTTGCGCTCCTCGCAGACGGCGACGAACAGGCGCAAAGTGACCGGGTCGAGGGTGCGTCGCATGGGCCACCGGGGCGGCGATTGTGGCATGCCGATCCGGAACGCAATGGGTTCCAAAATAACGCTGGCGCCGCCGAATGGAATGTCTACAGTCGCGCGTTCATGAAGCCTTCCCTCCCATCATCTCTCGACACGGCCGCGCCGGTGGCCGTGCGCGAGGTCGGCCTGCGCGACGGCCTGCAGATCCTGCCGCGCACGATGGCCACGGCGCAGAAGCTGCAGTGGCTGCAAGGTGCTTACGACGCCGGCCTGCGCGAGCTCGAAGTGGGCTCGTTCGTGCCGCCAAGGCTGATGCCGCAGCTGGCCGACACTACCGAGGTCTTGCGCCACGCGCTCGAGCTGCCGGGACTGGTGGTCTCGGTGCTGGTGCCCAACCTGAAGGGCGCCGAGCGCGCCATCGACTCCGGTGCGCACGCGATGCTGCTGCCGCTGTCGGCCAGTCATGCGCACAGCCTGGCCAACCTGCGCAAGACGCCCGACGAAGCGGTCGACGAGATCGCGCGCATGCGCGACCTGCGCGACGCGAAAGGCTCGCGTTGCGCGATCGAGGTCGGTGTCAGCACCGCGTTCGGCTGCACGATCCAGGGCCGCGTCGAGCCTGACGAGGTGCTGCGCCTGGTCGAGCGCGCGCTGGCCGCCGGTGCCCAAGCCGTCGGCCTGGCCGACACCGTGGGCTATGCCGATCCGCTGGCGGTGACGCGGCTGTTCACGCAGGCGCGCGCGCTGGCGGGTGACCGCTTGAGCTGTGCGCACTTCCACGACACGCGCGGCCTCGGGCTGGCCAATGTGTTCGCGGCCTGGCAGACCGGCGTGCGCCGCTTCGACGCCTGCCTGGGCGGCCTCGGTGGCTGCCCGCATGCCCCGGGCGCCAGCGGCAACGTGGCCACCGAAGACGTGGCCTACCTGTTCGCCAGCATGGGCGTGACCACTGGGCTCGACTTCGATCGCCTGCTTGCGTTGCGCGCGCAACTGGCGCGTTGGCTCGAGGGGGAAACGCTGCACGGTACGCTGTGGCGTGCCGGCCTGCCGAAGACACTGCAGCTGGCCGTTTGAGGCCACACGACGACGGGCCCACCCGAGGGCCGCAGGAGACAGGAACGATGAGCGAGCCCACGACGCGGGTGCCGCAGCCGCTGGCCGGACTGAAGGTGGTGGAGTTCACCCACATGGTGATGGGCCCCACCTGCGGCATGGTGCTGGCCGATCTCGGCGCCGAGGTGATCAAGGTCGAGCCGATCGACGGCGACCGCACGCGCACGCTGCTCGGGGCGGGCATCGGCTTCTTTCCGATGTTCAACCGCAACAAGAAGAGCATCCAGATCGACCTGCACAAGCCCGCGGGCGCCGCGGTGGCACGGCAGCTGGCGCTCAGCGCCGACGTGGTGGCCGAGAACTTCAAGCCCGGCACGATGAACAAGTACGGGCTCGACTACGCGTCGCTCGCGAAGGACAACCCGCGCCTGATCTACGCCAGCCTGAAGGGCTTTCTGCCCGGGCCGTACGACCACCGCACCGCGCTCGACGAGGTGGTGCAGATGATGGGCGGCCTCGCCTACATGACCGGCCGCCCCGGCGACCCGCTGCGCGCCGGCTCGTCGGTCAACGACATCATGGGCGGCATGTTCGGTGCCATCGCGATCCTCGGTGCGCTGATCCAGCGCGGCATCAGCGGCCGCGGCATGGAGGTGCAGAGCGCGCTCTACGAGAACAACGTGTTCCTGGTCGGCCAGCACATGCTGCAGTACGCGATCACCGGCAAGCCGGCGGCGCCGATGCCGGCGCGCATCAGCCCGTGGGCGATCTATGACGTGTTCACCGTCAAGGACGGCGAGCAGATCTTCCTGGCCGCGGTCAGCGATGCACAGTGGCTGACCTTCTGCGACACGATGGGCTTCGGCGACCTCAAGGCCGATCCGGCCCTGAAGACCAACAACGACCGCGTGCGCGCGCGGCCGACGCTGCTGGCCGAGCTCGGCCAGCGGCTGAAGGAACACAGCGCGGCCGAGCTGTCGCGCCGCTTCGAAGCGGCGGGGCTGCCGTTCGCACCGATCATGAAGCCCGAACAGCTGCTCGACGACCCGCACCTCGTGGCCACCGGCGGCCTGGCCGACATCACGCTCACCGACGGCGAGCGCGCCGGGCAGCCGGTGAAGGCGACGCTGTTCCCGTTCACCCTCGACGGCCAACGTCCGGGCGTGCGGCTGAATCCGCCCAAGCGCGGCGAGCACACCCACGAGGTGCTCGCCGCCATCGGCATCCCGGCGCGCGAGATCGATGCGCTGGTCCAGAGCCACGCGGTGGCCTGAGCGCTCGCCGACCCATTCCAACCAGGAGACATCGACGATGACGGTCACTCACACCCGGCGCGACATGCTGGCGCTGGCCTGCGCGGCACTCGGCACCTCCGCGCTCGCGCAGCAGGGCACGGTGCGCTTCATCCTGCCCAACGCCACCGGCTCGGGCGTCGACGCGATCACGCGCGCAGCGCAGCCGGCGCTGGCCAAGGCGCTGGGCAACACGGTGATCGTCGACAACCAGCCGGGCGCCGGCGGCATCGTCGGCCTGCAGGCGCTGGCGCGTTCGGCGCCGGACGGCTTCACGCTCAGCGTGGTGTCAAACAACGTGGTGATCTTCCCGAGCGTCTACAAATCGATCCCGTTCGACATGCCGGGCGACTTCACGGCGATCGCCGTCTGTGGCGCGACCCCGATCGTGCTGGTGGTCAACCCGAACAAGGTGCCGGCCAAGGACCACAAGGAGTTCGCCGCGCTGCTCAGAGCCAAGCCGGGCCAGTTCAACTACGGCTCGGGGGGCAACGGCACCATCCTGCACCTCACCGGCGAGCAGTACCTCGACGAGATCGGCGCCAAGGCCAATCACATTCCGTACAAAGGCGTCGGCCCGATGGTCACCGACCTGATCGGCGGCCAGATCGACTTCGGCACGCTGGCGCTGCCGAGCGTGCAGCAGCACATCAAGAGCGGGGCGCTGCGCGCGATCGGCGTCGGTGGCGCCCAGCGCTCGCCGGCGGCGCCCGAGATTCCCACCATCGCCGAGCAGGGCCTGCCGAGCTACGTGGTCGAGGCCTGGTTCGGCGTGCTCGGCCCCAAGGGCATGGGCGCGGCGGACGTGAAGCGCGTGCACGATGCGATCGTCACCGCGTTCGCCGACCCAGGCGTCAAGGAGGCGATGGCCAAGCAGGGCAACACGATCAACGTCAGCACCAGCGAGTTCGCGCAGTCGTACTTCCGCAGCGAAAGGGACAAGTACGCCAAGTTGGTGAAGAAGGCGGGCATCGAGTTGCAGTAAGCCCTGCGCGGCCGCTCCGAAAGGGGGTTCGCCTCCGCACGGCGGGAAGGCGCGTAGCGAAGGATGCCAGCATGACCACGCTCGTCTTTGCGCCGCGCGTCCTGTTCCTGAGCACCGACCCGCAGCAGGTGCGCGCACAGCTCGCGGGCGAGACGCTGACGTTGCAGCGCGCGGCGCCGCTGCGCGACGACGTGTCGACCGACGAGATCTCGCCGCTGCCGGCGATGGTGCACTTCGATGCCACGCTGGGTCGCCATCCGTACACCGGCTTCAAGACGGGCGGCGAGCGGCCGATCGGCCGCAACGCGGTGCGCGACGCGGGCATCGAGGTGGTCGTCGCCGGGCGGCGCTATGGCAAGGGCAGCTCGCGCGAGCACAGCGTGGTGGCCGAGGTCTCGGCCGGCGTGCGGCTGGTGATCGCCGAGAGCTTCGAGCGCATCTACCGGCAGAACGCCGACAACGTGGGGCTGCTCACCAGCACCGACTTCGGCCTCGTCGAGCGCATCGCGCGCGGCGACGCGATCGACCTCGACGAGCTGCTCGCCGGCCGCGACGCGCTGACCGCGGCGATCGTGCGCGCCGGCGGGCTGATTGCGTACGGCAAGGCCCGTCTGCATGGCGCCGCGCAGGCGCAGCAGGCGCGTGGCGATGACGCGGCGGCGCCCGTGCCGCGCACGCTGTTCCAGAAGATCGTCGATCGCCACACCATCGCCACCGCCGACACGCCCGCGCGCCTCGCCGTCGGCCAGGGCGGCTTCGTGCGCGCCGACCTGCGCTTCATCCACGAGTACTACACCGGCATGTGCGCCCACCTGCTCGACCGTGCCTTCGGCGACGCGCTGCGCCTGCACGACGCCGCCAGCATCGTCGCCTTCGAGGACCACCTGTCGTACGTGCACCGCAGCCCGGTGCACGTGGCGCAGGGCCTGGTCGGCAACGTGGTCGCGCTGTCGCGTGCGCACCGCGCGTTCGTCGCGCGCTTCGGTCTCACGCACCACGGCTACCTGCAGCCGCAGCTCGACGCGGGCGATGCCGGCAACACCGGCTCGCAAGGCATCTCGCACGCGCTGGTGGCCGAGCGCCATGCGCTGCCGGGACAGCTGATCGCCGGCACCGACTCCCACACCACGCACTCCGGCGCGCTGGGCTGCGTCGCCTTCGGCGTCGGCACCACCGACATGGCCAACGCCTTCGTCACCGGTGCCGTGCGGCTCACGGCGCCCGAGTCGCTGCGCGTCGAATTGCACGGGCCCGTGCCCGCCGGGGTCACCGCGAAGGACGTGGTGCTGCACCTGCTCGCGCTGCCCGCGATGCGCGCCGGCGATGGCGTCGGCAAGGCATTTGAGTTCGCCGGCTCGGCGGTGCGGGCGATGTCGATCGACGAGCGCGCCACGTTGTGCAACATGGTGGCCGAACTCGGCGGCTTCACCGGTCTCGTCGCACCCGACGACGAGACGGTGCGTTTCCTGCGCGAGCGGCGCGGCATCGATTTCGCACTCGAGCCGTGGATGGCCAGCGACGCCGGCGCCGCGGTTGCGGCGACGATCGAGGTCGACTGCACGCAGCTGTCGCCGATGGTCGCGGCGCCGGGCGACCCGGGGCACGGCGTGGCCTTGCAGGCGCTGCGCGAGCGACCGCGCATCGACATCGCCTACGGCGGCTCGTGCACCGCGGGCAAGCGCGAGGACTTCGACCACTACCACGCGGTGCTGCGCTGGGCCGCCGACCGCGGGCTGCGCGTCGCCGACGGCGTCAAGCTCTACCTGCAGTTCGGCACCATCGACGTGCGCGACCATTGCGTGGCGCAGGGCTACCTGGCGGCCTTCGACGCGGTCGGCGCGGAGATCCTGCAGCCGGCGTGCGGTGCCTGCGCCAACTGCGGCCCCGGGGCGTCGGAGACGGACGCGCAGGTGACCGTCAGCGCGATCAATCGCAACTTCCCCGGCCGTTCCGGGCCCGGCTCGGTGTGGCTGGCCAGTCCGCCCACGGTGGCGGCGAGCGCGATCGCGGGTGAGCTGGCGTCGTTCGACGACCTGCAACGCCGCTTTGCCGCCGCGTGAGCAGGCGCCGCGCGCGGCCTGTGCGAGACTGCTGGCCGTGACAGGTGGTCCGGCGCGGCGTGCGCGAGAGGCTCCGCCGCCCATTGCCCGATGACCACCACCGCGCTCAAGCCGCAAGCCTTCTTCGCCCTGCTGTTGCTGGCCTGCACGTTCGCCAGCAACCACGTCGCCGCGCGCGTCGCCTTCGATCACGGGGTCGACGTCGTCACCGCGGTGGCGGTGCGCAGCCTGGCCACCGCGCTGGTGGTGTCGCTGCTGGTGGCGTGGCAGGGTGTGCCGCTGAGGCACACCGCGCGCCACCGTCGCTTCATGGTGTTGATCGCGCTGCTGGTCACGGTGCAGAGCGTGTGTCTGTACGCCGCGGTCGCACGCATGCCGGTGGGGCTGGCGCTGCTGGTGTTCAACAGCTACCCGATCTGGGCCACGCTGGCGGCGCGCGTGTTCTACGGCCAGCGACCGGAACGCGCCGCGTTGATCGCGATCCCGGTGATCCTGGTCGGGCTCATGCTGGCGCTCGACATCGTGCGCGTGCTCGGCGGCGGTGCGGCCGCCGGGGCGACGTTCGGGCCCGGCATCGCGTTCGCGCTCGGTGCGGGGGCCAGCTTCGGCCTCGTGCTCGCGCTCACCCAGCACGAGGTGGCCGACCTCGACGGCCGCGCGCGCAGCGCCTTCACGATGGCGGTGGTCGGCGTGCTCGCGCTGGCGGCCGGCATCGCCGGAGGCGGCCTGCACTGGCCCGACGCGCCGGCCGGCTGGTGGGGGCTGATCGCGCTCAGCGTGCTGTACGGCACCGCGTTCACCGCGGTGTTCACGCTGCTGCCCAAGCTCGGCGCGGTGAGCAACTCGCCGATCCTCAACGTCGAGCCGGTGGCGGCGCTGCTGCTGGGCGCGCTGGTGCTCGGCCAGGTGGTCGGCCCGTTGCAGTGGCTGGGCGCGCTGATCGTCGTCGGTGCCGTGATGGCGTTGGGGTTGCGCCGGCGCTGATGCTCGAGGCGTTTCTGTGGTCGACCGGCGTGGTCGCGCTGGGCGAGATGGGCGACAAGACCCAGCTGCTCGCGCTGGTGCTGGCGGTGCGCTTCAGGCGGCCGTGGACGATCGTGGCCGGCATCGCGGTCGCGACGCTGGCCAACCACGCGCTGGCCGGCGCACTCGGGCACTGGATCGCCCTGCAACTGGGCGCCACCACGCTGCGCTGGGTGGTCGGCCTGGGCTTCATCGCGATGGCGGCCTGGATGCTGGTGCCAGATCGGCTCGACGATGACGACGCTGCGGTCGCGCGCGCAGGACACTGGGGCGTGTTCGCCACCACCGTGGTGGCGTTCTTCCTGGCCGAGGTGGGCGACAAGACGCAGCTCGCCACGGTGGCGCTGGCGGCGCGCTTTCCCGACCTCGCCAGCGTGGTCGCCGGCACCACCGTGGGGTTGCTGCTGGCGGACGCGCCCGTGGTCTGGCTCGGCGACGCGCTGTCGCGCCGCCTGTCGATGACGGGGCTGCACCGCGTGGCGGCGGTGCTGATGGCGCTGATCGGCATGCTCGCGCTCGCCAACGTCGGCGCCGTGTTCGGGTAGGACGGGCAACGCTTGCGTGTCGCGATGCCCCGCCGCGCCGCGGGGTCGCGCACGGGCAGGCACACTCGCGGTGTCTCGGCCGCTGAAGCCGCACATGGATCGCCGCACTTTCTCGACCGCCGTTGCACTCGGCCCGGCCGCCTTGGCACCGGCGGCATGGGCCTCGCTGCCCAACGGCGAGCGTGCCCCGGACTTCACGCTGGACGCCGCCCTGGGCGGCAAGGCCTTCAAGTTCTCGCTCGCCGAGGCGTTGGCACGCGGGCCGGTGGTGCTGTACTTCTTTCCCAAGGCCTTCACCACCGGCTGCACGATCGAAGCCCACGCCTTCGCCGAGGCCACGCCGCGGTTCAATGGGCTGGGCGCCACGGTGATCGGCGTGTCCAACGACGACGCCGAGACGATCCGCCGCTTTTCGATCGAGGCGTGCCGTAGCCAGTTCGCGGTGGCTGGCGACCCCGATGCCAAGGTCATCCAGGCCTACGATGCGAAGATGATGCTGATGCCCGGCATGGCCAGCCGCATCTCCTACGTCATCAACCGCGGCGGACGCATCGCCTACAGCCATCAGAGCATGAGTCCCGAGGGCCACGTGACGAACACGCTCAAGGCCGTCGAGGGCATGGCCGTGGCCAAGCGCTGACGCGCGCGTGCATGAACGCGCTGAGTCCGCTGCGCACCATCGAGGCCGGCGCACTCGCCATCGCGGTCCACGAGTCAGGCCCCGCGAACGGCCCGCCAGTCTTTCTGATGCACGGCTTTCCGTACGACATCCATGCGTACGCCGACGTCGTTCCGCTTCTGGGGGAAGCAGGCTGCCGGGTCATCGTTCCTTACCTGCGCGGCTATGGGCCGACCCGGTTCCTGCAAGCCTCGACGCCACGCTCCGGGGAGCAGGCGGCCCTCGGCGCGGACCTGCTGGCGCTCATGGACGCGCTGGCGATCCCGCGCGCCGTGCTGGCGGGGTACGACTGGGGCGGTCGCGCGTGCTGCGTGGTGGCGGCCTTGTGGCCGCAGCGTTGCGCCGGCCTCGTCTCGTACAACGGCTACAACCTGTTCGACCACGCGCGCGCATTGGAGCCCGACACGCCGCGCAACGAGCGGAAGTACTGGTACCAGTACTACTTTCATTCCGAGCGCGGGCGCGATGGTTTGCGCCGCAACCGGCGCGAGCTCGCGCGGCTGCTGTGGGAGACCTGGTCTCCGTCCTGGCACTTCGACGACGCGACGTTCGCCCGCTCCGCGGCCGCGTTCGACAATCCGGACTTCGTCGACGTGGTGATCCACTCGTACCGGCACCGCTACAACCTCGTGCCGGGCGACCCGGCGTACGCCGACATTGAGCGGCAACTCGCGACGCAGCCGCCGATCACGGTCCCGGCGATCACGCTCGACGGCACCGACGACGGCGTGCGGTCTGCGGCGCCGGCGTCCGCGCAGGCGGCCCGTTTCACGGGCGCGCGCGAGCACGTCGTGGTGCCCGGTGCCGGCCACAACCTGCCGCAGGAGAAGCCGGCCGTGTTCGCGCAGGCGGTGCTGCGGCTGACGCGCGGGATCTGAGCACGGACCGACGAACACGGCCGCGCGCTCGGCCGCTGATCGACACGCGCACTCGAGTCGAGCTCTTGCAAGTTCCACGCGCGCATCGCGCGAAGCTAGGTCACCGGCCGCCCGACCGCGGCCTTGCGCGCCTTGCGGCTGTCCGACTTGAAGCGCGGGTCGTAGGAATAGAAGATCGCCTTCTTGAAGGTACGCGCCCAGCCGACGAGGCGCCCGTCCGCGTCGGCATACATGCGGATGGTGCCGCGCCCGAGTCCCGGCTTGCTTCCGTGGGCGACACGCGTGTCGTCGCTGCCCAGCATCTCCTCGTTGGAGTCGATGACGTCGAGCGCGTACTGCTCGGTGCCAGCGATGAGCGGGGGCTGCGGCGCGATTTTCCGCGGCGCCGAATCCACGATCATCACGTGGCCCGTGGTGCCCGTCTCGGCCTGGTCCTGCTTGGAGAGCATCGCGTGCGCGTAGATGTCGCCGGGACGCACGTCGGCCACGAACAGGATGCGCTTGAACCCGCGCTCCTCCTCGATGGACAGCACGAAATCCTCTGCCCGCGGACGCCTGCGCCTGGGCGTGTCGACGAGAAACCGCATCTGCGTGCGAATGCCGTAGCCGGAGCGGGCGAAGAGCGCGAGCGCGAATCCCGAACAATCGGCTTTCATCGCGTAGCGGCTCGAGCCCGCGTCGCCCGGAAAGGTGATGGTTTCGCCGCCCAGAACGTACTGGTTGTCCTCGGGCTGGACGTTCTGGACCAGCTCACGCGCCAGGGCCAGGTGGCGTGGGACCTCGGGGGCTTCGGCCGCCGCGACGGCCGCGCCGGCCAACAACAGCAAGGCCGCCGTGCAGCACGCGGGGGTGGAGCGGGGCATGCGGACATCGTAGCGGCGTGACCGAGGCTTTCGCCGGAAGTGCCGGCGCATCGATCCTGCTGCCCGCAGCAAAGTCGGCCGTACCTCGAGAAGCGCTCGGCGCGGCGAGGTCGCCGTGCGCTGGCGCTCCGATGGAGCTACAACTGGGCCGCCTGGTCGAGCGCCTGCGCCACGTGGCCGCGCAGCGCGCGCAGCGCCGCCAGTTCACTGCCCGGCGTCGCCATCGCGGCCCACAACAGCGCGCTGAGTGCGCCGGCGGCGGCGTCGACGTCGACCGGCTTGGTGCTCGACACCGCCTCCCACAGCATCTGCTCCATCGGCCCGAGCACCAGCGAGCGCAGCAGGCGCAACGGCACGTCGCTGCGGACCGAGCCGTCGGCCTGTCCGCGTGCCAGCAGGTCCATCAGCGGCGCGGTGTAGCGGCGGTGCAGCGGCAGCACCGCGGCGCCCAGATCGGCCGAGCCCGTGTCGCGCCCTTCCGACAGCACCAGCGCGCACATGCCTTTGCCGTGGCCGAGGAACAGCCGCAGATGCGCACGCACGAAGAACTCGAGCTGGGCGCGCACCGGCTTGCGCGTGGGCAGCTCGTCGGCGATCTCGGCGGTGATCTCGTCGTACCAGTCGCTGATCACCCGCACACACAGTTCGCGCTTGCCGCGGAAGTAAGTGAACACCGTGGCTTCGCTGACACCCAGCCGCTGCGCGATCTCGGTGATCGTGGCTCGCTCGTAGCCGCGCTCGGAGAACACCTCGCGGCCGACGCGCACGATGTCGCGCACGCGCTGCTCGGCCTTGGCGCCGGCCGGCGCCCGGCGCTGGGCCTTGGCCGCCGTGCCGCGCGACACCGGGCGCGATGCCTTCATCGCCGCATGCCTAGGCACTCGCCGTGGTGGCGGCGACCAGCGCGTGCGCCTTGGCGATCACGGCCGCGGCGAAGGCGGTGGACTTGCGCTGCACGGCGTCCAGGTGCACGGCCTTCAGCGTGGTGCGCGCCGCGACGGCGCCGCAGGTGTCGTCGACCATCTCGTGCTCGAAGCGCACGCTGCGCTCCTTGACTTCGAGCAGCCGCGTGCGCACGCTGACGACCGCGCCGGCGTGCAGTTCCTGGAGGTACGAGATGTGTTGATCGACCGCCGCCATGCCGCGCCCGGCGCTGCGCAGGTAGGGCACCGAGAGGCCGATGGCGTTGAACAACTGCCAGCTGGCCTCGTCGAACTTTCCGACGTACCACATCACGTTCATGTGGCCGACGTGGTCGCAGTGCCAGGGGTAGACAGTGCCGCGATAGGTGAGAAGAGGTTCTGGCATCGTGTGGCAAGGCGGGTGGACGGCTTGGAATTGAGTATGGCTCAATAATGGCTTGAGCCGCAAGCTTTGCTCTGTTACGCTTGCAACCGCGGCGCCGATATGGGCCGGGCTTTGACTGTTAGTTGAGTCATGCTCAAGTAAGAACCTGACCGCCAGGAGACCACTGTGTTCGAGTCCACTTTCCAGATCGACCTCGGCGCCGACATCGGCATGCTGCGCGACGCCGTGCGCGACTTCGCTCAAGCCGAGATCGCGCCACGCGCGGCCGACATCGAGCGCGCCAACCACTTCCCGGCGGACCTGTGGCGCAAGCTCGGCGAGCTCGGCGTGATGGGCCTCACCGTCGACGAAGCCTACGGTGGCACTGCGTTGGGCTACTTGGCGCACATGGTGGCGGTGGAGGAGCTCAGCCGCGCCAGCGCCGCGGTCGGCCTGAGCTACGGCGCGCACTCCAACCTCTGCGTCAACCAGATCCACCGCAACGGCAGCGAGGCGCAGAAGCGGAAGTACCTGCCCAAGCTGATCAGCGGCGAGCACGTCGGCGCGCTGGCGATGAGCGAGCCCGGCGCCGGCTCCGACGTGGTGAGCATGACGCTGAAGGCGCAGCGGCACGGTGACACGTACGTGCTCAACGGCAGCAAGATGTGGATCACCAACGGTGGTGATGCCGACACACTGGTGGTCTACGCCAAAACCGAGCCGCAGATGGGTGCGCGCGGCATGACCGCGTTCATCGTCGAGAAGTCCTTCAAGGGTTTCACGCACGGCCAGCACCTCGACAAGCTCGGCATGCGCGGCTCCAACACCTACCCGTTGTTCTTCCAGGACTGCGCGGTGCCGGCCGACAACGTGCTCGGCGGCGAGGGCAACGGCGCCAAGGTGCTGATGAGCGGCCTCGACTACGAGCGCTCGGTGCTCGCGGCCGGTCCGCTGGGCATCATGGCGGCCTGCATGGACGTGGTGATCCCGTACGTGCACGAGCGCAAGCAGTTCGGGCAGAGCATCGGCGAGTTCCAGTTGATGCAGGGCAAGGTGGCCGACATGTACACCACGCTGCAGGCCTGTCGCGCCTACGTCTACGCGGTCGGCCGCGCCTGCGACAGCGCCGACCACGCGCGCACGCTGCGCAAGGACGCGGCCGGCGCCATCCTCTACGCGGCCGAGAAGGCCACCTGGATGGCCGGCGAGACGATCCAGGCGCTGGGCGGCGTCGGCTACACCAATGACTACCCTGCCGGGCGCCTGTGGCGCGACGCCAAGCTCTACGAAATCGGCGCTGGCACTTCGGAGATCCGGCGCATGTTGATCGGCCGAGAGCTGTTCGCGGAGACGATGTGATGCCGCAGCTGGCGAGCAAGCTCAACCCGCGTGCCGACGAGTTCAGGGCCAACGCCGCGGCGATGCGCGCACAGGTCGACGACCTGCACGCGCAGCTCGAGCGCATCGTGCAGGGCGGCCCGTCGGCGGCGCGCGAAAAGCACACCGCGCGCGGCAAGCTGTTGCCGCGCGAACGGGTCGAGCGGCTGCTCGATCCCGACACGCCGTTCCTCGAGCTGGCGCCACTGGCCGCATTGAACGTCTACAAGGAGAAGGACGGCAGCGACGCCGCGCCTTCGGCCGGCGTGATCACCGGCATCGGCCGCGTCGCGGGCGTCGAGTGCGTCGTCGTCTGCAACGACGCCACCGTGAAAGGCGGCACCTACTACCCGCTGACCGTCAAGAAGCACCTGCGCGCACAGGAGATCGCGCAGCTGAACCGTCTGCCGTGCATCTACCTGGTCGACTCCGGCGGCGCCAACCTGCCCAACCAGGACGAGGTGTTTCCCGACCGCGAGCACTTTGGCCGCATCTTCTACAACCAGGCAAACCTATCCGCGCAGGGCATTCCGCAGATCGCGGTGGTGATGGGCTCGTGCACCGCCGGCGGCGCCTACGTGCCGGCGATGAGTGACGAGACCATCATCGTGCGCAACCAGGGCACCATCTTCCTCGGCGGCCCGCCGCTGGTGAAGGCCGCCACCGGCGAAGTCGTGAGCGCCGAAGACCTCGGCGGCGGCGACGTGCACACCCGGCTGTCCGGGGTGGCCGACCACCTGGCCGAGAACGACCTGCACGCGCTGGCGATCGCGCGCCAGATCGTCGCCAGCCTCAACTGGAAGAAGCCGCAGCCGTTGCGCCTGCTGCCGGCGCAGCCACCGAAGCTGTCGCCCGACGAGTTGCTGGGCATCGTGCCGGTGGACACGCGCAAGCCCTACGACGTGCGCGAGATCATCGGCCGCCTCGTCGACGGCAGCGAGTTCGACGAGTTCAAGGCGCGCTTCGGCTCGACGCTGGTGACCGGCTTCGCGCACATCGAGGGCATGCCGGTGGGCATCGTCGCCAACAACGGCATCCTGTTCTCCGAGAGCGCGCAGAAGGGTGCGCACTTCATCGAGCTGTGCTGCCAGCGCCGCGTGCCGCTCGTGTTCCTGCAAAATATCACCGGCTTCATGGTCGGCCGCAAGGTCGAGAACGAAGGCATCGCGCGCCACGGCGCCAAGATGGTCACCGCGGTGGCCACCGCCACGGTGCCGAAGTTCACCGTGATCATCGGCGGCAGCTTCGGCGCCGGCAACTACGGCATGTGCGGCCGAGCGTATTCACCGCGCTTTCTCTTCATGTGGCCCAACGCGCGCATCGGCGTGATGGGTGGCGAGCAGGCGGCCAGCGTGCTGGCCACCGTGCGGCGCGACGGCATCGAGGCCAAGGGTGGTACGTGGTCGGCCGACGAAGAGGCCGCGTTCAAGAAGCCGATCCTGCAGCAGTTCGAGCACCAGGCCCATCCGTACTACGCCAGCGCG
>DATJYZ010000193.1:0-5060 GCA_035499355.1 Burkholderiaceae bacterium | reverse complement strand
GCCTGACGGCCGGAGGCCGACAGCGACACGTCCTTGAAGATCAGCTCGCCGAGCGCGGCCTGGTCCGACAGGGTGGTCGCGGCCGGCGCTTCCTGCTCCGCCGTGCCGCCGCCGCAGGCCACCAGCGCGAGCGCCGTCACGGCCCCGCACAGGGCGCGCGCAACGCGCGGAGTCATGGCTCGACGGTGGCGACCGCTCGGACCGGGATGGTGCGACGCGCGCACGGCGACGCCATGGCGGCGTCGAAGACCTCGCGCGCACAGTCGTGGCAGCAGCCGCACGAGGACGCCAGCCGGGTCTCGTCCTGCAGCACCTCGAAGCAGCGCACACCCGCGGCAACCGCGCGCTCGATGTCGCGATCGGAAACCCGGTGGCAGAGGCAGACGATCATGGCGGCTGGCTGGAGGCTGGGGCTGCGGGAGCAGTCTAATCTAAACACGAATATTTCTCAATAGAGTTGCTGATCGTGGTCAACCCGGATGCGGGGGCTTAACCCCGCGGGGTCGCGTGCGCCGTTCAACGCCGCAGCCGACACCTGCCGAGCGTTCCGCAACAGGGCGCTCGAGTCGGCCAGTCCCCATCGAGCGGAGGCCGCGAATGACGATCCAACGACGAAGCTTGTTGACCGGCAGCCTGGCCCTGGCCAGCGCCGGCTCGTTCCCGCCCATGGCGCGGGCCCTGGGCAACGCCCACCTGCTGCCGTACGACAGCGAGCAACAGATGCGCGCTGCGCTCGAGCGCTGGCGGGAGCGTTCCAGGGCCGGTGGCGGCGAGCGCCGGGTCTTCGAGTTGTCAAGCAACCTGCAGGCCCTGGTCAAGGCGGAGTCGGCCGCGAAGGCGGCCCCAGCAGCACCCACGGCACAGGCCCCCGCGGCCGACTCGATCACCAACGTCCAGACCGCTGGCGTCGACGAGGGCGGCATCGTCAAGAGAGCCGGCGATTTCCTGATCGTGCTGCGGCGCGGGCGACTGTTCACGGTGCGTGTCGGCGGTGATCAACTCCAGCCGGTGGCCGCCGTCGATGCCTACGCGCCAGGGAGCGATCCGCAGGGCGCCTGGTACGACGAACTGCTGGTGTCGGGTCGCGACGTGGTCGTGATCGGCTACTCCTATGCGCGTGGCGGCACCGAGATCGGCCTGTTCGAGCTCGGCGGCGACGGCGCGCTGCGCTACCGTGCCACGCACCACCTGCGGTCGTTCGACTACTACAGCTCGCGCAACTACGCGAGCCGGCTGATCGGGCGCCACCTGGTCTTCTACACGCCGACGTTGCTGTCGCCGTGGACTCCGGAGCCCTGGCAGCAGTTTCCGGCCCTGCGGCGCTGGCAGGGTGGCGCCGACGCCGCGGCCTTCAAGCGCATCGTGCCGGCCACCCGCGTCTACCGCAGCGACGACGAGTTCGAACCTGGCGAGACCCTGGCGCTGCACACCGTGACCCGTTGCGAGCTCGGCGGTGACGACCTGCGCTGCGAATCCACCGCCGTGCTGGGGCCCGCGGCCCGCGTGTTCTACGTGGCACAGGGCTCGGTCTACGTCTGGACCAGCCGCTGGCGCCGCCGGCCAGCCGTGCCCGACTCGCGGGCGGAGCCGCCGCGCTCGCTGTCGGCCGTGTTCCGGCTGCCGCTGGACGGCGCGGCCCCGAGCGCACTGAAGACCGTCGGCGTGCCGATCGATCAGATGTCGTTTCTCGAGGAGGGCGGCCACTTGAACGTGCTGCTGCGCGAGTCGGGCCGCGGCGACGCGATGTGGGGCGGCGAGTCGACGGCGGGTGCGATGGCGCTGCTGCGCGTGCCGCTGGCCGAGTTCGGCGACCGCATCAGCAGCGCGCGCGCCGAGCACTACCGGCGTGTGCCCGCCACCGTCGCCGGCGTCGTGCAGAACCGCTTCGTCGGCGACTGGTTGCTGTGGGGCGGACCGCGCGACGTCAACGGCAACTCCGCGTGGGCCTTGCGCTACGCCGGCGCCGGCGGGGCGATCGCGCTGTCGCCGGGGCACGCGGTGGAGCGCATCGAAGCGCTCGGGCGCGATGCGGTGCTGGTGGGCTCGTCGGGCGCCGATCTGCACTTCAGCGCCGTCCGCCTGGCGCGCGGCGACGCGCGGCCCGCGGGTCGCCACGTGCAGCCCGGCGTCGCGCAGGGCGAGACGCGCAGCCACGGCTTCTTCTACCGCGCGCAGTCCGGCGACGACGGCGTGCTCGGCCTGCCGGTGCTCGGCGCGGGCGCACGACGACGCGGCGTCTATGCCGGTGCGCAGGGCTCGGCGTCGGTGCTGTTCCTGCGCAATCGCGACCTGCAGTTCACGCCGCTGGGTCAGTTGAACGCGGGCGAAGGCGGCGTGCGCGACGACGGCTGCAAGGCCAGCTGCGTCGACTGGTACGGCAACGCGCGCCCGATCTTCCTCGGCGAGCGGCTGCTCGCGCTGATGGGCTATGAGATCGTCGAAGGTCGCACCGAGAGCGCGGCTTGGCGCACCGGCGAGGCTCCCGACGCGCCGGCGGTCGAGCGGCTCGTCGAGCGGCGGCGCGTCAGCTTCGCGCCGCATGCGCCCTGGCGAGAAGGACGCTACAACCCGTTCAAGTGAGCCCTTGGCTCCGGCCGGCGCTCTGCGCCTTCACTTCGCCGCGCGAGGTGAGTCTCGCCGAAACGGCCTCGGGGCCGTCTTCAGCTGACCACGTAGGCGGCGGCGGCGGTGGCGATCAGCGTGCCGTCGTCGTTGACCAGCTTCATCTGCGTCGTGCCGACGCGACCGCCCAGGCGCATGACTTCCGCGCTGGCGATGAAGTGCCGGCCGATGCCCTGGCGCAGGTAGTCGACCCGCAGGTCGATCGTGCCCAGCCGCGCGAAGCGCTGCGTCACCTGCGCCGCCGACTCGTCGGGATGTCGCTCGCCGATGCCCCACATCAGCGCCAGGCCGCCCATCGCATCGAGCGTGGCCGAGATCACGCCGCCGTGCAGCCGGCCCGACAGTTGATGGCCGACCAGCTCGGGGCGCATGTCGAACCGCACCGTGGGCGGGCGCAGCCCGAGCAGCTTGAGCCCGAGCACCTGGTTGAAGCGGATGTGCTGCTCGAACAGCGTGGTCAGCGCGGTGTCGAGCTTGGTCTGTTCGGCAGCGCTGCGGCGGTGGGGCGACGTCATTGCCCGCAGCATAGCCGCGGCGCGATGGCCGGCGGCCTCGCGGCCGCGAGATCACTCAGCGGTTGGACGCCACCGGCGTGCCCGGCGCGGGCAGTCGGCTCACCAGGTTGCTCGTCGTGGCCTGGCCACTGCGATCGAAGGTCGACAGGCGGAACACCACCGACGACGGCGCGCCGTCGCAGCGCAGGCTGGCGCTGATCGGCGTCAGCGTGGCGCTCGAGGCCGGCCTGCCATTCAGGCGCACCGCGGCGTCGGCCAGGCCGCGTTCGCGCAGCGCGCGCATCAGCACCTGGGGGTCTTCGCTGCCGGGCAGCTCGTCGCTGCCGGCGCAGCCGTTGAGGGCGAAGCTGTCGTTGTCGACCCACACCACGTCGGTGGGCGCGGCCACGGCCGCTGCACCCGCCAGCGCGAGCAGGATCGTCGTGGAGCTCAGAAGCTTGGGCAAGGTGGTGGGCGCCATCGTCGTCTCCCTGTGGGCGTTGCCAATGTCGCCACGGTAGGCGTCGCGGTGTGTGTTGCATGCCCCCTCGCCAGGGGATCGCGGGGTCGTGCGGGCTGCCGGTGTTGAATCCCACACGTTCGCCGCCGCGGCCGTGCGGCATGCGCGCCACGCCGCCTGCGTGCCAGCGTGACGAATGCCGCGCTCGCCGTCGCTGCTCAGGCGACGTCGTGGCTCTCGCGCTGCGCGGCGCGCAGCTGGCGCAGCACCTGCAGCGCCTGCGCGAACTCGAAGCGCTGCAGCAGCCCGCGCAGCCGCCGGCTCTCGGGGCCCAGCGGCCCGAGCAGGGCATCCTGCAGTTCGCGGTAGCGCCCGAGCGCCGCGAAGTCTGCCTTCTCGAGCAGGGCCTCGAACTGGTCGAGCTCGGCATCGAGCCACGCCGGCTCGGTGGCCGGCGCCGGGCGCCGGCTCTGCGGCGCTTCCAGTCGCGCGTCGATCGTCGCCACCACCCGTGCCAGCTCGCGCAGCAGCGCGCGCGCGCTGCGGGCCAGCTCGTTCGCGCCGACGCCGTCGAGCAGGTCGCGCTCGAACGAAGCGGCGTGCGCCGACAGCGTGTTGGCGCCGATGGCCGCGCTCGCGCCCTTGAGCGAGTGCGCCTGTCGCCGCACCTCGTCGTTCGCCTCGGGCGTCGGCGGTGCGTTCAACGCCGCGATGCCGCCGCGGTAGGTGAGCACGAATTGCCGCAGCACCCGTTCGTAGACGTCGACGCGGCCGGCGAAGTAGCGCTCGAGCGCCGACTCGTCGAGGCCGTGCACCGTGTCGGCCGGGCGCTCGATGGCGGGCGCCGGCGCGGTCGCACGGCCGCCGGTCACCGGCGCCGGCTTGCCCGCGCTCGCGCCCAGCGACAGCCAGCGCAGCAAGGTGCGGTACAGCAGCTCCGGATCGACCGGCTTGACGATGTGATCGCGCATGCCGGCCTGCTCGCACGCGATGCGGTCTTCGCCGAAGGCATTGGCCGTCATCGACAGCACCGGGGTGTCGCGCTGGATCGGCAACGCGCAGATCTCGCGCGTCGCCTGCAGGCCATCCATCTTCGGCAGCTGCACGTCCATCAGGATCAGGTCGTAGCGGGTGCGGCTGGCGGCCTGCACCGCCTCTTCGCCGGTGAGCGCCACGTCGACCTGCAGGTGGGCGGCGCGCAGCCACTCGAGCGCCACCTCGAGGTTGGCGGCGTTGTCCTCGGTCAGCAGGATGCGTGCGCCGCTGTGCTGCTGGCGCAATCGCGCCTCGAGCGCGCGCAGCGAATCCGCCGGCTCGGCATCGAAGTCGTCGCTGCCGAACACGGTGTCGCCGGTGCGCTCCTCGTGCGCCGGTTCGAGCCGCGCGTCGAACCAGAAGCGGCTGCCGTGTCCCGGTTCGCTCTCGACGCCGGTGTCGCCGCCCATCAGGCGCGCCAAATGACGCGTGATCGCCAGCCCGAGCCC
>DATJYZ010000192.1:0-4336 GCA_035499355.1 Burkholderiaceae bacterium | reverse complement strand
CCGGCGACGAAGGCCCAGAACGCCGGTACCAGGAAGAAGCCGATCCACAGCCACCAGTCGGGCCGGGCGATCTGCAGCGTGGCGAGGCCGAGCATCGCCAGGCACAGCACGAAGTTCAACAGCCTCAGCACAGCACGATCGTAGCCAGCCGACTCAATCGACGAGCCCCGTCAGCACCGTCGAGACCAGCCACCACGTCAACAACGCCACGATCGTCAGCCAGATCAGCAGCACGATGGCGGCGCCCCACAGCAAGCGCGGCAGCTGGTCGCTGCCCTGCTCGGCCTCGGCCAGGCGCGCCAGCCACAGATGGCGCGGCGTCAGCTTGACCGCCAGCGCGATGCCCAGCGGCAGCAGGATCACGTCGTCGAGCAGGCCGAGCACCGGAATGAAGTCGGGGATCAGGTCGATCGGGCTCAGCGCGTACGCCAGCACCAGCACGGCCACCAGCTTGGCCACGCGCGGCGTCTCGGGGTGGCGGAACAGTTTCCACAGCGCCAGCAGGTGGGTCGCCAGCCTGGCGGTGTTGGCCCGGCTCAGCAGCTTGCCCCAGCGGCTCATTGGACGACTCTGCGCGCGACGCGCTGCCGGATTCGCGCTGGGGAGCGGAAAGGCGCACTCATGCGTCGATCTTGCGCCGCGCGTTGCGAGCGCTGCGGGGAGCGGATGCCGTCGCGACGGCCGGCGCATCGATCACGTCGTTGGCCTCCTGGAGGATGCGGGCCAACCGGTCAGCCAGCTTCTCGGTCGACAGCTCCTCGCGGAAGCGCTCGACCATCAGCGCCAGCGCGAACGGGCTCGGCACGCGCAGCACCGCCGTCTCGACGCGCTGCGCGCGCATGCGCTTCAGGCTGGCGCGCAGGCGGCGGATGTCGAGCTCCTGCGCCAGCACCTCGGCGTCGGCCTGGTCGAGCAACCGGTTGGCCGGGTCGTACTTGCGGAACACCTCGTAGAACAGGCTCGACGTCGCCTGCAGCTGCTTGGTGCTCTTCGGCGCCCCGGGGTAGCCGGTGAACACCAGCCCGGCGACGCGCGCGATCTCGCGAAAGCGCCGCAGCGCCAGCTCGCTGCTGTTGAGGCTGGCCAGCACGTCGTGCAGCAGTTCGGCATCGTCGAACGCGCTGCCGTCGAGCAGCGGCCGCATGTCCAGCGGCTGCGCCGCCAGCAGCTCGAACCCGTAGTCGTTGAAGCTCATGCTGAAGGTGTTGGGCTGCGTGCGCGACAGGCGCCATGCCAGCAGGCTCGCCAGACCGAGGTGCACGTAGCGCCCGGCGAACGGATAGAGGAACACGTGGTGGCCCTCGCGCGAACGGTGCTGCTCGATGAGCAGCGTTTTCGGCGTCGGCAGCTTCGACAGCCGCGACTGCGCGTCGAGCATCGGCTGCGCCGCCTGCAACTCGGGCTCGAAGAAGTCGCCCTGGCGCGCCGACTCCAGCGCCTCGAGCGTCGCGTCGGCCAGTTCGCTCGACAGCGGCATCTTGCCGCCGGCCCAGGCCGGCACGATGCCGGACTTCTTGCTGGCCTTGCGCACGTAGGCGGCCATGTCCTGCGTGCGCACGTACTCCAGTACGCGGCCTGCGAACACGAAGTGATCGCCCTTGTTGAGCCGCGCGATGAAGCCCTCCTCGATCTGCCCGATGGTGCCGCCGGAAAGCCACTTCACCAGCATCGACGCCTCGCTGACGATGGTGCCCACCTGCAGCCGGTGGCGCAACGCGATGCCGCGGTCGGTGACGCGATGGACGCCGTCGTCGCCTTGCACCACGCGGTGGTACTCGGGGTACGCCTTGAGGCTCGAGCCGCCGCGGGTGACGAAGTCGAGCGCCCACTGGAACTCGTCGCGCGTCAGCGTGCGATAGCTGTACGCACTGCGCACTTCGTCGAATAGTTCGTCGGCGACGAAGCCGCCGCCGAGCGCCATGCTCACCAGGTGCTGCACCAGCACGTCCAGCGGCTTGTCGGGCGCAAAACGCTTCTCGATGCGACCAGCCGCCACCGCGCGCCGGGCGGCCACCGCCTCGACCAGTTCGAGCGTGTTGGTCGGCACCAGCGTGACGCGGCTGACGCGCCCCGGCTGATGCCCGGAGCGCCCCGCGCGCTGCAGCAGTCGCGCCACGCCCTTGGCCGAGCCGATCTGCAGCACGCGCTCGACCGGCAGGAAGTCGACGCCGAGGTCGAGCGACGAGGTCGCCACCACCGCCTTCAGCGTGCCCGCCTTCAGCCCCTGCTCGACCCACTCGCGCACCTCGCGGTCGAGCGAGCCATGGTGCAGCGCGATCCGGCCCGCCCAATCGGGCCGCGAGCGCAGCAGCATCTGGTACCAGATCTCGGCCTGCGAACGCACGTTGGTGAACACCAGCGTGGTACCGCTGCGCTCGATCTCGTGCACCACCGGCTCCTCCATCTGCGCGCCGAGGTGGCCGCCCCACGAGAAGCGGCCGGGCTCCCTGGGCAGCAGCGTGTCGACGACCAGCGGCTTCTCCAGCTTGCCTTGCACGAGCGCGCCGTCGTCACGGGACAGCAGCATCTGCATCGCCTCGGCCAGGTTGCCGAGCGTCGCCGACAGGCCCCACACGACGAGCCGCGGATTCCAGCGCTTGAGCCGCGCGAGCGCGAGCTGCACCTGCACGCCACGCTTGTTGCCGACCATCTCGTGCCACTCGTCGACGATCACGGTCTGCACCGCGCCCAGGCGTTCGTGCGCATCGGCGCGCGTCAGCAGCAGCGTGAACGACTCGGGTGTCGTCACCAGCGCGGTGGGCAGCTTGCGGTCCTGCCGGGCACGTTCGCTGGCCGGCGTGTCGCCGGTGCGCAGGCCGACCGACCATGTCGACGCCATCTCGGGCAACGGCAGCTCCAGCGCGCGCCGCGTGTCGGCGGCTAGTGCGCGCATCGGCGTCAGCCACAGCACCTGAAGGCCCGTCGAGGGCACGGCCCGCGCGAGCGCGCCCATCCACACCGCGTACGTCTTGCCGCTGCCGGTGGTGGCGTGCAGCAGGCCGCTGCGGCCGGCGGCCATCGCGGCCCAGACCTCGCGCTGGAAGGCGAACGGTTGCCAGCCGCGGCTGGCGAACCAGGCTTCGGCGTCGAGGGGGCGCGCGCTCATGGC
The DNA here is from genome assembly GCA_035499355.1 of Burkholderiaceae bacterium. Lineage (GTDB taxonomy): Bacteria > Pseudomonadota > Gammaproteobacteria > Burkholderiales > Burkholderiaceae_C > JAEUPI01. The sequence goes on along the minus strand of DATJYZ010000192.1, from coordinate 1,227 downwards.
AGGATCATTCCATGGCGGCTCACGCGCTGACGATCCAGCCCTCGAGCGGGTCGACGTCCACCGGCAGGCCGTGGCGCGGCCGGTCGAGCGACCATGCGGCCTGCAGCAGGCACAGCACGGCGTCGAGCGCGTCGCCCGAGGCGTCGTCGAGCAGGGCGTCGCGTTGGGGCGGCTGCAATCGCAGCGCCAGGCCGAGGCGCGTGCGCCCGTCGAGCAGCGCATCGACGATCGCGATGCGCGCCAGCAGCCGCTCGTCGGTGTGCTTGGCGGGGTCGTCGCTCTTGTACGAGCGCGCGCCGATGATCTCGCGCGCCAGCAGGCCGGGATACGCCTCGAGCGCGACGCGGCGCACATCGCCGCCGTGCAGCGCGGGCAGGTGCACGCCGGCGTCGAGCAGCAGCGGCACGCCGGCGTGCATCATGTAGGCCACCGGCGGGTTGACCCATTTCATCGACGGGCTCGAGCCGGCCGGCCGATCGCAGGCCCGGTGCGCGAACTTCGCACCGGCCGGCCGCGCCGCGCAGAAGGCGGCGAAGGTGTCGCGGATCTGCGCACGCGGCAGTGCGGCGTAGTGGCGCATGCAGGCCAGCCAGTCGGTGGGCCAGCCGAGGTGTTCGACCAGTTCGCGCGGCAGACCGAACGGAAAGTCGAAGCCGCCGACCCACTGGCCCGGTCGGCTCAGCCAGGCACCGAACGCGTCGAGGCTGTCGAAGCGATCCAGGCCCGCCAGCGCGACCGACGCGCCCGTGCGGGTACCGCGCGCCAGCACGATGGGCTTGCGCGCGGTCGGGCGGCTGGAGAAGTCGACGCCGATCAGCAACCGCCCGGTCGGCGCACCGCTCACAGCGCGTCTTCGGGCACCAGCGGACCGACCAGGTTGAGCCACAGCCGCTGCCACCAGGTGCTGTCGGGCTCCTCGGTCAGCACCTGCGTGCCGCCCTCGGCCGTGGGCAGGTGCCATTCGAGGCTGCTCTTGTCCTTGGACAGCAGCACGCGGTAGGCGCCTTCGCGTTGCACCAGCTCGGCCATCTTCTTCAACTGGGCGGTCAGCTCCGGACTGCGGATCAGCAGGCCGAGCTCGGTGTTGTGCTTCTCAGAGCGTGGATCGAAATTCAACGAGCCGATGAACATCACCTTGCCATCGACCGCCGCCGCCTTGGCGTGAAAGCGCCCGAGCGAGCTGCCGAACGGTCCCAGGCTCTTCGCCTGCGTGACGCGGCTGGGCAC
>DATJYZ010000191.1:0-3896 GCA_035499355.1 Burkholderiaceae bacterium | reverse complement strand
CTCGGACTCACCGGCTGGATGAGCCGCCTCGATGCGTTCTGGGGCGACGAGACGGTGCAGGGCCTGCACCTGTGGCTGTCGAACGTGCTGCTCGCGGCGGGGTGCTGCACCTCGCGGGCGTTGTCACGATGAGCATCCTGTGGCGCGAGAACCTGCCGGCGGGCATGCTCAGCGGCCGCAAACGCCGCCTCGACGGGACTGACTGAGGCGATTCGCGGTCGTGCGGCCGGCGGAGTCAAGACACTGCGTGTGAGCTTTATCCGGGATGAGTGGGCCTGGATCAACGTTGGCGTGGTGGACAGCGGGCGCGGCTGGCAGTGACTACCGCGCCGCCTGCTCGCTACAAATCAAGGAATGCGCGAGGACACGAGATGACACGGACCGCGGGAAGCAGGGCCCCGACGCCTTTCCGGGTGCTGATCGGCTCGCCGTCGCGTGAGCGGAAACCGGACGCACCCCGGATCCCGCAACTCACGCGGGCCTCGAGGTGCGTGAATCCAGGCCATCGGAAGCTCTGCGCGGACGCTTCCTGACCTCGCCGAACAGCTCGTAGAGCTGCTGCGCCGCGGGCGACAACGAACGTCCGCGACGACGAATCAGGCCCACCTTGCGAGTGACGACCGGATCGAACAGCGGCAGGCTGACCAGCAGCGGGTGATCCGGTCCCGGCATCGCCATCGACGGCACGGCCGCGACGCCGAGCCCGGCCTCGACGAGGCCGAGCGTGGTCGTCACGTGCTGCGCCTCGTAGATCGCCTGCGGCCGGTTCGGCAGCCCGGCCAGCGCCTGGTCGAGCAGGACGCGGTTGCCCGAAGTCCGGCCGACCGAGATGAAGTCGTACTGACCGAGCTGGGCCCAGCTGACGCGGCGCGCCTTGGCCAGCGGGTGGTCGCGCCGGCACGCGGCGACGAAGCGCTCCTCGACCAGCGGCTTGAACTCGAGCTCGCCCTCCTGCGCGCCGATGAAGTTGAGCCCGAAGTCGGCCTCGCCGCGGGCCACCGCCGCCAAGGCCTCGTTCGCCCCCGCATCGAGCACCTTCACCCGCACCTTCGGGCAGCGCTCGTGGTAGCGGCGGATCACTTCGGACAGGTAGTAGTAGACCGTCGACGGCACGCAGGCGACCGTGACCTCGCCCATGCGCGTCGCCGCGACGCCGCGGATGCCGAGCAGCGTCGCATCGAGGTCGTCGAGCAGCTCGCGCACCTTGCGCTCGAAGTCGCGCCCGACCGCGGTCAGCATCACGCGCCGCGTCGTGCGCTCCAGCAGGCGCACGCCGAGCGCCTGCTCCAGCTTGTCGATGCGCCGGCTGAAGGCGGGCTGCGACAGGTGCACCGAGTCGGCCGCCTTGCGGAAGTTGCTCAGCTCGGCCACGGCGCGGAAGGCGAGCAGGTCGTTCAGGTCGAAGTTGATGGCCATGGAGATGCCCGTCGATTGATGTTGCTCGTGGATCAGTTGATCTTAAAGATGCAATTCTCTTTTGCAATGCGGGCACCGAAGATCCGGCTCCATGAACCGAGTCATCCCCTGCGTCCTGATGCGTGCCGGCACGTCGCGCGGCCCGTTCTTCCTGCGCGACTGGCTGCCGGCGGACGACAGCGCGCGTGACGAGGCGCTGATCGGCGCGATCGGGGCCTCGGACCTGCTGCAGGTGGATGGCGTCGGCGGCGGCAGCACGCTGACCAGCAAGGTCGCGATCGTGTCGAGGTCGTCGCAGCCGGGCTGCGACGTCGACTACCTGTTCGCGCAGGTCGGCGTCGGCGACAAGTCGGTCGACACGCGGCCGAACTGCGGCAACATGCTGTCGGGCGTCGCGCCGTTCGCGATCGAGCAGGGCCTCGTCGACGCGCAGGACGGCGAGACCACGGTGCGCGTGTTCAACGTCAACACGCGCTCGCGCATCGACGTCACCGTGCTGACGCCGGGGCGGCGCGTCACCTACGCCGGCGACACCGGCATCGACGGCGTCGCCGGCACCGCGGCGCCGATCCGCCTGAACTTCCTCGACGCTTGGGGCTCGGTGACCGGCTCGCTGTTCCCGACCGGGCAGCGCATCGACCGCATCGAGGGCCTGGAGGTCACCTGCATCGACGCCGCGATGCCGCTGGTCATCGTGCAGGCACGGGACCTTGGTCTGGGTGGCCGCGAGTCACCCGCCGAACTCGACGCGAACCGGCCGCTGCTGGAGCGTATCGAGGCGCTGCGGCGCGCCGCCGGACGGGCGATGGGGCTGGGCGACGTGTCCGGCAGCGTCGTGCCAAAGCCGGTGATCGTGAGCGCCGGCGACGACGACGACAGCATCACCTCGCGCTACTTCACGCCCCGGCGCTGCCACGCCTCGCATGCCGTCACCGGGGCGATCGGCGTCGCGACCGCATTCGCGCTGCCGGGCACCGTCGCCAGCAGCGACCGTGCGACGAGCGGCCAGCGCCGCATCGCCGTGCTGCACCCGCAAGGCCGCATCGAGGTCGACGTGCAGGTCGACGGCGCCGACGACGACGCCCGCATCCAGCGTGCCGCGCTGGTCCGCACGGCGCGCAAGATCATGCAGGGCGACCTGCACCTCCCGGACTACGTCTTTTCCAAACCCGTCCCAGCGGACACGCCCATCAAACCCGTGCAGGCGCTTCGCACCGCCGCGGCCACCGCCTCCGCCCTGACGGCCGCACCAGCGGCCTTCGCCTGCCCCGACAAGGTGATCACGCTCGTGGTCCCGACCGCCGCCGGTGGCGGCAACGACGCGATGGCGCGCACGATCGCGCAGAAGCTCGGGCCGCTGCTCGGGCAGACGATCATCATCGACAATCGTGCCGGCGCGAACGGCTCGATCGCGAGCGAGTTCGTCGCCCGCGCCACGCCCGACGGCCACACGCTGATGTTCGGCTACATCGCGACGCACGCGATGAACCCGGCGCTGCAGACGCTGCGCTACGACCCGATCGCCGACTTCGAGCCGATCGGCCTGGTCGGTTCGTCGCCGACGCTGATGGTGGCCAACGCCGCGGCCCCGTTCAAGGACGTCAGGGACCTGGTCGCGCAGCTGAAGGCCAAGCCGGACAAGTTCACCTACGCCTCGGCCGGCAACGGCACGGCGCCGCACTACGCCGCCGAGCTGTTCAAGCTCAACACCGGCGTGGTGATGCTCGGCGTGCCGTACAAGGGCTCGGCGCCGGCGATCGGCGACACGATCGGCGGCCAGACGCAGGTGATGTTCCCGAGCCTGTTCACCGCGCTGCCGCACGTGAAGGCCGGCAAGCTCAAGGCGATGGCGGTGGCCGGCCCGAAGCGCAGCGCGATGCTGCCCGACGTGCCGACGATGAAGGAGGCGGACGTCGACGGCGTCGAAGTCCAGCAGTGGTACGGCCTGTTTGCGCCGGCCAAGACGCCGAAGGCGATCGTCGACCAGATCAACAAGACCTTGAACCAGGTGCTCGCCGACAAGGACATCGCAAAGCGCATCGAGGAGCACGGCGCCGACGTGCAGAGCAGCACCCCGGCGCAGCTCGGCGCGCTGGTCAAGAGCGAGCTGGCGAAGTGGAAGAGCGTGGTGCAGCGTGCCGGGCTGACCGCTGATTGAGCGCGACCCCCTACCGAAGGAGACCCGTGATGAGCGACAACCTCACCGACTGGATCGGCCGCAGCGAGACGCTGCGCGACCAGATCACCGCCGCCCCGGTGCGCGGCCTGAACGCGACGCTGGACCACCCCGCGATCGCGGTCGAGAACGGCACGCCGCTGTTCCCGCTGTGGCACTGGCTGTACTTCCTGCCGCAGCACCGCCAGAGCGAGATCGGCCCGGACGGCCACGCCAAGCGCGGCGGCTTCCTGCCGCCGGTGCCGCTGCCGCGGCGCATGTGGGCCGGCAGCCAGTTCGAGTTCCGCTCTCCCGTTCGGGTCGG
>DATJYZ010000190.1:0-19986 GCA_035499355.1 Burkholderiaceae bacterium | reverse complement strand
TCGCGATCTCCGGCTGGACCGGATTCGCGCCGCTCACGCTCGCCAAGGAAGCAGGCCTGTTCAAGAAGCACGGGCTCGACGTCGACATCAAGAAGATCCCGCAGAAGGACCGCCACCTCGCGATCGCCTCGGGCGACGTGCAGTGCGCCGCCACCACGGTCGAGACCTGGGTGGTGTGGAACGCCAACGGCGTGGCCACGACGCAGATCTTCCAGCTCGACAAGAGCTATGGTGCCGACGGCATGGTGGTGAAGCCGGGCATCACGAAGATCGCCGACCTCAAGGGCAAGACGGTGGCGGCCAGCGCGCCGGGCACGGCACCGTACTTCACGCTGGCGTGGATGCTCAAGAAGAACGGCCTGTCGGTGAAGGACGTGAAGGTCGTCAACCTCGAGCCCCAGGCGGCGGCCAACGCGATGATCGCCGGCACCGCTGGCATCGACGCGGCGATGACCTACGAGCCGTACCTGAGCGCCGTGCGCGCCAAACCCGAGGCCGGCACCATCATCGCCACCACGCTGGAGTATCCGATGGTGATGGACACCTTCGGCTGCACGCCGAAGTTCCTGGCGGACAACCCCAAGGCCGCCAAGGCGCTGGCCGATGGCTACTTCGACGCGGTGGCGATGATCAAGGCCGATCCGAAGAAGAGCTTCGAGATCATGGGCGCCGACGTCAAGCAGAGCGGCGAGCAGTTCGAGGCGTCGCAGAAGTACCTGCGCTGGCAGGATCGCGAGGCCAACCAGAAGTTCTTCGCCGGCGAGCACGCCCAGTTCAGCAAGGAGGCCGCCGATCTGCTGCTGGAGGCCGGCATCATCAAGAGCGTGCCCGACCTGTCGAAGCTGGCCGACACACGCTTCCTGAAGTAGCCGCTTCACCGGCATGAAGCCACTCACCCCGGTGGCGCCGGGCGCGCGTGCCGCGCTCGGCGTGGCCTTCTTCGTCGTCTTCGTCGCGCTGTGGGCGCTGGCCACGCTCGGCGGCTTCGTGCAGAAGACGTTCCTGGCCGACCCGATCACCATGGTCAGGAGCGGCTGGACGCTGCTCGCGCAGATGGGCTTCGCCCACGACATCGGCATGACGGTGTGGCGCGTGCTCGGCGGCTTCGTGATCGCCGCGGTGCTGGCTCTGCCGCTGGGCGTGGCGATGGGCGCCTACAAGCCGATCGAGGCGTTCTTCGAGCCGTTCGTCTCGTTCGCGCGCTACCTGCCGGCCAGCGCCTTCATCCCGCTGCTGATCCTGTGGGCCGGCATCGGCGAGGCACAGAAGTTGGCGGTGATCTTCATCGGCTCGTTCTTCCAGCTGGTGCTGATGTTCGCGGTGACCGTCGGCAACACGCGACGCGACCTGGTCGAGGCGGCCTACACGCTCGGCGTCACCGACCGCTCGCTGATCCGCCGCGTGCTGCTGCCCGCGGCGGCGCCCGAGATCGCCGAGACGCTGCGCATGGTGCTCGGCTGGGCGTGGACCTACGTGATCGTCGCCGAGCTGATCGGCGCGTCGAGCGGCATCGGCCACATGATCACCGACAGCCAGGCGCTGCTGGCGACCGACCAGATCATTTTCGGCATCATCGTGATCGGCCTGATCGGGCTGGTCAGCGACTTCGCGTTCAAGTGGGCCAACCGGCGGCTGTTCCCGTGGGCGCAGCTCGCACGCTGAGGGGAAGAGCCCGATGAACATCCTCTCGATTCGCGGCGTCGCGCGTCGATTCGGCGACACGCTGGCGCTGCAGTCCACCGACCTGCAGGTTGCCGAAAACGACTTCATCGCCATCCTCGGCCCCAGCGGTTGCGGCAAGAGCACGCTGCTGCGCATCGTGGGTGGTCTCGACCACCCCAGCGCGGGCGAGGTGCTGCTCGACGGCCGGCGCGTCGGCGGCCCCGGCGCCGACCGTGGCATGGTGTTCCAGAGCTACACGCTGTTCCCCTGGCTGAGCGTGCTCGACAACGTCTGCTTCGGGCTGCGCGAGCGGGGCTGGCCGCGCGCGCGCCAGCTCGAGGTGGCGCAGGGCTTCATCGCCAAGGTGGGCCTGCGCGGCTTCGAGCGCCACTATCCCAAGCAGTTGTCCGGCGGCATGCAGCAGCGCACCGCGCTGGCGCGCGCGCTGGCCAACGGCCCGCGCATGCTGCTGATGGACGAGCCGTTCGGTGCGCTCGACCACCAGACCCGCGAGCAGATGCAGGAGCTGCTGCTCGGCATCTGGGAGGGCGAGCGCAAGACCGTGCTGTTCGTCACCCACGACATCGACGAGGCCGTGTTCATGGGCTCGCGCGTGGTGGTGATGAGCGCACGCCCCGGGCGCATCAAGCTCGACCGCGCGGTGCCTTTGCCGCATCCGCGGCACTACTCGGTGAAGACGGCGCCGGAGTTCGCGCTGCTCAAGGCCGAGCTCACCGAGGCGGTGCGCGACGAGGTGCGCGCCGCGATGGCCGCCGAGGTCTGAGCGCGACGCGCCGGCCTACTGGCACACCACGACGCGACCCTGCACGCTGCAGTGCACCCGCGGGTCGAACGGGCTGCGGCCCACCTGCGGCAGGCGTTCACCGTCGTGGGTCCAGCAGCCCGAGCCGTCGCACAGCGTCACCCCCACCGGCGGCGTGCGCGTCGGCAGCGGCGACGTCAGTGCGCGTGTCGCGGGCAGGGGCGGTGCCGACCCTGCGGTGACCGACGGCACCGCGATCGGCACGGTCGCGCCGCGCGGTGGCGGCGGCGGTGCGTCGGGGGCGCCGCCCAGGCAAAGGTGGGCGGCCTTGGCGCGCAGCGCGCGCCAGGTGGCATCGGCAGCGGCGATCGGCGCCCGGTCGGGCCGCCCCGGCGCCGAGGCGGCGCCCATCGTGGCCTCGTGCGCCTGCAGCGCCGCGAGCGCGTCGCGGCAGGCGCTGGACTGGATGTCGGCTTCCGAGGCCCAGGCCGGCAGCGCGAGCAGCAACGACACCAGGGCGGCGGCACGCACGGCGTTTGGAGCGCGCCGGCGCGCCAAAGGTTCGGCGCGGCGGCCCCCTGAACCCGGCGCACGCGCGAGGCAACAGAGGTGCAAGACCCGATCCCACATGCCCATCATCATGACTGCCGCCGACACCGCCACGCCGAAGCCCGGCTTTGCGCTGGTGTCCGACGTCGCGGACGTGGCCCGCGCGCTGGGCAACCTGAGCGGCCTCGGCATGGACGGCCTGCTTGGGAAGCTGGGGGCGACGCCCCGCCTGGCGGTGCGCCGCCTCGATGTGCCGCTGGCCAGCGGGGAAGTCATCGCGGTGGAGGTCACGGGCGAGGGCCGCCCGGTGGTGATGATCCACGGGTTGGGTGGCAGCCGCCACGAGTGGGACGAGGTCATCGGGAGCCTCGCCCACCGGCACGCCATCCATCGCTTCGACCTGCTCGGGCACGGCGATCGCGCGGCCACCGCGCGCAACCCGTCGCTGCAGGAAATGGCGCGCGATGTGGCGCAGGTCATCGACGGCCTGGCGCTGCAGCGGCCGCTGCTGGTGGGCCATTCGATGGGCGCGCTGGTGGTGATGAAGTACCTGCAGGACCACGGCCAGGCGCGCATCGCCGGCGTGTGCCTGATCGATCAGTCGCCGCGCATCACCAGCGACGAGCACTGGCGGCTCGGCCTCTTCGGCTCGCTGTCGCGCACGCAGCTGCAGCAGACGCTGGGCCGCCTGCGCAGCGATTTCGCCGAGACGGTGACCACGGAATTCCTCGCCAAGGTGACGCCGCTGAGGCAGGCAGCCTCGCGCGATTCGCTGGCCGGCCGCCTGGCCCGCTGGCTGATGTCCAAGCTGGCCTGCCGGCGCGGCGTCGACCGCTTCATCGCCATGCTGGAGAGCCTCGTCGAGGCCGACTTCCGCGACGTGATCGCCAGGATCACGGTGCCGACGATGGTCGTGCTCGGCGGCGCCAGCCACCACTACGGCGGGCTGCCGCTCGACCAGTACTACCGCGACACGCTGTCCGACGGCACGGTGCGCACCTACCGCGAGGCGGCGCACTCGCCGCACCGCCAGGAGCCGGGTCGCTTTGCCGCCGACCTGGCGGCGTTCGCGGACAAGCGCTGCGGCTGATTCACGGGCCAACGGCGCCGGTGGGCCGCACGCCGTGCGTGCAGCCGAGTCCGGCGCAGCCAAGAAGCAAGGGGGAGCAGAACGGGGTGCTCAGCGCCCGGAGCTGCAGGTGCCGCTGCCGAGCGTGCGGAAGCAGAAGTCGCCGGTCAGGCTGGAGCTCTCCCACGGCACCTGCACGCGGTTGGTCTCGCTGGCCACCGCCAGGCGCACGCGCTTGAAGAGGATCTCCACCGGCAGCCCGGGCTCCTGCATCTGCTGCAGCAGGTGCTTGGCGAACAGGCTGTTCTTCTCCTGCGGGTTGTCGAGCGCCACGCCGTCGGGCGAGGTGGAGAACGCGACCATCGTGCCCAGCGGCGCCTCGACGCGTGCCAGGCCCGACGGCGTCGCGCCGCGGAACTTCAGGCGCCGGCCATCCGGACCGACGATCTCGACGCCGGAGAACGGGTTGTTGCGGCAGGCATCGAGGATGACGACGTTGATGCCGTTCTTGATCGCGCTCAGCCGGTTGAGGAACTCGTTGAGGTCGGCACTCTTGGTCGGCACTTCGTCCTCGGCGCGGATCTCGGTGTCCACCGGCAGCAGGTAGTTCTTGCCCTTCACCTGCAGGCCGTGGCCTGCGTAGTAGACGACGCGCACGTCGGCGTTCTGGCCCTGCACGGAGAACTGACGGAAGCTCTCGATCATGTCGCGCAGCGAGGTGTTCTCGCGCTGCGTCACCTCGAAGCCCATCGCCCGCAGCGAGCCGGCGACGGCCTGCGCGTCGTTGACCGGATTCTTCAGCGCGCCGACCTTGTAGGCGGCATTGCCGATCACCAGCGCCACGCGCGACCCGGCGGCGGCGCGCGCCGACGTGGTGGCCGCCAGCAGCGGCGCTGCGGCGGCCCAGCCGAAGGCGGTGAGCAGGAGCCGGCGTCGTGGGTCCATGGTGCGCTCGTTCCTGGCTGCCACTATTGGCGCTGCGGCAACGCGTCGACGCGTGCGACGCCGTCGACGATGGCGCTGGCCTTCAGCTTGTCGGCGGCCGCGGCGATGCGCGCCTCGGGGATTCGCACGTACCAGTCGCCGAGCTGGCCAGGACCGCCCGCGAGGGAGCCTTCCACCTCGACCAGCAGCATGCGGATGTCGGCCTCGCGGGCGTCGGCCTTGAAGTTGACCTTCAGGAACGGGCCCGGGTCGACCACCGTCGGCCGGTGGGCGCGGATCTCGCTGCTCTCGTCGGGCCTGGTGGCCAGATTGGCGATCACGAGGCCCTGCACCACCACCACCGCCAGCGCGCCGGCCAGGGCCGGCTTGAGCAGCGGCTGCGGCGTGATCGAGGCGAAGAACTCACGCAGGCGCTCGCCGAAGCCCGGGGCTTGGCGCGTCGCGGCCCGGGCGGGCGCACGTTCGGCGCGGATGCGCGCCATCACCTTGTCGAGGCCGACCTCGGCCGACACCGCAGGGGCGTCGCGCTGCATCGTCTCTTGCAGCGTGCGATACCACTGCAGCTCGGCGGCCGACTTCGGGTGTTCGCGCAGGTAGGCGTCGACCCAGGCGCGGTCGCTCTCGTCGAGCGTCTCGTTGACGTAGAAGGGCAGCAGTTCGTCGAATCGGTCTTTCATGAGGGTTCTCCCAGCGGCGCTTCGCCTTCACGGGCGAGCATGCGCTGCAGGCATTGCTTCAGTTTCTGGCGGGCGTGGAACAGACGCGTCTTGACGGTGCCCTCGGGGATGTTCTGGATGCGGGCCACGTCGGCCAGCGCCATGCCCTCGTAGAACACCAGGTGCACGCATTCGCGGAAGTCGGCCTTCAGCTTGTCGATGCAGGTGCGCACGCCGTCGCTGCGCTGGGCCTGAGCCATCTGCTCGAAGGCGCCCGGCGCGTCGGAGGCGAGCTGCTCGGCCAGGTCGGCCACGTCTTCGTGGTCGGCGTCGGGCTTGCGGCCGCGCCAGTGCATCAGCACCTTGTTGCGCGCGATGCCGATCAGCCAGGTGGAGAACTGCGACTCGCCGCGAAACTTGGCGGGTGCCTTCCACACTTCATAGAGGGTATCGGCCACGATTTCCTCGGCTTGCGCGGTGTCCGACAGCTGCCTCAGCACGTAGGCGTAGAGCTTGCGCGAGAACGCGCAATAGAGCTCTCGGAACGCGCCTTGGTCGGCTTGTTCGATGCGGCCGAGCAGCCGCAGCACTTGTGAGTTGTCCATCCGCTGCGCGTGGTGGTCGATTGGCGTGCGCGCATGGTAATCACCTCGATGGTGCCGGTGATGCCGTGGATGGGGGCTCTTGGGTCCCGCTTACTCGCCGCGGAACTGCACGCGGCGGTTCTCGCTGGCCGTCGGGCTGGTGCCCGGCAGCGGCTGGTGCTTGCCCATCCCCTCGGCCTCCAGGCGCGAAGCCTCGATGCCGTGGGTGGCCACCAGGTAGCGGCGCACCGACTGGGCACGGCGCTGCGACAGCTCGTCGTTGTACTCCTCGCTGCCGACGGCATCGGTGTGGCCTTCGATCACCACTTTCTGCGTAGCGGGCAGCAGGCGGATGCCGGCGGCGATGGCGTCGAGCTGCGACCGGGCCTGCGGCAGGATGTCGGCCGAGTCGAACGCGAACGGGATCGGCAGGGCCAGCGCCTGCGGGCCGGCGGCCTGGCGCACGGTGGTCGCGGCGGGGCCGTCGTCGAGCAGGCGCAGCGAACGCATCTTGATCGGCGCCGGGCCGAGAATGCGGGCGACCTCGGTCGGATCCACGGTCTCGCTGGTCCGGAACACCTTGACCTCGCCGGCGTGGGCGGCGAGCGCGGCGACGGCACTGAGCAGCAGGGCGGCGGCGGTCGGCAACAGGCGCGGCATGGTGTCCTCCAGGGGCGAAAAGGTCGTCTACCCCTTTGGGTTGCCTGCCCCGGCGGCCCGGTTCAACTTGTTTTGCGGCCAACCCTAGTGGCGGTCAACCCTAGCCGGATGCGGCTTTGGGGCCACCGACCGAGCAGTGGCTTGCGGTGAGGCTGCGGCGTCCGCGCCCGGTCAGGGCTTGCCGCGCCGGCGGTCGGCCGCCAGGGCCTCCAGCTGGGCCTGGTAGGCCTTGAGGAAGGCGGGGCCGAGCAGGGCGTCGAAGTTTTCCTCGATCTCGCTGACGATGCGCGCGTACTCCTCGCCGTAGGCCCCCCACAGCTTGGCGCGGCGATTGGCCGGGATCAGGTTCTCCAACGCGCCGCCGGGCGCCAGGCGCTGTTCGAGCGCCTCGGGGTCGAAGCGCGACATCACGGTGTCCAGGGCCGCCCGCATGCCGGCGAGCAGCGCGACCTGGTGGGCGCGCAGGTCGTCGAACGCCTCGTCGACGGCAGCGCGCGGCTCGAGGAAGCCCGGCTCGGCGGGGCCGAGCAGGTGGGTCAGCGCGGCGTCGACGTCCGGCGAGAACTTCAGCGGATTGTTCTCGCGCGCCCGCAGCTGCGTGGCGGCGGCGCCGAGCTCGCGCTTGGCCACCACGCGGGCGGTCAACAGCTCGAGCGTGCCCCGCGTCATCGCGCGCAACAGCTGGCCGATCCGTTGGGCGTGCTCGGGCCGCAGGGCGCCGGTGGCCACGCCCAACCCGTTCTGCAGCGCGCGCGCCCAGTCGTCGACGGTCGGCGCCGGCAGGGCGCCGCGCGCCAGCGCACCGGTGTCGCCGACCACGAAGTCGACTTCGGCACGCTCGTTGGTCGAGGCGGCGGGAGACGGCGCCAACGGCACCGGCGCCGACGCCTGCGGGGGGCGTTGCGCAGGCGGGCGCGGCACCGCCGGCGCAGGCGCCGGGGGCAGCGGCGGCGGCGCAGGGGCGACCGCCGCCGGCTGGCGCGGCATCGACAGCGGCTCGGGCTCGTCGAGCACCTCCAGCGTGTAGGCGCCCAGCGCGATGCGCATGCCGGGCGCCAGTGGGCGCTCGTCGCCGGGCGCCATCGCCAGCCCGTCGAGCGACAGCGCGACGTTGGCCGACAGCGACTGCAGCACGTAGCGCCCCTGCTTGTGCACCACCGCGGCGTGGCGGCGCGAGATGTGGCGCTCGGGGTCGGGCAGCGACAGCGTGCACTCGGCGCTGCGGCCGATGTCGCCGCCGGCGGCGCCGAACCAGACCGTGGTCGGCGTCGCGGGCGTCGTGCCCGCCCAGGAGACAACCCGTATGCCGATCACCGTGACGACCGTGGTTCGAGTGACATGACGTCGACGCCCATCCTAGGGGGTACCCTCTGCGTGCAACCCCGTTTGTCTCTCCCTTTAGCAGGATTGACACTCGATGAGCGCACCACCTAGATTGTGTGTCACAACGTGTTCGCGTTCTTGCCTGCACGTTCGGTCCGGAGGTCTGTGCATGTTGAGGGGGATCCTTCTGCTGTGGGCGGCGCTCATGGCCGCCGGCAGCGCCGCTGCCGCGGACGTGGCCGGCACCATCACGATCCTTGAAGGCGACGCCCTCATCACCCGTGGCGCCGGCCGTTGGCGTGCGGCCGAGGGCGTGCGCGTCCAGCAGGGCGATATCGTCGAGACGGGCGACGGCGGCTTCGCGCAGATCGAGCTGATCGAGCAGACCGTGCTCAGCGTGGGCCCCCATGCGCACGTGATGATCGGCGGCCCTGTCCGTTTGAAGGCCGATAGAACGTTGTATGCCTTGGGCGGCTGGCTCAAGCTGACCAATGCGCGCAAGGACGGCAACGCGCGCGCCTTCGACTTCCGCTCGCCGTTGCTGGAGATCGGCCTGCTGCCGGGTGTGGTGGTGATGCAACTGAAAGCCGGCGAGGCCACGCTGTTCGTCGAACGCGGCGACATCAAGCTCACCGAGCGTCCCGCCAACGCGGCGATCGGCGTGCGCCAGGGCCAGACGTATCGGCGCCCGCCGGGCACCACCCGCGGCACGCTCGGCGGCAGCCCGCCGCCGCAGTTCCTGGCCGACCTGCCGCGGGCATTCCGCGACTCGCTGCCCCTGCGGGCCGACAAGTACAAGGAGCGCGAGGTTCAGCCCAAGCCGGCGCCGGATTTCACCTACGCCGACGTCGAGCCCTGGCTGAAGGCCGAGTCGCCGTTCCGGCGCCAGTTCATCGAGCGCTGGCGGTCCAAGGCGCGCGAGCCGGCGTTCCGCTCCGCGCTGATCGCCAACCTGTCGTCGCATCCCGAATGGGACCCGGTGCTGTTCCCCGAGAAGTACCTGCCGAAGGATCCTGCCAAGGCGGCGTCGGCCGCCTCGGCTGCGGCCACCACCGCGGTGACCCGCTGACGTCGCACCCTGGAGAGCCAAGATGAGACTGCTGCTCAAGTTCAACCTGATCTTCCTGCTGATCTTCGTCGCCGGGCTGGCGGCCATCAGCCAGGTGTCGTGGCAGTTGCTGGAGCGCAATGCGCGCGAAGAGATCGCACAAAGCGCGCGCCTCCTGATGGACGCCGCCATCGCCACCCGCACCTACACCTCGGGCCAGGTGGCGCCGCTGCTGCAGACCCAGATGAAATACACCTTCCTGCCGCAGACCGTGCCCGCGTTCTCGGCCACCGAGGTGTTCAACGGCCTGCGCCAGAAGCACACCGAATACGCCTACAAGGAGGCGGTGCTCAACCCGACCAATCCGCGCAACCGCGCGGTGGACTGGGAGACCGACATCGTCAACCAGTTCCGCAACAACAAGGACACCACCGAGATCGTCGGCGACCGCGACACGCCCACCGGCCGCTCGTTCTACGTGGCGCGGCCGCTGCGCATCGGCAACCCGGCCTGCCTGCAGTGCCACAGCACGATCGACGCCGCGCCGCCCACGCTGATCGAGCGCTACGGCCAGGCCAACGGCTTCGGCTGGCAGCTCAATGAGGTGGTGGGCGCGCAGATCATCTCGGTGCCGACCCAGGTGCCGCTGGATCGTGCCAACAAGGCGTTCAAGGTCTTCATGACCTCCACCGGCATCGTGTTCGCGGTGATCGCCGTGGTGCTCAACCTGATGCTGTGGGCGCTGGTGATCCGCCCGGTGACCAAGCTGTCGCAGTTCGCCGACCGCGTCAGCCTGGGCGAGCTCGAGATCCCGGAATTCAAACGCACGTCGCGTGACGAAATCGGCGTGCTCGCGCGCTCCATCGGCCGCATGCGCACCAGCATGGTCCAGGCGATGAAAATGCTCGACAGCTGAAGCCGCTGAAGTCGCGCGGCTGACTGCCTTCCACGATGGCCACCCTCAAAGTCCCGGAGAAGCTCGGCAAGTACCCGATTACCGGCGTGATCGGCCGCGGCGCCATGGGCGTCGTGTTCAAGGGCTACGACCCGATCATCAAGCGGCCGGTGGCGATCAAGACCATCCGCAAGGAGCTGCTTGACGACGACGACACCGGCAGCGGCATCGCGGCCACCGGGGTGAGCGGTCAGTACGCGGCAGACACGCTGTCGAGCCGGTTCCAGCGCGAGGCGCAGGCCGCCGGGGCGCTCAACCACCCGGGCATCGTGTCGGTCTACGAGTACGGCGAGGACGCCAACTACGCGTTCATCGCGATGGAGCTGGTCGAAGGCAACAACCTGCGCGACTACATTGCCAACGGCACCAGCTTCGACGAGCAGGACACGGTCAGCATCATGTCGCAGCTGCTCGATGCGCTTCACTACGCGCACGGCGCCACCGTCTGGCACCGCGACATCAAGCCGGCCAACATCATGGTGATGAGCAACGGCCGCATCAAGCTCACCGACTTCGGCATCGCGCGGCTGGAATCGGCCGACCGCACGCGCACCAACGTCATCATGGGCACGCCGGGCTACATCGCGCCGGAGCTCTACCTCGGCGGTCACGTCGACCACCGGATGGACATCTTCGCCGCCGGCGTGGTGTTCTACCAGCTGCTGGCGCGCCGCTCGCCGTTCCGCGGCGGCCCCGAGGCGATCATGCACGACGTCTGCTACCACGACCCCGAGCCGGCGTCGAAGGCCGACCCGGCGCACCGCTGGCCGCAGTACGACGCGATCGTCGCGCAGGCGATCGCCAAGGCGCCGGCCGATCGCTTCCAGAGTGCGGGCGAGTTCCGCACCGCGATCCTCGACGCCTACGCGCAGCCGGTGGCCAACACGATCTCCGAGGCCACGATCGTGACGCACCGCTCGCGCTCGGCGTTCGCCGAGCCCGGTCCGGGCAGCGGCGGCGCGGCACCGCCGGCACCCAAGACCTTTTCGGTGTCGGGCTCCAGCGCGCCACCGCCCACTGGCTGGAGCGGCGTCGTGCTGGCCGGCGTCGAGGTCGAGATCGCCAAATACATCGGGCCGGTGGCCAAGGTGCTGGTGCGCCGCGCTGCCAAGGAGAACAAGGACCTCGAGTCGCTGGTCGGCGCGCTGATGCCGGCGATCGACGACCCCAAGGAGCGCTCGGCGTTCGCGCGCGCGGTGCTCGGCAAGCCGATGACCACGCCGCTGCGGATCGCGCCGAAGGCTGCGGTCGAGTCCACCGCGCCGCCGGGCACGCGGCCTGGCGACGCGCTCAGCGCGGCCGACCTCGAGCGCGCGACCAAGGTGCTGATCGGCTACGTCGGGCCGATCGGCAAGGTGATCGCCAAGCGGGCGGCCACCGAAGGCGTGAGCCGGCGTGACTTCTTCGCCAGGGTGGCCGGCAGCCTCGACAGCGACACGCTGCGCGAGCGCTTCATGCGCGAGGCCGGCTTCGTCGAGGTCTAGCGAAGGCGGCTTCGCCAATCCAGGCGGCGCCGACTGCCCGCCGCACCGTAGGATCGCAGCGTGAGTGCCGACGACCGCACCGTCATCATCGATCCCGATCGCACGCTGCTGATCCCGCGCCCTGGTGGTCGGGGCGGCCCGCCGAAAAGTGCGCGCACGCCGACGACACCGACCAGCCCGGGCGCTACGCTGCAGCACCTGGTGGCCGGCATCAATCCGCTGCTGGTGGCCGCCGGCCCCTTGCTGGCGCTGCAGGCGCAACTGCGGGCGACGACCAGCCACCACGACCGGCCCGGGCTGCAGCGCCAACTGCTCGGGCTGATCGGCGAGTTCGAGGAAAGCGCGCGCGCCAGCGGCGTCAGCAAGCCGCAGGTGATCGCGGCGCGCTACCTGCTGTGCACTTTCATCGACGAGGCGATCGCGGCGACCCCGTGGGGTGCCAACCCGCCACCGGGCACCAAGGGCCTGCTGCACGAGTTTCACGACGAGGAGTCGGGTGCCGACAAGGTGTTCGAGCTGTTGGAGCGTCTGCTGGCGGATCCGCAAGCCAACGCGCCGCTGCTCGAGTTGTTCTACGTGTGCATCTCGCTGGGCCTGCAGGGGCGCTACGCCGGGCGGCCCAACGGACGTTCCGAGCTCGACGCGCTGGCCGGGCGGCTGCTCGAGCAGGTGCGGCCAACCCTGTTGCCGACCGATGCCCGCACGCTGTCGCAACATTGGGCCGGGGCGACGCAGCGGCGGCCCGCTGTCGCGCTGGTGCCGCTGTGGCTCACGGTGGTGATCGGCGCGGCGCTGGTGCTGACCGCCGTGATGTGGATGTCCTCGCGACTGAGCCGCCAGTCGGCGCCGCTGCTGCGACAGCTGCACGACATCCACGCCGGCCTCGCCGTGCCGTCGCCGGCGGCTGCGGCGGCCAAGCCGCGCGTGGCACCGCGCCTGGCGGAAGACCTCAACGCCGGGGCGCTCGAAGTCCGCGACGAGGCTCAGCGCTCGGTGATCACGCTGAGCGCGGATGACCTGTTCACCGTTGGCACCGCGCAGCTGCAGCCGCAGCAGCGCGAACGGCTGCGGCGCGTCGCGCAGGCCCTGCGCGGCCTGCCCGGGCGCGTCGAGGTGATGGGGCACACCGACGACCAGCCACTGGAGTCGCTGCGCTTCCCGTCGAACTGGCACCTGTCGCGCGAGCGTGCGCAGGCGGTGGCCGCGGCGCTCGTCGAAGGCGGGTTGCCGGCCGAGCGCGTGCGCGCCGAAGGGCGCGCCGAGACCGAGCCGCGCGCGCCCAACGATTCGGCGGCTGGTCGTGCGCGCAACCGCCGCGTCGAGATCCTGTTGCTGCTGCCTCGCCCCGAGGCCTGATCCGTCCTCGCGACGCGATGCGCCCGGAGTTCGCCACCCATCTGCGCGCGCTGCTGATCGCGCTCGGCCTGTACGCGGCCGGCGCGCTGGTGTGGTTCGTCGGCCCGCTGGTCCACGTCGGCGGCGCAGCGCCGCTGGCCGGCGAGCGCGAGCGCGCGATCGCGATCGCGGTCGTGCTGCTGGTGTTCGCACTGCAGGTGGCCTGGCGCGGGCTGTCGTCGGCCCGGCGCAACCGACGATTGCTCGACGGCATGCTGCCGGCGGCCGGCGCGCGCGCGCAGGAAGCCGCGGCACCCGGCGCGCCGGAGGTGGCGGTGATCGGGCAGCGCTTCACGCAGGCGCTGCAGGTGATGCGCAGTCGCAAGATCGGGCGGCGCTCCGCGTTCGGCTGGCTGCGCAGCCGGCCCTACGTGTACCAGCTGCCCTGGTACATGATCATCGGCGCGCCCGGCGCCGGCAAGACGACGACGATCGTCAACTCGGGGCTCGATTTCCCGTTCGCTGCCGAGCTGGGCCCCAAGGCACTGCGCGGTGCTGGCGGCACGCGCAACTGCGACTGGTGGTTCACCTCCGACGCCGTGCTGATCGACACCGCCGGCCGCTACACCACGCAGGACAGCTACCGCGAGGCCGACCGCGCGGCCTGGCTCGGGTTTCTGCAGCTGCTGCTCAAGCACCGCCCGCGCCAGCCGATCAACGGCGTGATCCTGACGCTGAGCGCCACCGACCTGCTGCAATCCGACGCCGACCGCAAGCGCGTGTTGGCGCGCGAGATGCGCGAGCGCATCGCCGAGTTGCACGCCCAGCTCGGCATCCGCTTCCCGATCTACGTGATGGTCACCAAGTGCGACCTGCTGGCCGGCTTCATGGAGTTCTTCGCCGATTTCGACAAGGACGAGCGGGCGCAGGTGTGGGGCACGACGTTGCCGCTCGAGGTGGCCAAGGCCGGCGGCGGCGCGAGCGACGGCGACATCGCGGCGCGCCTGGCGCGCCTGTCGGCCGAGATGGTGGCGCTCGAGAAATCGCTGCACGACTGCCTGATCGCGCGCCTGCACGACGAGCGCGACCGTGACCGGCGCGCGGCGCTGTTCGGCTTCCCGCAGCAGTGGCGCGTGCTGCGCGACGCGCTCACCGACATGCTGCGCACGACCTTCGAGCCCGGCAGCCGTGACATCACCCCGATGCTGCGCGGCGTGTACTTCACGAGCGCGACGCAGGAAGGCTCGCCGATGGACCGCGCGCTCGGTGCGCTGTCGCGCGCGCTCGGCCTCGCGCATCGCGTGCTGCCCCCGGGCCGGCCGAGCGGCCGCTCGTACTTCGTGACGCGGCTGCTGCGCGAGGTGGTGCTTGGCGAGGCCGGGCTCGCCGGCACCAACCGCCGCTGGGAGCGCCAGCGCGCCTGGCTGCACGGCGGTGTGGTCGTCGCCAGTGCCGTGTTGACGGTGGCTGCCCTCGGGTGGGCCTGGCGGCAATACAGCCAGAGCGCCGAGCTGCTGGCCGCCAGCGCACCGACGGTGGTGCGGCTGCAGGCCCAGGCGGCCACCACCAAGGCGGCCGGCGCCGACCTGGCGACGATGGTGCCGCTGCTCGACGGCCTGTGGTCGCTCGCCCGCGAAGGCGGGGGGCGCGCCGGCCGTGCCGCCGGTCTCGGTCTCGACCAGGCGGCCAACCTCGCCGCGGCGGCGCAGGACGCGTACCACCATGTGCTGCGCGACGCGCTGGTGCCGCGCCTGGCCAAGCGGCTCGAACAACGGCTCGACGCCACTGGCGCCGATGCGCTGTTCGCACGCTACGAGGCATTGAAGGCCTACCTGATGCTGTTCGGCGGCAGTCACTTCGACGCGAAGGCACTGCGCACCTACCTGGTCGCCGACTGGGACGCCAACGCGGCCCAGGTGGGGTCGGCCAGTGCGCGCAAGGCGCTGCGCGAACACGTCGACCGCCTGCTCGCCAGCGGCGAGGTCGGTGCGCCGTCGATGGCCGATGCCGCGCTGGTGGCGCGCACGCGTCAGCAGCTGAGCACCGCCGCGCCGGCGCAACGCGTGCTGGCGCGGCTGCATCAGGGCGATGCCACGCAGGGCAGCGTGCCGCTGTCGATCGAGCCGGCTGCGCTGGCCACCGCGCAGAAGGTGCTCACGCGGGCCAGCGGCGTGCCGCTCGAAAGTGGGGTGGGGCCGTTGTACACGCGTGCCGTGCAGTCGGGCCTGCGGGCGCGCGTGCAGGCCAGTGCGCGCCAGCTCGAGGAGGAAGCCGCATGGGTGCTCGGCGCGCCTGCCGGGCCGCCCGATGCCGCGGCGCGGGCGCGGCTGGTCGACACCATCGAGTCGCAGCTGGCGTCCGAGCGCCTGCGCGCCTGGGATGCGCTGGTGTTCGACCTGCGCCTGCTGCCGGTGTCGTCGCTCGGCGCCGCCGCCGAGCAGGCGCGCCTGATGTCACGGCCCGATTCGCCGCTCAATGCCTGGCTGACCGCGCTGCTGCGCGACATGGGGCCCACGCCCGGCGGCTCGGCCGGTGAGGCCTCGTCGGTCGAGGCCGATCGCCTCAACGCGTTGCGCGCCTACGCGCTCGGCACACCGGCGGGCTACGAGGGGGTGCACGCCGCGGCCGGCCGCGTGGCGGCGCAGCTGGCGGCGATCGATGACGCGGCGACGCGCAAGGCGGCCGCTCCGGTGGCCGATGCCTGGCAGGAGCTGGGCAGCGCGGCGGCCCGCACGCCGGAGCCGCTGCGCACGCTGTGGCAGCAAATGGGCGAGTCCGACGCCGCGCTGGCGCTGGTCGCGCTGCGCGAGCTGTGGGGCCAGCAGCTCGCCAGCGAGGTGGCGCCGGCGTGCGCGCGCGCGGTCGACGGCCGCTATCCGTTCGTGCGCCAGGCGACGCAGGAGGTGACGCGCGAGGAATTCGCGCGCACCTTCGCCAGCGGCGGTGTGATCGACGGCTTCTTTCAGCACCATCTCGCGGGGTGGGTCGACACCTCGACGCGGCCGTGGGGGATGCGCGCGCCGTCGCAAGCCAAGTGGGGCGATGCGCTGCTGCCGTTCCAGCGTGCGCAGGCGATCCGCTCGGCCTTCTTCGGCGACGGCGGTCGCCAGTTCGGCGTGCGCATCGACCTCAAGCTGCTCGACCTCGACCCCGGCATCGGTCAGCTGGCGATCGACGTCGACGGCCAGACGGTGCGGCTCGCGCGCGACGTCCGCGCCGTGCAGACGCTGCAGTGGCCCGGCCCGGGCGGCGCCGGCCGCATCCAGCTGCAGGCGAGCTCGCCGGCCGGCGCCGCGGGCGCGCGCTTCACGTTCGACGGGCCGTGGTCGCTGCTGCACCTGTTCGAGCGCGTGCGCGTCGAACCCGGCCCGAGCGCCAACCGGGTCGTGCTGGTGTTCGACGTCGAAGGGCGTCGTGCGCGCGTCGAGGCCAGCAGTCCACAGGGGCCGCTGGCGATCACGATGCCGGAACTGGAGCAGTTCCAATGTCCACGCCGCCTGTGAGCGCCACGCGCCCGACCCGCAGGGCCAAGGGGGTCCGGTGATCGCCGGCGGCGCGGGCTGGTTCGGCAAGATGCCGGCGCTCGGCGACTTCGCGTCGCGCCGGCTGCCCGACGAGTGGATCGCGGCATGGGACGACTGGCTGCAGCAGCAGCTGGTGCGTTCGCGCGCCACGCTCGGCGACGACGCCTGGCTGTCGCTGTACCTGGTGGCGCCGGTGCGCCGCTTCTGGCTGGCGCCAGGCTTGCTGTCGCGCGCGGGCTGGCTCGGGGTGCTGATGCCCAGTGTCGACAGCGTCGGGCGCCACTTTCCGTTCACGCTGGCCACTGCGCTGCCGCCGGAGCGCGGCGAACTGCCCGACGCGCTGGCCAACGACAACTGGCTGGAGGCCGCCGATGCCCTGGCGCGCCAGGTGCTCGACCCTGCGTTCGACGTGGCGGCGCTGGAGCAGGCGGTGCCCGAGCTGCCGCTGCTGCACGGTGAGCGGCGCATCGAGGCGCACTCCGGCGCCCGACTCGCGCAGCAACTGTCCGCCCTGTGCGCCGACCTGCGCAGCGCCTGGTGGTGCGAGGGTGCACAACGCCCCGACGACTTCGTGCTGGCGCCGGCGTTGCCGGTCGATGCCGCGTTCGACGCCTTGCTGCATAACCCGCCGGCCGACGCCTGAGGCACGCGTCGCGAGCGCGCGCGGCTACCATGCGCAGCGTGATGGACAGCGAGCGACGGTACGGCAGATCACCCGCGACAGTCGCCCGACCGTCGGCGCATCGCTGGCACGGCTGGGTCGCCGCGCTGCTGGCCTGCGTGGCGCTGCTCGCCGCGGACCCCGTGGCTGCCCAGGCCATGCGAGGCGTGTCGGTGATCGAGGACCGCATCGCGCTGGTGATCGGCAACGCCGACTACAAGCGCGACGCGCTCGACAACCCGGTCAACGACGCACGCCTGATCGCCGCGACGCTGGAGAAGGCGAACTTCAGGGTCACGTTGCGCGAGAACCTCGATCGGGCGTCGATGTTCAACGCGCTGCGCGAGTTCGGCTCCCGGCTCAACGAGAACACGGTGGCGGTGCTGTACTACGCCGGCCATGCGCTGCAGTTGCGCGACCAGAACTTCATGATCCCGGTGGACGCCGAAATCCGCAGCGAGGACGAGATCGCGGTGCAGGGCATGGACCTCACCTACATCCTGGCGCAGATGTCGCGCGCCAAGAGCCGCGTCAACATCGTGATCCTCGACGCCTGCCGCGACAACCCGTTCGCCAAGCGCTCGTCGGGCGCCGCGTTGCAGGGCCTGGCGCAGATGGACGCGCCGATCGGCACCTTGCTCGCCTACGCCACCGCGCCGGGCAAGCAGGCGCCCGATGGCATCGGCCGCAAGGGCAACAGCGTCTACACCGCGCAGCTGGCGCAGCACCTGCTGACGCCGGGGTTGCCGGTGGAGATCATGTTCAAGCGCGTGCGCGAAGCGGTGGTGCGCGAGTCGCGCCAGCTGCAGGTGCCGTGGGAGCACTCGTCGCTGCTCGGCGAGTTCGCCTTCGTGCCCGGCATCAACGCCAGCAGCGACGTCGCCGAAGCACCGGACGACAACGCCGAGCTCGCGCTGTGGGCGAGCGTCAAGGCCAGCACGCGCGCCGACGATTTTCGCGCCTACCTGCGCCAGTACCCGAAGGGCCGCTTCGCCGACTCCGCGCGCGCGCGCGTCGCGGAGTTGTCGGTGCCGGTGGCGAGCACCGGCTCGCGCATGGAGCTGATGCCGAAGGTCGGCGACACCTGGCGCTACCGCGTCACCGACCAGTTCCGTTTCGGTGACCTGTTCGTCACCGCGCGCGTCGATGCGGTCGGCGACGACGGCATCGCCGAGACCTGGACCACCACCGCGGACGCCAAGGTGCGCACGACGCTGGTGTCGCTGAAGCCGGCTTTCAATCCGTTGCCCGATTGGAGCGCCGCGCCGCCGGAGTTCGCGCCTTACCTGCAGGCCGCCGATGCGCCGCCTGGCGCGGCCGATGCCATCGGCATGCAGCGGCGCGCGATCGACACCGTGCCGATGACGTTGAAACCGACCTGGCTGGGCGAGGAGGACGTGGTGGTCGGCGCCGGACGCTTTCGGGCGCAGAAGCTCGTGCTGAGCGGTCAGGTCACGAACGCGCGCGTCGGCGGCGCGATGCGCGCCGAGTACGTGGTGTGGTACGCGCCGGGTGTGCGACGCATCGTGAAGTACCAGGTGTCGGCGTCGGTCGGGCAGAGGGTGCGCGAATCGACGACCTTCGAGCTCACCGAATACAAGCTGCAGTGACGACGACCGCCGGCGCCTGAGCGCTTGCCGTCGGCGCCGCGAAGGCGGGCGCGAACACGCTGAGCAGCAGCAGGGCTGCGGCCAGCGACCACATCAGCGTGGGCAGCCGGGTCGGCGTGATGCAGGCGGTGGGTGCGAACATCGGTGGCTCCTCAGCGGATGGTGGCGATCTCGACCATCGAGCGGGCGAACCACTCGTCGGAGCCGGCATGGACGGACTGGCTGACCATCAGGAATCCGGCGCACGCCATCAGCAGGGCGGCGAACATCAGCAGCTTGTCGCGGTTCATCGTGCTCTCCTGGCGCCCGCGCGTCGAAAAGGGGACGGGCATCGCGTCCTTCGTTGCAGCGCGCACCGTGATGGTTCAAACGACGAGCGCCGCGCCGGCGCCGGGGTGGCGGCTCAGCGGGCGGCGGGTGCCGAGGCGGCTTGCGCCAGCGCCTGCACCGACGCCACGGCGACGCGGTCGGCGGCGAGGTGGGTGACCGGGTGCGGCGGCGCCGGCAGGCACAGCGCGATCGCGAATGGCAGCGGCGCCAACCACAGCAGCGGCGACACGCAGAACGAGATCCTGGAATGCAAGCTCATGATCTGCTCCTGGGTTGCACGGCGCGGTCGCGTGGCGATGGCCGGAAAGAACGGTTGCCTGCGTGGGTTGCGCGGCCGTCGAAGCCGGTTCAACCGAACCCCCAGGAGCAATTGGGGGCTGCTAGGCCCGGGTGGCGGCCAGTGCCGCCCGCAACTCGGCGGTGGCACGCAGCGCACCGATCTCGATGCCGTTCCAGTTCTTCAGCGTCACGTCGCTGAGGCCGCGCATGAAGGCGTGCTCGCCGTCGTCGAGCCGCACCAGCGCCTCGATCACGGCGGCCATCACCACCTCGGCGGCGCGGGCGTTGTTGCCGTCGTCGACCTTGATCGCGACGCCGACGCCTTGCTCGGGCAGCGCGGCGCAGAACACGCCTTCGGCGCCGACCTTGCAGAACACGCGCTCGCCCAGTCGCTGCATCACCTTGGTGTCGAAGCGGCCATCACCGGCCACGAAGAACGGCGCCCGGGCCACCGCTGCACGCAGGCGCGCCGCGGCACGGGCGCGATCGGCGCTCAGTCCGACGCCGGTGGCGACGCGGGCGAACGCCTGCGCGAGTTGCGTCAGCGCG
>DATJYZ010000189.1:0-7221 GCA_035499355.1 Burkholderiaceae bacterium | reverse complement strand
CGTCGCGCGCAACGCACCGAGCGCGTCGGACCGGCCGCGCAGCGGCAACCAATCGCGCGCGACCGGCGCACCCGACGGCTCGGCCAGACGGCCGGCGAACCGTCGCGCATAGCCCTCGAAGAACCGATGCAGGCGATCGTCGTCGGCACCCAGCGCAGCCAGCGCGTGCAACGCCATCGGCAAGTGGCTGGTCAACTCGTCTGCGTACTCGGGTGGCAGGGCGAGGTTGGCATCGAGCAGCCTGTGCAGCGCCGTCGTCGGCGCGGCGTCGGCGGGGGTGGCGCTCAGCATGCCTGCTCCCACAGCTCGCTCAAATGCTGTGCCACTTCGTGTGGTGACAGCGAGCTCGGTGCGATGGCCCCGTCGTGCAACATCGACAGCACCACCGGAAAGCCGCGGCCTTCGAGGCCCCTGAACACCGACATCGATTCGGCCACGCTCCAACGGCCGATACGTTGTTCGGCTGCGTTGAGCGACGCGGCCGCTCGATGCAGCGCGGGCGACTCCAGCCGGACCTGTTCTCGGGCTTGGTCGGCCACCAGCCCAGGCGGTCGCCATCGCCCCGGCGTCTCGGCCCAGCAGTACCCGGGATACAGCAGGTCGTGGAACCAGCCGTCGCGACCGGGCACCGACACCAACTGCAGCGCCTGCGCGTCGCGCCGTGCCCGCGCCTGCGGCAACAACAGCACCGGCGCCGTCAGATCGGCATCGAAGCGCGGCACCGCGAGGCAAGGCGTGAGGTCCGGCGCCGCCAGGTGCACCGGCACGCGGTAGTGCACGGCGCGCGGCGCGAGCGGCACGCGCTCGACGGCACCCGACTCGAGCAATTGCCCGCAATCGCGTAGTGCCTCCACGCCGCACTGCGACTGCGGCAGCGGATCGCCCTCGAGCGCCGCTCGCACCAGCGCGAACGCGCGTTCGACCACGTCGGCCGCGTCAGCGCGCCGCTGTGCGGCATCCGTCGACAGCAGCACCAGCGCCTGATAGAGCCGTTGCGCGGGCGGCTCGCCCCAGCCCTGGAAGTCACCCATCTCGGCCACCTGCACCAGCCGCTCGCGATGCGCCAGCGCTGCCTCGGGGTGCGACACCACGAACAGCGACAGCAGCCCGTCGATGTCGACGTGGTTGTTCACCGCGAGGTCGAAGGCGCGCTCGCGCGCCGGGTCGGCGACGAAACGCAGGCAGATTTCGGTCGAGGTGTCGGCCTTGTAGCGCTCGGGCGTCAGGTTGGGCACCCAGTGGCTGAGCTCGAGGTCGACGCCGGGGCGAAACGCGGCGTCGTGGGTGCCGTCGCAATACAGCGTGCGCGCCGAGGGCGGGCGCGCCCGCCCGCTACCGTCGATGTGCACGGTCAAGGCAGGGGTGTTCGTCATGGCACGCGATGCTTCAAGTTAAAGTGCACTTGAAGTCAACCCGTGCAAGGAATGTCCCCACCGTGGCCGCGGCCGATGCCTGGCTGACGATCGGCGCGTTCGCGCAGCGCTGCGGCGTGGCCGCCAGCACGCTGCGCTTCTACGAGTCGCAGGGCCTGCTGCACGGCAGACGCAGCGGCGGCGGCCACCGCCAGTACCGCCGCGCCGACCTGCGGCGCGTGGCGTTCGTGCGCGCCGCGCAGGCGGTGGGCCTGTCGCTGCAGCAGGTGCGCGACGCGCTGGCCACGCTGCCCGACGGCCGCACGCCGACCGGGCCCGACTGGCAGCGGCTGGCGCAGGGCTGGCGGCCGCTGCTCGACGCGCGCATCGGCGCCCTCACCCGCCTGCGCGACCAGCTCACCAGCTGCATCGGCTGCGGCTGCCTGTCGCTCAAGCACTGCGCGCTGTACAACCCCGACGACGTCGCAGCTGCGCGCGGCGCCGGCCCCCGCTATCTGCTGGGCGACCGCCGGCCACGGCGCTGAGCGACGCCTGCAATCGCGGGCCGCGCCGCTCGCGGGCGGCTGCTACACTGGCTGCGGCCAGGAGAGAGCAGCGTTCGCGCTGCCGCCGAAGGCGAAGCCGCAAGGCCAAACGCTCAGGCAAAAGGACTGGCCGGCGCCCCGGTTGGCGGGGCGTTACCTCACTGGAGAGAGGCGCGTTCGCAAGGCGCGTCCACCGAAGGGGCAAGCGCGCGGGGCGACTCGAAACCACGGGCGCAAATCTCTCAGGTAAAGCGGACAGCGAGGGCAAGCCCACCGTGCGAGCGGTGGTGTGTGGGCCCTCGGGAGTCGAACGATGTCCGCCGCCGAACTCAGGCATACCCCGTTGCACGATCTGCACATCGAGCTGGGGGCCAAGATGGTGCCGTTCGCCGGCTACGACATGCCGGTCAACTACCCCGACGGCATCATCGCCGAACACAAGCACTGCCGCAGCGCTGCCGCGCTGTTCGACGTCTCGCACATGGGCCAGCTGCGCCTGGTCGGCCCCGACGCAGCGGCGGCGCTCGAGACGCTGGTGCCGGTGGACGTGGTCGACCTCGGCGTGCTCAAGCAGCGCTACGCGCTGTTCACCAATGCGCAAGGCGGCATCCTCGACGACCTGATGATCACGCGGCGCGAGGCCGACCTGCTGCTGATCGTCAACGCCTCCTGCAAGGAGGCCGACACGCGTCACCTGGTCACGCAACTCGGCACGCGTTGCACCGTGGTGCCGATGCCCGAGCGTGCGCTGCTCGCGCTGCAGGGCCCGAAAGCGGTGAACGCGCTGGCCCGCCTTAACCCCGACGCCGCCAGGCTGGTGTTCATGACCGGGTCCGAGTTGCGCCTCGCCGGCGCGAGTTGCTTCGTCACGCGTTCGGGCTACACCGGCGAAGACGGCTTCGAGATCTCGGTGCCGGCCGATGATGCGGTGGTGCTGGCCAAGGCGCTGCTGCACGAGCCCGAGGTCAAGCCCGCGGGCCTGGGCGCGCGCGACACGCTGCGACTCGAGGCGGGCCTGTGCCTGTACGGCCACGACATCGACGACAAGACCACGCCGGTCGAAGCCGGCCTGACCTGGGCGATCCAGAAGGTGCGGCGCCCCGGCGGCGCGCGCGCGGGCCGCTACCCCGGCGCCAACGTCATCGCAGGGCAGCTGGCCAGCGGCACGGCGATCAAGCGCGTCGGCCTGGTCGGGCTCGAGCGCGTGCCGGTGCGCGAAGGCGCAGCGATCTTCGACGCGCACGGGCGCCGGCTCGGCCACGTGACCAGCGGCACCATCGGCCCGAGCGTCGACCAGGCGATCGCGATGGCCTACCTGGCCGCCGACCACGGGGTGGCGAACCACGAGGTGTACGCTGAGGTGCGCGCCAGGCGCTTCCCGATGCGCGTCAGCGCGATGCCGTTTTCCCCCCACCGCTACTACCGCGGCTAGCCACGCCGCCGAGGAGAGCTCCGATGACGACCATGTTCACCCCCGACCACGAGTGGATCAACATCGAGGACCACGAGGCCGCCGTGGTCGGCATCACACCGCACGCGCAGGACGCGCTCGGCGACGTGGTGTTCGTCGATCTGCCGGAGGTCGGGCGCACCTACAAGAAAGGCGAGGTCGCCGGCGTCGTCGAGTCGGTCAAGGCCGCCGCCGACCTGTACATGCCGGTCGAAGGCGAGATCGTCGAGATCAACGAAGCCCTGCGCAAGGATCCGGCGCTCGTCAACCGCGATCCGATGGGCGAAGGCTGGTTCTTCAAGGTGCACGTCACGCACATGGAGCAGTTCGACGAGCTGATGGACCCGCCGGCCTACGACAAGCTGCTGAAGAACCTCTGAACGCCTCGATTCCCCCGCACCGACCGCCCTGTCCCACCCATGCTGATGTCCGCCCGCGCACCCCTCGCCGAACTCGAAGACGACGCCCTGTTCGCCAGCCGCCACATCGGGCCCGACGCTGCCGAGCAGCGCCACATGCTGTCGGTGATCGGCGCGGCGTCGCGCCAGGCGCTGATCGACGCCGTGGTGCCGCGCAACATCGCGCGCAGCAGACCGATGCAGCTGCCCGCGGCGGCGAGCGAGGCGCTGGCGCTGGCCGAGCTCAAGGCCCTGGCGCAACGCAACAAGGTCTTCAAGTCGTTCATCGGCCAGGGCTACCACGGCACGCTGACGCCCGGGGTCATCCAGCGAAACATCCTGGAGAACCCGGCTTGGTACACCGCCTACACGCCGTATCAGGCCGAGATCTCGCAGGGCCGGCTCGAGGCGCTGATCAACTTCCAGACCATGGTCTGCGACCTCACCGGGATGGCAGTGGCCAACGCGTCGATGCTCGACGAAGCCACCGCGGCCGCGGAGGCGATGACGCTGGCCAGGCGCAGCGTGCGCAGCAAGAGCACCACCCTCATCGTCGCAGGCGACTGCCATCCGCAGACGATCGACGTCGTGCGCACGCGCGCCAAGCCGCTCGGCTTCAACGTGGTCGTCGGCTTCGCGCCTCAGCTGATGCAGGAGCACGACTACTTCGCGGTGCTCGCGCAGTACCCGTCGACCAGCGGCCTGATCCACGACATGAAGCCGTACGTCGAACAAGCACACGCCAAAGGCGCGGCGTTCATCGTCGCGGCTGACCTGCTGGCGCTGACGCTGCTGACGCCGCCGGGCGAGTTCGACGCCGACATCGTGGTCGGCAACTCGCAGCGCTTCGGCGTGCCGATGGGGTGCGGCGGCCCGCACGCCGCCTTCCTGGCCTGCCGCGACGAGTTCAAGCGCTCGCTGCCGGGCCGCCTGGTCGGCGCCAGCGTCGACAGCCACGGCCACCCCGCGTACCGCCTGGCGCTGCAGACGCGCGAGCAGCACATCCGACGCGAGAAGGCGACCTCCAACATCTGCACCGCGCAGGTGCTGCTGGCGGTGATCGCCAGCATGTACGCGGTATACCACGGGCCACAGGGCCTGAAGCGAATCGCGCAGCGCGTGGCCTCGTACACGGCCGCGCTGGCCGACGGCCTGCAGCAGCTCGGTTTCAAGAACCTGGCGCCGCACGCCTTCGACACGCTGTGCATCGAGGTCGGCGGGCGCGCCGACGCGATCCTGCAGCGCGCGCGCGACGCCGGCGCCAACCTGCGTCGGCTCGGGCCGGGGCACATCGGCATCGCGCTCGACGAAACCACCACGCGCGCCGACGTCGGCGCGCTGTGGTCGTGGTTCGCCGCACCCGGGCAGGCGTTGCCGCAGTGGTCGGCCTACGAGCGCGGCATCGAGCCGCTGATCCCACCGGCGCTGCGCCGCACGAGCGACTTCCTCGCGCATCCGGTGTTCAACACCCACCACAGCGAGACCGAGATGCTGCGCTACATCCGCAGCCTCGCCGACAAGGACCTCGCGCTCGACCGCTCGATGATCCCGCTCGGCTCGTGCACGATGAAGCTCAATGCCACCAGCGAGATGATCCCGATCTCCTGGCCGGAGTTCGCGCAGCTGCACCCGTATGCGCCGGCCGATCAGCTGGCGGGCGTGCACGCGCTCAACGACCAGCTGTGCGCATGGCTCGCCCAGGCAACGGGCTACGCCGGCGTCAGCCTGCAGCCCAACGCCGGCTCGCAAGGCGAGTACGCCGGGCTGCTGGCGATCAAGGCCTGGCACGAGTCGCGCGGCGACACGCAGCGCCGGATCTGCCTGATTCCGGAGTCGGCGCACGGCACCAACCCGGCCTCGGCGCAGATGGTGGGGATGCAGGTGGTGGTGGTGAAGTGCGACGCGATGGGCAACGTCGACCTCGACGATCTGCGCGCCAAGTGCGAGCGCCATCAGGCCGAGCTGGCCGCGGTGATGATCACCTACCCGTCGACCTACGGCATCTTCGACCCGCAGGTGAAGGAGCTGTGCGCCATCGTCAAGCAGCACGGGGGCCGCGTCTACGTCGACGGTGCCAACATGAACGCGCTGGTCGGGCTGGCCGCGCCCGGCGAGTTCGGCGGCGACGTCAGCCACCTCAACCTGCACAAGACGTTCTGCATCCCGCACGGCGGTGGCGGCCCCGGCGTCGGGCCGGTGTGCGTGGTCGAGGACCTGTTGCCGTTCCTGCCGGCCCACCCGGGCAGCGGCACCGACGCGGCGGTCGGCCCGGGGGCGGCGACACCGGCCCTGGTCGGCCCGGTGTCGGCCGCACCGCTCGGCAACGCCGGCGTGCTGCCGATCTCGTGGATGTACATCCGCATGATGGGCGCCGACGGGCTTACTGCGGCCACCGAGTGCGCGATCCTGGCCGCCAACTACGTGGCGGCGCGGTTGTCCGGGCACTACGACATCCACTTCAGCGGCAACGTGGCCGGCATCAAAGGCGGTGGCGTCGCGCACGAGTGCATCCTCGACCTGCGCGCGTTCAAGGACGGCTGCGGGGTCAGTGCCGAAGACGTGGCCAAGCGTCTGATCGACTATGGCTTCCACGCGCCGACGCTGAGCTTTCCGGTGGCCAACACGCTGATGGTCGAGCCCACCGAGAGCGAGCCGCTGGTCGAGCTCGACCGCTTCTGCGAAGCCATGATCGCCATCCGCCACGAGATCGCCGAGGTCGAGGCCGGCCGCTGGCCGCGCGACGACAACCCGCTGAGGCACGCGCCGCACACCGCGGCCGCGCTGCTGGCCGCGGATTGGCACCACGCCTACACGCGCGAGCAGGCCGCCTACCCGCTGAAGACGCTCAGGCAGCACAAGTACTGGTCGCCGGTGGGCCGTGTCGACAACGTGCACGGTGACCGCAACCTGTTCTGCAGCTGCGTGCCGATGAGCGCCTTCGAGGAATGAGCGCCTCTGCGCTCGCGGCCGCCTGAGCACCCGGCAAGCGCACCGACGATGAGCGCCCCGCTGAGCCTGCTGATCGTCGGTGCCGGCTTCGGCGGGCTCGGAGCGGCCATTCACCGCCGCCGCGTCGGCGACGACAACTTCCTGCTCGTCGAGCAGGCCGGCGGTGTCGGCGGCACGTGGTGGGCCAACCGCTATCCGGGCGCGGCCTGCGACATCCCGTCGCACCTGTACTCGTTCTCGTTCGCGCCGCATGCCGGATGGACGCGCAAGTATCCCGGACAGCGCGAAATCGAGACCTACCTCAACGATTGCGTGCAGCGCTTCGGCCTGGCGCCTCGCCTGCGGCTGCACACGCGCCTGAACCACCTGATGTGGGACGAAGCGCGGAGCCTGTGGCGTGCCCGCCTTCTCGACGCCGCGGGCCACGAGCACGAGCTGCAGGCGCGCGCGGTGGTGCTGGCCACCGGTGGCCTGAGTCGGCCGCAGATGCCGGCGATCGCCGGACTGGAGGCATTTTGCGGCCCGTT
>DATJYZ010000188.1:0-2044 GCA_035499355.1 Burkholderiaceae bacterium | reverse complement strand
GATGGCCGACTACGAGAACACGCGGCTGCTGCTGATCACCGACCTGGCGACCAGCTACTTCAACCTGCGCGCGCTCGACATCGAGCGCGACGTCGTCGACCGCGCCATCGCGCTGCAGCGGCGCGCGCTCGAGCTGGTGAGCGCGCGCCACGAGCTCGGCGCAGCCACCGGCCTCGACGTGGCGCAGCAGCAGGCGCTGCTCGACACCACGCTGGTGCAGGTCGACGTGCTGAAGCGCCAGCGCGACCTCTACGAGCACGCGATCGCCACGCTGGTCGGCGCGCCGGCACCGAGCTTCGCGCTCGCGCCCGACATCCGCGAGCTGGTGCCGCCGGCGGTGCCGCTGGGCGTGCCCTCCGACGTGCTGGAGCGCCGGCCCGACATCGCCGCGGCCGAGCGGGCGATGGCCGCCGCCAACGCGCAGATCGGCGTGGCCACCGCCGCGTTCTACCCGAGCGTGACGCTGGGCCCGGCGCTCTACGGCGTCGAGAGCCGCTCGCTGTCGACGCTGTTCGATGCGCCCAGCGTGCTGTGGTCGATCGGGGTCACGGCCTCGCAGGTGCTGTTCGACAACGGCAGGATCACGGCGGGCGTCGAGTTCGCGCGCGCCGGCCACGCGGCGACGATCGCCAACTACCGGCGCGTGGTGCTGGTGGCGATGCAGGAGGCCGAGGACGGCATCACCGGCCTGGCCGCGCTGGAGCGCGCCGCCGCGCAGGCGCGCGCCGCGGTGGCCACCGCACGCCGCGTGCTCGAGATGTCGGCGGCGCGCTACGAAGGCGGCGCGTCGGGCTATCTCGACGTCATCACCGCGCAACAGGCGCTGTTGAACAGTGCGCGTCAGGTGGCACAGCTCGACGGCCAGCGCCTGCTGACCACCGTGTTCCTGATCAAGGCGCTCGGCGGCGACTGGCAGCGCCAGGCAACGGCTCAGATCGGCGCCAACGGACGCTGAGCGAGGCCCTACGCCAGGCCGGCCATGTGCGCCGGCGCTGACGATCGGGCGTCGGTCACTTCGGCATCAGCACGCTGTCGATGACGTGGATCACCCCGTTGCTCGCGACGATGTCGGCGGCAGTGACTTTCGCGCCGTCGACGGCCACGCCGCCGCTGGTGGTGACCGTGAGCTCGCCGCCCTGCACGGTTTTGACCTTGCCAGACTTGACGTCCTTGGACATCACGGTGCCGGGCACCACGTGGTAGGTCAGCACCGCGGTGAGCTTGGCCTTGTCGGCCAGCAGCGCGTCGAGTTGCGCCTTCGGAATCTTGGCGAACGCCTCGTCGGTCGGCGCGAACACGGTGAACGGGCCGGGGCCCTTCAGCGTGTCGACCAGCCCGGCCGCCTGCAGCGCGGTGGCCAGCGTCTTGAACTTTCCGGCGTCGATGGCGGTGTCGACGACGTCCTTCGCGTGGGCCGTCAGCGCGGCCAGCGACAGCGCGACGGAAGCAATCAGGGTCTTCATGGAAACACTCCTTCTTCGATCGAGGGTGGGTGAATGGACGGTCACGGCGCCGGCAGCAGCACGTTGTCGATCACGTGAATGACGCCGTTGCTGGCGAAGACGTCGGTGGCCACCAGGTTGGCCGTGCGGGCGCGTCCGTCGGTGATCTTCAGATTCGCATCGACCGTGAACGTGGAGCCCTGCAACGTCGTCACGGCCGCGGGCTTGGGCAACGCCACCACGTCGGCGGCGCTCACGGCACCAGCCAGCACGTGGTAGGTCAGGATGCCGGCCAGATCCGGGCTCGCGAGCAACTGCGCGGGGGTCAACGACAGCTCGGTGAGCGCCGCGGCGAACGCGTCATCGGTCGGCGCGAACACCGTGAACGGGCCGCTGCCGCTCAGCGTGGTGGCGAGGTTGGCGGTGACCACGGCCTGCACCAGCGTCGAGAACGTCGGGTTGGCCTGCGCCATCTGCACCACGGTGAGCACGCCGGGTGGCACCAGCACGCTGTCGATGACGTGGATCACGCCGTTGCTGGCCGGCACGTCCGCGGTGGTCACGGTGGCTTGGTTGAGGACTGCATCGGTGATGCGCACGCC
>DATJYZ010000187.1:0-4778 GCA_035499355.1 Burkholderiaceae bacterium | reverse complement strand
CTCCTTCGTCGTGTGTGTGGTCTTGCAGGTGGGCGGTCAGGCCCTCAGCGCGCGGCCGCTGTCGGCATCGAACACGTGGGCGCGCGCGAGGTCGGGTTGCAGATGGATCGTGCTGCCCGGACTGAACTGATGGCGCTCGCGGAACACCACCGCCAGCTCGGTGCCGTGATGGCGGCACGACACGAAGGTGTCGGCGCCGGTGGGTTCGATCACCGCCACCTGCGCCGCGATGCCGCTGCCCTCGACCAGCGCCAGGTGCTCGGGGCGCGTGCCGAACACCACGCGCTGCCCGTCGGCGCCGGCGGCCCCGCGCGGCGCCGGCAGCCGCGTGCCGTCGGCCAGTTCGATCTCGCTCGCCACGCCGTGGCGGCGTAGCGTGCCGAGCAGGAAGTTCATCGCCGGCGAGCCGATGAAGCCGGCCACGAACTGGTTGGCCGGATGGTCGTACAACTGCAGCGGACTGCCGGTCTGCTCGATGTGGCCGTCGCGCATGACGACGATCTGGTCGCCCATCGTCATCGCCTCGATCTGGTCGTGCGTGACGTAAACCGACGTGGTCTTCAGCCGCTGGTGCAGCTCCTTGATCTCGGTGCGCATCGCCACGCGCAGCTTGGCGTCGAGGTTCGACAACGGCTCGTCGAACAGGAACACCTTGGGGTCGCGCACGATCGCGCGGCCCATCGCGACGCGCTGGCGCTGGCCGCCGGAGAGCTGGCGCGGAAAGCGCTCGAGCAGCGCGCTCAGGCCGAGGATCTCGGCGGCGCGGCCGACCTTCTGGTCGATCGCGGTCTTGCTCTGCTTGGCCAGCGCGAGCGAGAACGCCATGTTGTCGCGCACCGTCATGTGCGGGTACAGCGCGTAGTTCTGGAACACCATCGCGATGTCGCGTTCCTTCGGTGGCATCTGGTTGACCACCGTGCCGCCGATGCGGATCTCGCCGCTGCTGATGTGCTCGAGGCCGGCGATCATGCGCAGCAGCGTGCTCTTGCCGCAGCCCGACGGGCCGACCAGCACGGTGAACGAGCCGTCGGCGATCGCGATGTCCACGCCGTGCAGCACCTCGACGTCGCCGAAGCGCTTCTTCACCGATCGGATGTCGACACTCGCCACGAGAGCAGGCAACCCCGCACGCAAGCGCCGCCTCGCGCGGCGCGACGGTGCGCACCCTACGCGCGCGGGCGCGCGATGTCACCGAGGGGATACCCGTTTCAATCCGGCGGAACTTGTCTGCTACCCTGCGGCACGGGGTTGCTCTTCCACATGAAGATCCTGATCACCGGGGGCACCGGTTTCATCGGTTCGCGCCTCGCGCGCAAGCTGCTCCAGCGCGGCACGTTGAACGGGCGCCGCATCGAGCGCCTCGTGCTGGCCGATCAGTTTCCGGCGCCCGAGGCTGCCGCCGACATCGTGCGCGACCCACGCGTCGAGGTGCGCGTCGGCAAGCTGCTCGAGCAGTGCGAAGCCTTCAAGGCCGATCGCTTCGATGGCGTGTTCCACCTCGCCTCGGCGGTGTCCGGCGAGTGCGAGGCCGACTTCGAGCTCGGTCTGCGTTCCAACCTCGACAGCACGCGCGCGCTGCTTGATGCGCTGCGCGAGTCCGTGGCGCGAGGCGGTGGTGTGCCGCGCTTCGTGTTCTCCAGCTCGGTGGCGGTGTTCGGCCCCGACGCCAGCAACCCGATGCCGCCGCTGGTGCGCGACGACACACTGCCGACGCCGCAGACCAGCTACGGCACGCACAAGCTGGTGTGCGAGCACCTGGTGGCCGACTACACCCGCAAGGGCTTCATCGACGGCCGCAGCGCGCGCCTGATGACGGTGACGGTGCGGCCGGGCCGGCCCAACGGCGCGGCGTCGTCGTTCTTCAGCGGCATCATCCGCGAGCCGCTGGCCGGGCAGGAGGCGATCCTGCCGGTGGACCCGTCGGTGTCGCACCCGGTGTCGTCCCCGGCGCGCACCGTCGACGGCCTGATCGCGGTGTTCGAGGCGTCGCAAGACGCGATGGGTGGCCGCGCCGGCCTGAACCTGCCGGCGCTCAACGTAAAGGTCAGCGACATGCTCGACGCGCTCGAGGCGGTGGCCGGCAAGGCGACGCGCGCGCTCGTCAAGCAGCAGCCCGACGCCACGATCCAGCGCATCGTGGCAGGCTGGTCCAAGGGCGCGGTGGCCGCGCGCGCCGAGAAGCTCGGCCTGAAGCCCGAGGCGCAGTTCGCCGACATCATCCTGCAGTACATCGCCGACCACCCGCAGGCGGTGACCGAGGCAGCGCGCAGCGCGGCGGCCGCCTACGAGCGAACGCGCTCGCACTGAGCGGGCACCATCACCACCCGCGCGCGCTGAGCGTGTGCCGCCAACAGCCGCGCGGGCTGAGCGCGTGCCGCGTCGGCCGGGCTGCGCGTGTCAGCGGCTCACGCGGCCGCCTGGGTGACGGCAGCGCCGTAGGGCGCCCACATCGACCGCAGCCATGCGGCCAGCCGGCCCGGAGCCGAAGCCGGCCCCCGGACGTCGACCGTCGCGCAGTCGCCGAGCGCCGTGACCACCAGCGGCCTGTCGGCATCGACCACGAAGCTCTCGCCCGGGTCGAGCACGATGTCACGCAGATCGCCGTCGATCGTGACCCACAAGGTGCCTTGCACCGCGCGCAGGCGCGTGCCGCGGGCGTCCTTCAGCCGCAGCGTGCGGTGCGCGGCGAGGGGGAGTCGGGCTTTCGGGGTATTGATCCACATGGCATGCTCCTTGAGAATGTGTCACGCATCACCGGGGGCATTCCGGCCATGCGCGCGCGACGGGAGCATGATGCGAGCGGCCGCGGCGTCGCGCAAACGATGTTTTGGAACTCCTGTCATTCCGATTTCGCATGCGAAAAGACCTCGACCGACTGCCGCCGCTGGACCTGCTGCTGGCCTTCGAGGCGGCGGCACGGCACCTGTCGTTCACGCGCGCGGCCGACGAGCGCTTCGTCACCCAGTCGGCCATCAGCCGGCAGATCCGCGCGCTGGAAGACGATCTCGGCGTCGCGCTGTTCGCGCGCGGCCATCGCGCGCTCACGCTGACGCCGCCCGGGCAGAAGCTGCTGCTGGCGTGCCAGGGCGTGCTGGCGCAGCTGCGCCGCACGGTGTCGTCGCTGCGCGCGCCCCACGCGCGCGAGGTGCTGGCGCTGTCGACGACGCCGAGCTTCGCGTCGTATTGGCTGATCCCGCGGCTGCACGTGTTCACGCAGGGCAACCCCGGCGTCGACGTGCGGCTCGATGCCAGCTACGAGGTGCGCGATCTGCAGGGCGAGGGCTTCGACATCGCGGTGCGCTACCAGAAGGCCAGCGCCAGCGACGGCGAGCGGCTGTTCAGCGAGACCACGCTGCCGGTGTGCGCGCCGGCGCTGCGGCGCATGAAGGACGCGCCGCTGAAGGTCGCGACCGACCTGCGCCACCACACGCTGCTCGAGGTCGAGAACATGTCGGGCAGCGGCGCCCCGGTGGAGTGGAACTCGTGGCTGCAGGCCAACGGCGTGCCCGACCTCGAGCCACGCTCGTGGCTTACCTTCTCGTCGTACAACGAGGTCGTGGCGGCCGCAGTGGCAGGACAGGGCGTGGCGCTGGGCCGCCGTCCGCTGCTCGACAGCCTGTTGCGACAGAAGCAGCTGGTGGCGCCCTTCGGCGACGCGCGCGAGACCGCGCGCGCCTACTTCCTGATCACCGACCCGGCGTCGCGCGCGCGGCCGGCGGTGCGTGCGCTGGAGCAGTGGCTGCACGCGGAGGCGGCGCAGGCCTGAAGCGGATGCGTGCGCCGACTACGCGGCGAGTCGCCGGCAGATCTCCAGCGACAGCGCCGCCTGGTTCAGCGTGTAGAAGTGGATGCCCGGCGCGCCACCGTCGATGAGGCGGCGGCACAGCCGCGTGACGACGTCGAGCCCGAAGGCGCGGATCGACTCGGTGTCGTCCATGAAGCCTTCCATCTTCAGCGCCACCCAGCGCGGGATCTCGATGCCGTCGCGCGCGGCGAACTGCGCGATCCGCGCGTAGTTGAGGATCGGCATCACGCCGGGCACGATCGGCACCGTCACGCCGAGCTTGCGCGCCTCGTCCACGAAGTGAAAGTAGGCGTCGGCGTTGTAGAAGAACTGCGTGATCGCCGAGCTGGCGCCGGCCTTGATCTTGTCGGCGAAGTACTGCAGGTCGCGCCGGGCGTAGCGCTGCTGCGGATGCACCTCGGGGTAGCACGCGACCTCGATGTGCCAGTCGGTTCCCTGCGTCTCGCGGATGAAGCGGATGAGCTCGGCCGCGTAGCGGAACTCGCCCACCGTGGCGGTGCCGCTGGGCAGGTCGCCGCGCAGCGCCACCAGGCGGCGGATGTTCTGCGCGCGGTAGGTCTGCAGGATCTGCGCGATGCCACTGCGCGTGGAGCCCACGCACGACAGGTGCGGCGCGGCCTCGTGCCCCATCGCCGCGATCGCGCCCACGGTGGCCAGCGTCTTGTCGCGCGTCGAGCCACCGGCACCGTAGGTGACGCTGAAGAACTCGGGCTCGACGACGCTGAGGTCGGCGACCACGGTCTTCAACTTCTCGTCGCCCACCGGCGTGTTGGGTGGGAAGAATTCGAAGCTGATCGGCACCGGCAGCGTCGGCATCGCAGTCACCTCGGCGTGGCGGCCGCTGTGCCCTTCGCATACGGGCCGAGCGCCGCGGCGACGAAGCGGTTGGCCAC
The DNA here is from genome assembly GCA_035499355.1 of Burkholderiaceae bacterium. Taxonomy (GTDB): domain Bacteria; phylum Pseudomonadota; class Gammaproteobacteria; order Burkholderiales; family Burkholderiaceae_C; genus JAEUPI01. Next base: position 80 of record DATJYZ010000187.1, on the reverse strand, counting down.
CGCGGGCAGCCCGACGCGCTGGCTGCGGCGTACCACGGCGCCGGCGAGCCACGGCAGCTCGAGCGGTCGGCCGGCGTCGA
>DATJYZ010000186.1:0-13915 GCA_035499355.1 Burkholderiaceae bacterium | reverse complement strand
GCTCCTCCTTCGCCATCTCCACGTCGAGTCGCTCCATCGCATCGAGCGGCTCGCAGGCGGCGGCCTCGGCGTAGAGCTTCTCGGCCTCCTTCATCCGCTTGTCACCCTCGAGCATCACGAGGCCGTTGGCGTACTCGATGCGGGCGATCGCGCTCGTCGGGTTGAGCTTGAGCGCCTGCTGGAACATCTTCAGCCCGGTCGCCGCGTCGGCGCCCTGGGTCTTGCCGAGCAGCTTGCCGACCTTGTCGATCACCTCGGCGTGGAACGTGCCCAGCGCGATGTGCGCGTCGGCGTGCTTGGGCTGCAGCTTGATCGTCGTCTCCAGCGCGCCCTTGACCTTGCCGCCCAGCCCCTGCGCCAGCGCCTTGGCCACGCTGATGCCCTGGCTGTAGCGGCCGAGCGCGTACGCCATCCAGTAATACGCGCTCGGGTTCTTGGGCTCGCTCTTCTGCTGGGCTTCCGCGCGCTCGACGACCTCGAGGAACAGCGCGAGCTTGTTCTTCTCGCTCTTCTCGAGGTAGTTGGCATAGATCGCCTGCGCCTTGTTGGCCACCGTGATGCCGGCGCCACCGACCTTGAGCCCGGCCTCGCAGGCCTTCTGGAAGTCGCCGGCGTGGAACAGCGACCAGGCGGCGAGCACCGCCTCGTCCTTCGGCAGCGCCTCGGCGTCGCCGGTGTGCAGGCGTGCCCACTTCTTCTTCAGCGTTGCCGCGTCGAGCCGGTAGTCGTCGCTCGCGTACGGGAAAGCCGTCCACTTGGCCATCGGAACGTCTCCTGTCGGTATCGTCGGTTCTTGCTAGAAACTTGCCGGCGCATTGTCCTGGTAGGCGCCGGCCAGCGTCATCAGGTGCTGGCGCGCGGCAGGCTCGAGGTAGGGCAGCAGCAGCGACAGCACGTGGAACGCGCCGCGGCCGAGTGCCGCGCCCGCGCTCTCGGGCTCGAGCGCGCGGCGCGGGTCGCGCACGTACTCGTAGCTCAGCCAGTAGGTGAGCACCACCACCATCGCGCTGGACACCGTGGCCGACTCCTGCGGCTGCACCGCCATGGCCTGGCCGCGCGCCAGGCCGTCGATCAGCGCTTGCACCGCGCGCGCCTTGTCGCGCAGCACGGCCTGGAAGTGCGTCTCCAGGCGGCGGTTCTTGCTGAGCAGATCGTTCAGGTCGCGGTAGAGGAAACGGTAGCTCCAGATCAGCTCGAACAACATGTGCACGAACAGCCACGCATCCTCGACGTTGCGCACGCTGTCGGCCGCACCGAGCAACTCGTCCAACGCCCGCTCGTAGCGATCGACCAGCGCGTTGATCAGCTCGTCCTTGGCCGGGTAGTGGTAGTAGAGGTTGCCCGGGCTGATGCGCAGCTCGGCCGAGATCGCGGTGGTGCTGACGTTGGGCTCGCCGAAGCGGTTGAACAGCTCGAGCGTCACCTCGAGGATGCGCTCGGCGGTGCGGCGGGGCTTCTTCCTCTCGGTCATCGGCGCACGCACGGCCGCCCGAAGGGCGCTGAGGGCCCCCTCGGGGGGCAGCGAGCAAAGCGAGCTTGGGGGCACATGGCCAGCGCATTCTTGCATCGGAAGGCGCCGGCGTCGCCTGCCTACAATCCCTCCCGATGCCTGCGGTGCGGTTCCACGAAGTCGGCAAGACCTACGCCGGGCCGCGCGGCACGCTGCGCGCGCTCGACGGCGTCAGCTTCGACATCGAGGCTGGCGAGTTCTTCGGCCTGCTGGGCCCCAACGGCGCCGGCAAGACCACGCTGATCAGCGTCCTGGCCGGCCTCACGCGTGCCAGCAGCGGCCGCGTCAGCGTGATGGGCCACGACGTGGTGGCCGACTACGCGGCAGCGCGCCAGGCGCTCGGCGTGGTGCCGCAGGAGCTGGTGTTCGATCCCTTCTTCAGTGTGCGCGAGACGCTGCGCATTCAAAGCGGCTACTTCGGCGTGCACGGCAACGAGGCCTGGATCGACGAACTGCTCACCGAGCTCGGCCTGGCCGACAAGGGCGAGTCGAACATGCGCCAGCTGTCGGGCGGCATGAAGCGCCGCGTGCTGGTGGCGCAGGCGCTGGTGCATCGGCCACCGGTGATCGTGCTCGACGAACCCACGGCCGGCGTCGACGTGGAGCTGCGGCAGACGCTGTGGCAGTTCGTCTCGCGGTTGAACAAGCAGGGACACACGGTGCTGCTGACCACGCACTACCTGGAGGAGGCCGAGGCGCTGTGCGGCCGCATCGCGATGCTCAAGCAGGGCCGCGTGGTCGCGCTCGACCGTACGGCCAATCTGCTGGCCGGTACCGCCAGCACGATGCTGCGCTTCAAGACCGACGACGCGCTGCCGCCCGCGGTGGCTGCGCACGCCCGCGTCACCGGCCGCATCGCGCAGGTGAGCGCGCACGATGCCGCCGAGGTCGAGGTGATCCTCGGTCAGCTGCGCGCGGCCGGCGTGCGCGTGGAGGACCTGGAGATCGGTCGCGCCGACCTCGAGGACGTGTTCCTCGAGATCATGTCCGGCGGCGACGCCAAGCCCGTCAGCGCCGCGCCCGCACACCTGCCTGTCGCGTGAGCGTCGCCGCGTAGCCCGGCGCGGTGGGCTCGTGCATGAAGTAGGCGTAGACCTTGCGCCAGCCGGTGGCCGCCAGCCGCGCGGCCCAGCCCGCGAGGTCGTCGTCGGAATAGTGCTCGAGTCGCAGCCGCACGTAGCCCCACGGCGCAGTCTCGATCAGCGGCGGAGGCGCGTTGTCTTCGCGCTCCGAGAGGCACAGCGACGCGCCACCCTCCCTCAGGGCCGCGTACACCTCGTCATCGAACCAGCTGTCGTTGCGAAACTCGAAGGCGGCGCGGTGGTCCTGGGGCAGCAAGGCGACAAAGTCCTTCAACCGCGGCACGTCCTTCTTCAGATTGGGCGGCAGCTGGAACAGCACGGCAGCCAGCTTGTCGCCCAGCGCATCGAGGCTGCCGTACAGGTAGCGCAGCGGCTCGGCGGCACCGTCGACCTTGAGCCGCGCGTCGTGGGTGATGCGCCGTGTCGCCTTGATCGCGAAGCGAAAGTTCGCCGGCGTCGTCTCGGCCCACTTGGCGAGCACCTCGCGCTTCGGGTTGCGGTAGAAGGTGTTGTTGATCTCGACGGTGTTCAGATGCCGTGCGTACCACGCCAGCATGTCGTCGGCCGCCAGGTCGTCGGGGTAGAAGGGTCCCTTCCACTCCTTGTACGAATAGCCGCTGGCACCGGCCCACAGCCACGGTGCATCTCCGGGCGCGGCGTCGTTCTCGGTCATGCTGCTATCGTGCCACCATGTGCGTGCCCCCATGCTCGCGTTGCTCGCGGCCCCCCGGGCTCCGAAGGAGCCCCTTCGCGGCTCCTGGGGCGCGTCGGTGTCTGCGGGCGGCCGGGCGCCGCTGACATGCCGTCGCTGACGCTCACCGGCGCGCGCACGCTGTTCCACAAGGAGGTGCTGCGCTTCTGGAAGGTCGGCTTCCAGACCGTCGCTGCGCCGGTGCTGACCGCGGTGCTGTACCTGCTGATCTTCGGCCATGTGCTGGAGGACCGGGTGCACGTCTACCCGGGCGTGCGCTACACCAGCTTCCTGATTCCGGGCCTGGTGATGATGAGCGTGCTGCAGAACGCCTTCGCCAATTCGAGCTCGTCGCTGATCCAGAGCAAGATCACCGGCAACCTGGTGTTCCTGCTGGTGACACCGCTGTCGCCGGCGGCGTGGTACGCCGCCTATGTGGGCGCCTCGGTCGTGCGCGGGCTCGCGGTGGGGGTCGGCGTGCTCGGCGTGACGCTGTGGTTCGCGCCGGCCATGCCGAAGGAGCCGTGGTGGATCGTCGTCTTCGGCGTGCTCGGCGCCGCGATGATGGGCTCGTTCGGGCTCATCGCCGGGCTGTGGGCGGAAAAGTTCGACCAGATGGCCGCGTTCCAGAACTTCATCGTCGTGCCGATGACCTTCCTGGCAGGCGTCTTCTACTCGGTGCACTCGCTGCCCGCGTTCTGGCAGGCGGCGAGCCATCTGAACCCGTTTTTCTACATGGTCGACGGCTTTCGCCGCGGCTTCTTCGGCGTCAGCGACGTGCCACCGAGCATCAGCCTCGCCGTCGTGCTGGTGAGCTTCGCGATCGTCGGGGCGATCGCGCTGCGGTTGCTGCAGGTGGGCTACAAGATCCGGCACTGACCGAGGCGATAATCGTCACCATGTCCGACCCCACCGCCGACGACGTGCGCGCCTTCATTGCCGCCGGCCTCGCCTGCGAGCACCTCGCCGTCGAAGGTGACGGGCGGCACTTCTTCGCCACCATCGTGGCGCCGGCGTTCGAGGGCCTGCCGCGCGTGCGGCGCCATCAGCAGGTGTACGCGGCGCTGGGCGATAGAATGCGCGAGCAGATTCACGCGCTGTCGATGAAGACGCTCACCCCGGCCGAATGGGCCGCTGAAAACCAGCGGTCACAACACCATCACCATTGATTCCTCCCGCGGCGGCTGGCTGCGGGTGGCGGTGATGGCGCGGCCTGGCGGGCCGGCGCTCTCGGCCCCCGCAGCGAGTGCCGCGAACACGCTGTTGCCATGGACAAACTGCTGATTCGCGGTGGCCGGCGCCTCCAGGGCGAGGTGTCGATCTCCGGTGCCAAGAACGCCGCGCTGCCGGGCCTGTGCGCGGCGCTGCTGAGTCCGGTGCCAGTGATGCTGGCCAACGTGCCGCGGCTGCAGGACGTGAACACCACGCTGAGACTGCTGCGCAACATGGGCGCCGTGGCCGAGCGTGCGAGCCGGCAGCCCGACCAGGTGCAGGTCGACGCCTCGCACCTCAACACGCCGGAAGCGCCGTACGAACTGGTGAAGACGATGCGCGCGTCGATCCTCGTGCTCGGGCCGCTGCTGGCGCGCTTCGGCGAGGCGCGGGTGTCGCTGCCCGGCGGCTGCGCGATCGGCTCGCGGCCGGTCGACCAGCACATCCAGGGCCTGAAGGCGATGGGCGCCGACATTCGCGTCGAGCACGGCTACATCCTGGCCAAGGCCAAGCGGCTGCGCGGTGCATCGATCACCACCGACATGATCACCGTGACCGGTACCGAGAACCTGATGATGGCCGCCGTGCTGGCCGACGGTGAGACGGTGCTCGAGAACGCCGCCCAGGAGCCCGAAGTGGCCGATCTGGCCGAGCTGCTGATCGCGATGGGCGCGCGCATCGAAGGCCACGGCACGAGCCGCGTGCGCATCCGCGGCGTCGGCGCGCTGCATCCGCCGCGCGAGCCGCATCGCTTCATCCCGGATCGCATCGAGACCGGCACGTTCCTGTGCGCGGTGGCGGCGTGCGGCGGCGACGCGCTGCTGCGCGGTGCCGACCCGTTGCTGCTCGAGGCCGTGATCGAGCGCCTGCGTGAAGCGGGCGCCGCGATCGAGGCGGCAGCTGGCGGCATCCATGTGCGCGCCGACGGCCGGCCACGCGCCGTGAACATCCGCACCAGCGAGTACCCGGCGTTCCCCACCGACATGCAGGCGCAGTTCATGGCGGTGGACGCGATCGCCGAGGGCGCCGCCACGATCGTGGAGACGATCTTCGAGAACCGCTTCATGCACGTCAACGAATTGCTGCGGCTGGGCGCGCACATCGAGGTCGACGGCCGCACGGCGCTCGTGCGCGGCGTGGCGCGACTGTCGGGCGCCACCGTGATGGCGACCGACCTGCGAGCGTCGGCGTCGCTGGTGATCGCCGGGCTGGTGGCCGACGGCGAGACCACCGTCGACCGCATCTACCACCTCGACCGCGGCTACGAGCGCATGGAAGACAAGCTGCGTGCGCTCGGTGCGGACATCGAAAGAGTGACATGACCACCCCCGAGGCGGCCTGGCGGCCGCTTCCCCCTCAAGGGGGCGACAGCCGCGGCCCGGCGAAGCCGGATCCGCGGGGTTTGCTCGGGGATGCACCGTTGGAGCGGCGCAAGTCGCATCGTTCGTGGCGCCCCGGGGAGCCCGCGCGATGCTGACGCTGGCACTCTCGAAAGGGCGCATCTTCGACGACACGCTGCCGCTGCTGGAGCGTGCCGGCCTTCGCGTGCTCGAAGACCCGGAGACGTCCCGCAAGCTGATCCTGCCGACCAACCGCCCCGACCTGCGCGTGGTGCTGGTGCGCGCGAGCGACGTGCCGACCTACGTGCAGTACGGCGGCGCCGACATCGGCGTGGTCGGGCTCGACGTGCTGCTCGAGCATGGTGCCGCCTGGGGCCATGCCGGCGGTGCCGCCGGGCTCTATCAGCCGCTGGACCTGAGGCTGGCGCGCTGCCGCCTCAGCGTGGCGGTGCGCGCCGACTTCGACTACCCCGCCGCAGTGCGGCAGGGTTCGCGCATCCGCGTGGCCACCAAGTACGTGCAACTGGCGCGTCAGCACTTCGCCGACAAGGGCGTGCACGTCGACCTGATCAAGCTGTACGGTTCGATGGAGCTGGCGCCCCTCACCGGGCTGGCCGACGCGATCGTCGACCTGGTGTCCACCGGCAGCACGCTGAAGGCCAACAACCTGGTCGAGGTCGAGCGCATCCTGGACATCAGCGCGCGACTGGTCGTCAATCCCGCGTCGTTGAAGCTCAAGCGCGAATCGCTGCGACCGTTGATCGAGTCGCTGGCCGCGGCGTGCGGGAGCGCTGCATGACGGCGGTGCGCATGGCTCGCCTGGCCACCACGGCGAGCGACTTCGACGCCCGGTTGCAGCAGGTGCTGCAGTGGTCGGGCGAGACCGACCGCGCGATCGAGGACACCGTCGGGCGCATCGTCGACGACGTGCGCGCGCGCGGCGATGCCGCATTGCTCGAACACACGGCGCGCCTCGACGGCGTGCGCGCCGAGACCGTGGCTGCGTTGGAGATTCCGCGCGCCGACCTGGAGCAGGCCTTCGGCAGCCTGCCGACGGCGCAACGCGACGCGCTGCAGGCCGCGGCCGCACGCATCCGCCACTATCACGAGCACCAGCTGCGGGCCACCTCCCAGAGCTGGCAGGTGCGCGATGCCGAGGGATCGCTGCTCGGCCAGAAGGTGACGCCGCTCGACCGCGTGGGCATCTACGTGCCCGGCGGCAAGGCCGCGTATCCGTCGTCCGTGTTGATGAACGCGATTCCGGCGCAGGTGGCGGGGGTCGGCGAGATCGTGATGGTGGTGCCCATGCCGGCGCGCAAGGGCGGCTCGCCCGACGATGCGCGGGGCCAGCGCAACCCGCTGGTGCTGGCGGCGGCGCATCTGGCCGGCGCGCACCGCGTGTTCGCGATCGGCGGCGCGCAGGCGATCGCCGCGCTGGCCTACGGCACGGCGACCGTGCCGCGCGTCGACAAGATCATCGGCCCCGGCAATGCCTACGTGGCCAGCGCCAAGCGCCGCGTGTTCGGCCAGGTGGGCATCGACATGGTGGCCGGCCCGAGCGAGATCCTGGTGCTGGCCGACGGCAGCACCGACCCCGATTGGGTGGCGATGGATCTCTTCAGCCAGGCCGAGCACGACGAGCTGGCGCAGAGCATCCTGCTGTCGCCCGATGCCGCGTACCTCGATGCGGTGGCCGCGTCGATCGGCCGCCTGTTGCCCGAGCTGCCGCGACGCGACGTGATCCGCGCGTCGCTCGAAGGCCGTGGCGCGCTGATCCACACACGGTCGATGGAGGAGGCGTGCGCGATCAGCAACCGCATCGCGCCGGAGCACCTGGAGATCAGTGCGCGCGAGCCGCAGCGCTGGGAGCCGATGCTCAGGCACGCGGGCGCGATCTTTCTCGGCGCGTTCACGAGCGAGAGCCTCGGCGACTACTGCGCCGGCCCCAACCACGTGCTGCCGACCTCGGGCACCGCCCGCTTCAGCTCGCCGCTGGGTGTGTACGACTTCGTCAAGCGCTCGAGCCTGATCGAGGTCAGCGCGCGCGCCGCGCAGGTGCTGGGCCCGATCGCCGCCGAGCTCGCTTATGGCGAAGGGCTGCAGGCGCACGCGCGCGCGGCGCTGCTGCGGCTCGGGGTGCACGGCGAATCCGGCGACAGCGGCTTTCACCTGCGCACGGTCACCGATGCCAACGTCGACCGCCTGATCAAGCTCGCGGTCGCTCCCGAGCAGCAGGGCCTGGTGGCGCCGGTGGCCGCGTCGCTGGCGCAGGCGTCGGTGCGCACGCCAGGCCGACCGCTGGGCATCTACGACGGCGACGAGCCGGTCGGCCTGCTGCTGCTGTGGGACGCGCGCCGCGACCCGGAGGAGCCCGCCGATCAGCTTTACGTGTGGCGGCTGATGATCGACGCCGGCCACCAGCGCAAAGGCTACGGCGCGCGCACGATGCGCTGGGTGATCGACGAAGCGCGCCGGCTCGGCGTGGCGTCGGTCGGCCTGTCGCACCAGATGCTGCCCGGGCACGCCGGCCCGTTCTACGAAAAGCTCGGCTTTCGCTACACGGGCCGCATCGAAGACAACGAGCACGAAATGCACCTGCCGCTGGGCGGAGACGACCGTGGCTGAGCCGACGCCGCTGGCAAGACGTCTGGCGCGCGTGATCCGCCAGGACGTGCAGTCGACGCACGGCTACGCGATCCAGCCGAGCGCGGGCCTGGTCAAGCTCGACGCGATGGAAAACCCATTCCAGTTGCCGGAGGCGCTGCAGCGCGCGCTGGGCGAGCGCCTCGGTCGCGTGGCGATCAACCGTTACCCGGTGCAGTGCGCGGCCGACGTGGCGGCCGCGCTGTCGCGTCATGTGCAGCTGCCTGCGGACTGCAAGTTGATGCTCGGCAACGGCTCCGACGAGCTGATCGACCTGTTGTCGGTGGCCTGCAACGTGCCCGGCGCGTCGATCCTCGCGCCCGAGCCGGGCTTCGTGATGTACCGCATGTCGGCGCAGCTGCGCGGCCTGCGCTTCGTCGGCGTGCCGTTGACCGCGGAATTCGAGCTCGACCAGGCCGCGATGCTGGCCGCCATCGAGCGCGAGCGGCCGGCGCTGACCTACATCGCCTACCCCAACAACCCGACCGCCAACCTGTGGGACGACGCCGTGATCGAGCGCATCGTCGCCGCCGTCGGGCGGCAGGACGGCCTGGTGGTGTTCGACGAGGCCTACCAGCCGTTCGCGTCACGCAGCTGGCTGCAGCGCATGGCCGCGCACGATCACGTGCTGGTGATGCGCACGCTCAGCAAGTTCGGGCTGGCCGGCGTGCGCCTGGGCTACCTGTGCGGCAAGGCCGCCGTGATCGACGAGGTCGAGAAGGTGCGGCCGCCGTACAACGTGAGCGTGCTCAACGCCGAGGCAACGTTGTTCGCGCTCGAGCATGCCGACGAGTACGCGCGCCAGGCCGCGCTGCTGCGGGCCGAGCGCGAGCGTCTGCAGACCGCGCTGCGCGCGCTGGCTGGCGTGCGCGCCTATCCCAGCGAAGCCAACATGATCCTGCTGCGCGTGCGCGACGCAAAGCGCACGTTCGAGGGCATGAAGGCACGCGGCGTGCTGGTGAAGAACGTGTCGGCGCTGCACCCGCTGCTGGCCGATTGCCTGCGCCTCACGGTGGGCACGCCCGAGCAGAACGTGCAGATGATCGATGCGCTGAAAGCGAGCCTCTGAGATGAGTCCACGGCCCCGCACCGCCGCCCAGCGAGCCAACACCGAACGTGCCGCGAATCCCGTGTCGCGCCGCGCGCCGCGCGCGGCCGAGGTCGAGCGCAACACCAAGGAGACGCAGATCCGCGTGCGCGTCGCGCTCGACGGCGGCGGCCGCGCCAGACTCGCCACCGGCATCGGCTTCTTCGACCACATGCTCGACCAGGTGGCGCGCCATGGCCTGATCGATCTCGATGTTGACGCCAAGGGCGACCTGCACATCGACGGTCACCACCTGGTGGAGGACGTCGGCATCACGCTCGGCATGGCGGTGGCCCAGGCGGTGGGCGACAAGGCGGGCCTCACACGCTACGGCCATGCCTACGTGCCGCTGGACGAGGCGTTGTCGCGCGTGGTGATCGACTTCTCCGGCCGCCCCGGTCTGCACATGCGGGTGCCGTTCAAGGCCGCGACGATCGGCGGTTTCGACACCCAGCTTGCCTACGAGTTCTTCCAGGGCTTTGCCAACCACGCGATGGTGACGCTGCACATCGACAACCTGCACGGCGACAACGCGCACCACCAGTGCGAGACCGTGTTCAAGGCGTTCGCGCGCGCGTTGCGCATGGCGCTCGCGGTCGACCCGCGCAGCGCCGGTGTCGTGCCCTCGACCAAGGGCAGCCTGTAGGCATGGCGCGCCAGGTCGCAGTCGTCGATCACGGCATGGGCAACCTGCGCTCGGTGTCGCAGGCGCTGCTGCACGCCGCGGCCGACAGCGACTGCGAGGTGCTGGTGACCTCAAGGCCCGACGAGGTGCGGGCCGCCGAGCGGGTGGTGCTGCCTGGCCAGGGCGCGATGCGCGACTGCATGCGCGAGCTGCAGCGCGGCGGGCTTCAGGCCGCTGTGCTGGAGGCGGCGCGCAACAAGCCGCTGCTGGGTGTGTGCGTCGGCATGCAGATGCTGCTCGACCACAGCGAGGAGCAAGACACGCCGGGTCTCGGGCTGATACCCGGTCGGGTGCTCAGGTTCCGCCTCGAGGGCCGCCGGCAGAGCGACGGCAGCCACTTCAAGCTGCCGCAGATGGGCTGGAACCAAGTGCAACAGAGCGACCCCATGCACCCGCTGTGGCGCGACGTGCCCGACGCCAGCTGGTTCTACTTTCTGCACAGTTACTATGCCCAACCGTCGGACGAATGCCACAGTGCGGCGTTGGCCGACTACGGCGGGCGCTTTACCTGCGCGGTGGCCCGGGATAACATTTTTGCCACGCAGTTCCACCCCGAGAAGAGCGCCACCCACGGTCTGACCCTCTACCGGAACTTCCTTGCCTGGATGCCTTGACAGCGTCGCGGTCGCCTGAAGCCGCGCCATCGGGGCCCACACCGGCAAGACGAACACACACCCCAAGACGCGAGAGCGCGCACCGCTCGACAGCCATGTTGCTGATTCCGGCGATCGACCTGAAAGGCGGCAAGTGCGTCCGCCTGGAGCAGGGCGACATGAAGGCCGCCACCACCTTCGGCGATAACCCGGCGGCGATGGCGCGGCGCTGGCTCGACGCCGGCGCGCGCCGCCTGCATCTGGTGGACCTCAACGGCGCATTCGCCGGCAGGCCGGTCAACGAAGCCGCGGTGAAAGCGATCGTGCGCGAGGTCGGCGACCAGATCCCGGTGCAGCTCGGGGGCGGCCTGCGCGACCTCGACACCATCGAGCGCTTTCTCGACGACGGCCTGGCGTACGTGATCATCGGCACCGCGGCGGTCAAGAACCCGGGCTTCATGAAGGACGCCTGCAGCGCCTTCGGGGGCCACGTGATCGTCGGGCTCGACGCCAAGGACGGCAAGGTGGCCACCGACGGCTGGAGCAAGCTCACCGGCCACGAGGTCGTCGACCTGGCCAAGAAGTTCGAGGACTACGGCGTCGAGGCGGTGATCTACACCGACATCGGCCGCGACGGCATGCTCACCGGAGTCAACATCGAAGCCACGGTCAAGCTGGCGCAGTCGCTGACGATCCCGGTCTTCGCCTCGGGTGGCCTCGCCGGCATCACTGACATCGAGAAGCTCTGCTCGCTCGAGGACGAGGGCATCCAGGGCGTGATCTGCGGGCGGGCGATCTACACCGGCGCGCTCGATTTCACCGCGGCGCAGAAGCGCGCCGACGAGCTCAATGGCGGAGCCTGATTCTGCTCGCCAAACGCATCATTCCCTGCCTCGACGTCACCGCCGGTCGCGTCGTCAAAGGCGTCAACTTCGTCGGTCTGCGTGACGCCGGCGATCCGGTCGAGGTGGCGGCGCGCTACAACGAGCAGGGTGCCGACGAGCTCACTTTCCTCGACATCACCGCCACCAGCGACGACCGTGACGTCATCCTGCACATCGTCGAGGCGGTGGCAGCGCAGGTGTTCATCCCGCTCACCGTGGGCGGTGGCGTGCGCACGGTGGCCGACGTGCGCCGGCTGCTCAATGCCGGCGCCGACAAGGTCAGCTTCAATTCCGCGGCGGTCGCCGACCCGCGGGTGATCCGTGACGCCTCGGACAAGTACGGCGCGCAGTGCATCGTGGTGGCCATCGACGCCAAGCGGCGGGTCGTCCCGCAGGTCGACTCTCCGGGTCGCCGTCGCGACGACGAGCGGGCGAACGGTCCCGGCTGGGACGTCTACACCCACGGCGGCCGGCGCAACACCGGGCTCGACGCGGTGGCCTGGGCGCGGCGCATGGTCGAGCAGGGCGCCGGCGAGATTCTGCTCACCAGCATGGACCGCGACGGCACCCGCAGCGGTTTCGACCTCGAGCTGACGCGCGCAGTGGTCGACGCGGTGCCGGTGCCGGTGATCGCCTCCGGTGGTGCCGGCACGCTCGAACACCTGGTCGACGGCATTCGCATCGGCGGCGCCGACGCGGTGCTGGCCGCCAGCATCTTCCACTACGGCGAGTACACCGTCGGCCAGGCCAAGGCCCTGATGGCCGAACGTGGCGTGGTGGTCCGGCGGTGAACGCCGCGGCGCGCCGCGCCCCGCCGGGCGGGCTGCCGCAGCAGGTGCGCATCGTCGGCGGCCGCTTCAAGCGCAGCACGCTGCCGGTACTCGACCGGCCTGGGCTGCGGCCGACGCCCCAGCGCGTGCGCGAGACGCTGTTCAACTGGCTCGGCCAGGACCTGGGCGGGTGGACCTGCCTCGATGCCTTCGCCGGCACCGGCGCGCTCGGGTTCGAGGCGGCGTCGCGCGGTGCGGCGTCGGTGCTCATGCTGGAACACGATCCCGCGCTGGTCGCTGCCTTGCGCGCCGCAAGGGTCCGGCTCAAGGCCGAGGCCGTCGCCATCGAGCGTGCCGACGCGGTGGCGTGGATGCGCGCGGGGGCGCACGCGCCGTTCACGCTCGTGCTGCTCGATCCGCCGTTCGACGCCCCGCAGGTGCTCGCTGCGGCGCTGGAAGCCGCCGCTCACTTGGTGGCTCCCGATGGATTCATTTACGTCGAGGCCGGAACGCCGCTTGCGGTCGCCCCGGCTGGCTTCGCGCTGTGGCGACACGACCGCGCGGGCGCGGTGTCCTTTCACCTGCTGCGGCGCAATAGCAACGGCTAAACTGCCCGCGCCTCGTTGAGAAGGTGAGTGAGCCATGCGCAGCCCGCTGATCGCCGTCTACCCAGGGACCTTCGATCCGATGACGCTCGGCCACGAGGATCTGATGCGCCGCGCCAGCGGCCTGTTCGACAAGTTGCTGCTCGCGGTGGCCGCCGGCCACCACAAGCGCACGATGTTCACGATCGACGAGCGCATCGACATCGCCAAGGAGGTCGCCGCGCCGTACGAGAACGTCGAGGTCGTCGCCTTCCGCGGCCTTCTGCGCGACTTCGTCGTCGCCAACGGTGGCAAGGTGGTGGTGCGAGGGCTGCGCGCAGTGAGCGACTTCGAGTACGAGTTCCAGATGGCCGGCATGAACCGCCAGCTGATGCCGCACGTCGAAACCATCTTCATGACGCCGTCGGACCAGTTCCAGTTCGTCAGCGGCACGTTCGTGCGCGAGATCGCGATGCTCGGCGGCGACGTGTCGAAGTTCGTCGCGCCGTCGGTGCTGCGGCGCCTGCAGGAGCGCGTGACGAACGGCCAGGAGACCTGAGGGGCGCCGCATGGCTCTGATGATCACCGACGAGTGCATCAACTGCGACGTCTGCGAGCCCGAGTGTCCCAACGACGCCATCTCGCTCGGCGCCGAGCACTACGACATCGAGCCCGGCCGCTGCACCGAGTGCGTCGGTCACTACGACGAGCCGCAATGCGTGCAGGTGTGCCCGGTCGCCTGCATCCCGAAGGATCCGCAGCGCGTCGAGACGCGCGAACAGCTGTGGGTCAAGTTCACCGTGCTGGTCCGCGCCAAGACCGGCGCGTGACGGT
>DATJYZ010000185.1:0-13289 GCA_035499355.1 Burkholderiaceae bacterium | reverse complement strand
GCGGGCTTGCGCAGCGGCTTCTACCACGTGGCGGTGCAGGCCGGCGTTCCGCTCGGGCTCGCCGGCCTGGACTACGCGCGCCGCGAAGTGACGCTGCTGGACTTCCTGCAGCTCGGCGGCGCGCGTGACGACGACCTGGCGGCCATCGCGCAGCGGCTGGGGCATCATCGTGGCCGCCGGCCCGAATGGGCCGCTACGATCCGTCTGCTCGATTGACCATGTCGACCGCCGTCCGCGACTATCTGCTCCACCTGCAGCAGCGCATCGTCGGCGCCATGGAGCGGCTCGACGGCGGCACGTTCGTGCGCGACGGCTGGACCCGCGCACCCGGCGAGCGCCTGCAGGGCGATGGCCTCACGCAATGCATCGACGACGGCGCGCTGCTCGAGCGCGGTGGCTGCAACTTCAGCCACGTGCGCGGGCCGCAGCTGCCACCGTCGGCGACGCAGCACCGGCCCGAGTTGGCCGGCGCGCCGTTCGAGGCGATGGGCGTGTCGCTGGTGTTCCACCCGCGCAATCCGTACGTGCCCACCGTGCACATGAACGTGCGCATGCTGTCGGCCACGCCCTCCGCCGGCGAGCCGGTGCGCTGGTTCGGCGGCGGCATGGACCTGACGCCCTACTACGGCTTCGACGACGACGCGCGCCACTTCCACCGCGCCTGCCGCGACGCGCTGGCGCCGTTCGGGCCACAGCTGCATCCGCGCTTCAAGCGCTGGTGCGACGAGTACTTCTTCCTCAAGCACCGCAACGAGCCGCGTGGCGTCGGCGGCATCTTCTTCGACGATTTCGCCGACGCCGGCTTCGAGCGCGACTTCGCGCTGTTGCGCGCGGTGGGCGACGCGTTCCTCGGCGCCTACGTGCCGATCGTCGAGCGCCGGCGTGACACGCCGTACGGCGAGCGCGAGCGCGAGTTCCAGGCGCTGCGCCGCGGCCGCTACGTCGAGTTCAATCTGGTGTACGACCGCGGCACGCTGTTCGGCCTGCAGTCCGGCGGCCGCACCGAGAGCATCCTGATGTCGATGCCGCCGCGCGTGCGCTGGGCCTACGATGTCAAGCCCGCGCCAGGCAGCGAAGAGGCGCGCCTGTACTCGGACTTCCTGCGCCCGCGCGACTGGTGCGGCCCGGCGTGAGCCCTCCGCCCGGCCGCCCGAAGGAGGGCGCGCTCCCGCCCGGCGGGAAGGCGCGCAGCGCCAGGGGTGTCGATGTTCGGCGCATCGGCCTGTTCGGCGGCACCTTCGATCCGCCACAGCTGGCACACCTGGCGCTGGCGCGTGCCGCGCGCGATGCGCTGCAGCTCGACGAGCTGCGCTGGATCCCCACCGGCAACCCGTGGCAGAAGACGCGCGCGATCACCGACGCCGCGCACCGCGAGGCCATGGTCGCGCTCACCATCGCCGACGAGCCGCGCTTCGTGCTCGAGCGCTGCGAGCTGCAGCGCAGCGGCCCGAGCGTGACGCTCGACACCGTGCGCGAGCTGCAGCAGCGCGACGGCCCGGCGCAGTGGGTCTGGGTCATGGGACGCGACCAGTACGTCAACCTGCACACCTGGCGCGGCTGGCGCGAGCTGCTGCAGCGCGTGACGCTGGCGGTGGCCGAGCGGCCCGGCGTCACGGCCGCCGTCGACGCCGACGTGGCGGCGCATCCGCACACCATGGTGCCGCTGCCGCCGCTGCCGATCAGCGCCACCGACATCCGCGCACGCGTGGCGCGCGGCGAATCGATCGCCGGCTTGGTCACCGACGCGGTGGCACGCTATATTGCCCGCCACCACCTCTACGCAAGGAGCGCCTCCGGGCCCTGAATGGACATCCGCAAGCTGCAGCGCGCCATCGTCGATGGCCTCGAAGACGTGAAAGCGCGCGACATCGTGGTCTTCAACACCGAGCACCTGTCGCCGCTATTCGAGCGGGTGATCGTGGCCTCGGGCACCAGCAACCGCCAGACCAAGGCTCTGGCCAGCAGCGTGCGCGAAACCGTCAAGGCGCGCGGCCTGCCGGTGCTCAGCACCGAAGGCCAGGACAACGGCGAGTGGATCATCGTCGACTGCGGCGCCGCGGTGGCCCACATCATGCAGCCGGCCATTCGCGACTACTACCGCCTCGAGGAGATCTGGGGCGGCAAGCCGGTGAAGATGAAGATCGACGGCGTGGCGCGCATGGTGTCGGCCTTCGCTGTGCCGGCGCCACCGGACGCCAGGCCGACAACGGGGAAGAGGACTGCGCCAAGCAAGCCGGCGACGCAGGCCGCGAGGCACGCAGCGCCGCGCTCGAAAGCCGGGCCGCCGAAGAAGGCTGCGCCGGCGAAGGGCTCGGCGCCTTCGCACAAGAGCGCCGCCAGGCGGGCGCCGCGGGCGCGCTGAGCGGCGTGACCGCCCGATGCGCCTGCTCATCGTCGCGGTCGGGCAGCGCCAGCCGACGTGGGCGCGCGACGCGTTCGACGAGTACGCCAGGCGCATGCCGCGAGACGCGGCGCTGGAGCTGTTGGAGGTCAAGGCCGAGCCGCGCGACGGCGGCAAGACGGCCGATCAGATGATGGCCGCCGAGGCGCAACGCCTGCGCGGTGCGCTGCCGAAGGCCGCGCACGTGGTGGCGCTCGACGAGCAGGGGCAGCGCCGCACTTCGGCGCAACTGGCGCAGCGGCTGCAGGCGTGGCGCCAGCTCGGGCGCGACATCGCGCTGCTGATCGGCGGCCCCGACGGACTGCACGGCCCGCTCAAGCAATCGGCCGCCGAGACCTTGCGGCTGTCGGATCTGACGTTGCCGCACGCGCTGGCGAGGGTGCTGCTGGCCGAGGCGCTGTATCGCGCCTGGTCGTTGACCGCGGGCCACCCCTACCACCGCGCGTGAGCGCGCGAGACGCGGCCCCGGCCTCGCGCGCCGATCCGCCACCACCGCGGCTCGACGCACAATCGCCGCCGGCCAATGATCCGCCGCCCGTGAAGCACCCGTTCGTCTACCTCGCGTCGCAAAGCCCGCGCCGCCAGCAGCTGCTGCGCCAGCTCGGCGTGCGCTTCGAGCTGCTGCTGCCCGATGCCGACGAGGATGCCGAGGCGCTCGAGGCGGTGCGCCCGCGCGAGACGCCCGAGGCCTACGTGCGCCGCGTCACGCGGGCCAAGCTGGCGGCCGCGCGCGTGCGCCTGCGCCGTCGCGGGCTCGCCGCCGCGCCGATCCTCGCCGCCGACACCACGGTCGCGCTCGGCCGCTCGATCCTGGGCAAACCGGCCGACGCGGCCGAGGCTGCGGCGATGCTGGTGCGCCTGTCCGGGCGCTCGCATCGCGTGGTCAGCGGCGTCGCCATCGGCGACGGCCCGCGCGTGCACGCGGCGCTGAACGTGTCGCGCGTGCGCTTCGCGAGCCTGCCGCGCGCGGTCGTCGACGCCTACGTCGGCAGCGGCGATCCGTTCGGCAAGGCCGGTGCCTATGCGATCCAGAGCGCGCTGGCCGGCTGGATCGAGCGCATCGACGGCAGCCACTCGGGCATCATGGGCCTGCCGCTGTTCGAAACCGCACGGCTGTTGCAGCGCGCCGGCGTGCCGACCGCGCTGAGCGAGTGAGGTGAATACACTGCCGCACCCATGGCCAACCACGACATCCTGATCAACTGGTCACCGCAGGAGACGCGCGTGGCCACCGTCGAGAACGGCGCGGTGCAGGAGCTGCACGTCGAGCGCGCGCTCGAGCGCGGGCTGGTCGGCAACGTGTACCTCGGCAAGGTGGCGCGCGTGCTGCCGGGCATGCAAAGCGCGTTCGTCGACGTCGGCCTGGAGCGCGCGGCGTTCCTCCACGTGGCCGATCTGCACGCCAGCAACGGCGCGCGCGCCGACGGCGCGCCGCTGGTGCCGATCGAACGCCAGGTGTTCGAGGGCCAGACGCTGCTGGTGCAGGTGATCAAGGATCCGATCGGCACCAAGGGCGCGCGCCTGTCGACCCAGATCTCGATCGCCGGCCGCATGCTGGTGTTCCTGCCGCAGGACACGCACATCGGCATCTCGCAGAAGATCGGCTCGCCCGAGGCGCGCGAGGCGCTGCGCACGCGCATGCAGGCACTGGTGGGCGACGGCGGCGGTGGCTTCATCCTGCGCACGAATGCCGAGGATGCCTCCGACGCCGAGCTGTCCGACGACATCGCCTACCTGCGCAAGGCGTGGACCACGATCCGCGACGCGGCCACGCGCCGCACCGCCGGCACGCTGCTGCACCAGGACCTCAACCTCGCCGAGCGCGTGCTGCGCGACCTTGCCAACGATGCGACGCAGACCATCCGCATCGACTCCAAGCTGCAGTTCGACGCGCTGCGCGCGTTCGGCGCCACCTATACGCCCGGCACCGTGGGCAAGCTCGAGCACTACAACGGCGAGCGCCCGATCTTCGACCTCTTCAACATCGAGGAGGACATCGCGCGCGCGCTGGCGCGGCGCGTCGACCTGAAGTCCGGCGGCTACCTGATCATCGACCAGACCGAGGCGCTGACGACGATCGACGTCAACACCGGCGGCTTCGTCGGTGCACGCAATTTCGACGACACCATCTTCAGGACCAATCTCGAGGCGGCGCTGGCGATCGGCCGCCAGCTGCGGCTGCGTAACCTGGGCGGCATCATCATCGTCGACTTCATCGACATGACGCGCGACGAGCATCGCTCGGCGGTGCTCGCCGAGTTCCGCAAGCAGCTGGCGCGCGACCGCACCAAGACGGCCGTGAGCGGCTTCACCGCGCTCGGCCTGGTGGAGATGACGCGCAAGCGCACGCGCGAGTCGCTGGCCCACATGCTGTGCGAGCCGTGCCCCACCTGCGAGGGGCGCGGCCAGGTGAAGACGGCGCGCAGCGTGTGCTACGACATCCTGCGCGAGATCCTGCGCGAGGCACGGCAGTTCAATCCCAAGGAGTTCCGCGTCATCGCCAGCCCGGCCGTGGTGGAGATGCTGCTCGACGAGGAGAGCGGGCATCTGGCCGGCCTCTCCGAGTTCGTCGGCAAGCCGATTTCGCTGTCGGCCGAAAGCGCGATGAACCCGGAGCAGTACGACATCGTGCTGATGTAGCGCGCGGCGTCAGTACGTCGCGCGCCCGCCCGAGATGTCGAACACCGAGCCGGTCGAGAACGAGCAGTCCTGCGATGACAGCCAGCACACCATCGCGGCCAGCTCCTCCACCAGCAGGAAGCGGCCCATCGGGATCTTCGACAGCATGAAGTCGATGTGCGCCTGACTCATGGTGTCGAACATCGCGGTCTTGGCCGCCGCCGGCGTGATGCAGTTGACCACCACGCCGCGCTGCGCCAGCTCCTTGCCGAGCGACTTGGTCAACCCGATCAGTCCGGCCTTCGACGCGCTGTAGTGCGACGCGTTGGCGTTGCCTTCCTTGCCGGCGATCGACGCGATGTTGACGATGCGCCCGTAACGGCGCGCGATCATGTGCGGCACGATGGCGCGGCACACCAGGTACGGCGCGATCAGGTTGACCTCGATGGTGCGCTTCCAGATCGCCGGCTCGAGCTCCCAGGTGGTGCCGTTGCCGCCGGTGATGCCGGCGTTGTTGACCAGGATGTCGATCTGACCGTAGCGCTCGAGCGTGGCCTGCACCGCGCCTTCCACCGAGGTCTCGCTGGTCAGCTCGACCACCGTGGTGGCGACGCTGCCGCGCGCGCTCAGCTCGGCGCGCGCCTGCTCGAGCCGCGCGCTGTCGATGTCCCACAGCGCCACCGAGGCGCCGGAGTCGAGCATGCGCAGCGCGGTGGCGTAGCCGAAGCCCTGCGCGCCGCCGGTGATCACGGCAACGCGGTCGTGCAGGTCGATGCGGTTCATCGCGGCCTCCGCCGAGCCGTCTCAAGGAGGCCAGCGCTCCCTCGGGGGGCAGCGACCGCCGGGAGCGTGGGGGTCATGCTTTCTCCTTCTTCTCGCGGGGAACGCGGCCCATCAGGTAGAACTCGTCGTTCGGGCGCATGCCGATCACGTTGGCCATGCGATTGGACAGGCCGAAGAAGGCGCTGATCGCCGCGATGTCCCACACGTCCTCGTCGTCGAAGCCGTGGCCGCGCAGGGCCTCGAAGTCGGCCTCGCCGACCTCGTGCGACGCGCGCGTCACCTTGAGCGCGAACGCCAGCATCGCTCGCTGCCGCGGCGTCAGGTCGGCCTTCAGCGGGTTGACCGCGATCTGGTCGGCCAGCAGCGGCTTCTTCTCGTAGACGCGCAGGATCGCGCCGTGCGCCACCACGCAGTAGAGGCAATGGTTGGCGCCCGAGGTGGCGACGATGATCATCTCGCGCTCGCCCTTGCTGAGATGCCCCGTCTCCTTGAGCAGCAGCGCGTCGTGGTAGGCCATGAAGGCGCGCAGCTCGTCGGGCCGGTGCGCCAGCGCGAGAAACACGTTGGGCACGAAGCCTGCCTTCTCCTGCACCTGCAGGATGCGCTCGCGCAGATCGGCGGGCAGGGTCTTCAGGTCAGGCACTGGGTAGCGGCTGATCGGCGGGTTCATGGGCTTCTCCGGTTGCCGTGCGGAATTGCAATGCGTGCAGTCGCGCGTACAGGCCGCCGCGCGCCAGAAGTTCGGCGTGCGTGCCTTGCTCGACGAGGCGGCCGGCGTCGATGGCCACCACGCGGTCGGCGTGCTCGATGGTCGACAGCCGGTGCGCGATCACCAGCGTCGTGCGGCCTTTCATCAGCTCGTCGAGCGCCGACTGCACCGCGCGCTCCGATTCGCTGTCGAGCGCCGAGGTGGCCTCGTCGAAGATCAGGATCGGCGCGTCCTTGTAGATCGCGCGCGCGATCGCCAGCCGCTGGCGCTGGCCCCCCGAGAGCTGGCTGCCGTTGTGGCCGATCTCGCTGGCGACGCCCTGCGGCAGCGATTCGACGAACTCCAGCAGGTTGGCACCGCGCAACGCCGCGCGCACGCGCGCCTCGTCGACCGGCGCGCCGAGCACCACGTTGGCCGCCACGCTGTCGTCGAACAGCACCACGTCCTGGCTCACCAGCGCGAACTGGCGGCGCAGCGCATCGATGTCCCAGTCGCGCAGCGGCACGCCGTCGAGCCGGATCTCGCCGCCGGTGGGCTCGATGAAGCGCGGCAGCAGGTTGACCAGCGACGACTTGCCGGCGCCCGACGGGCCCACCAGCGCCACCGTTTCGCCGGGGCTGATCGTGAGCGAGAAGTCGTCGAGCGCGCTCGCCTGATCGGCGGCGTAACGCAGCGTCACGTGGTCGACCTCGATGCGGCCGGCGGCGCGGGCGATGCTGTGCGTGCCGCCGCGCTCGTTGATGCCGTCTTCGACCAGGTCGACGCTGCGCTCCAGCGCCGTCAGGCCGCGCAGGATCGGCGCCATCACGTCGGCCAGGTGGCGGATCGGCGGCAGCGTCATCAGCATCGCGGTGATGAAAGCGACGAAGCCGCCCACCGTCTGCCCGCCCTGGCTGCTCTGCCACAGCGCGATCACGATCACCGCCGACATCGCGCTGGCGGCGAGCATCTGCGTCAGCGGCGTCATGGTCGCCGATGCGACCACGTTCTTCAGCTGCAGGCGGCGCAGCGCGTTGCTCAGGCGCTCGAAGCGCCCCGCCTGCGACGGCCCGGCGCCGTGCAGCCGCACGATGCGCCAGGCCAGCACGTTCTCCTCCACCACGTAGGCGAGCTCGTCGTTGGCGTGCTGGCCCTCGCGGGTGAGGCGCTGTACGCGCGCGCCGGCCGTGCGCATGACCCAGCCGATGGCCGGGAACAGCAGGCCGATCACCAGCGTCAGCGCCCAGTTGAGGTACAGCAGGTAGGCCAGCAGCGCCACCAGCGTCAACGAGTCGCGCACCAGCGTCAGCACCGAGTTGACCAGCGCCTGACTCGAGCCTTGCACCTCGTAGACCAGCATGTTGGTGAGGCTGCTCGCCGAGTGGCGCGTGAACAGCGACGGCTCGGCGCGCAGCAGGTGGTCGAACAAGCGCAGCCGCAACGTCTGCGACGCCTGGTTGGCGGCCCAGGTGAGGGCGTACTGCGCGATGAAGCCGGCCACGCCGCGCAGCGTGAACAGGCCGATGATCGCCACCGGCACCAGCCACAGCGGGATGCCCGCGCCGGTGAAGCCCTTGTCGAGCAGAGGCTTCATCAGCGCCGGCAGCGCCGGCTCGGTGAGCGCGGCCACCAGCGAGGCCAGCCCCGCCGCCACGATGCCCATGCGCCCGCTGCGAAAGTACGGGGTGATGCGCGAGAGGCGTTGCAGCACGGTGGCCATCGACGGCGGGCCTTCGGGTCGTCGGGCGACCGCTTTGACACGACAACTGACGATTATCCGTGCGGCACCTGCCTACAATGCGCTCCCAACGGCCGCCGGTGAGCGCGGAACCCGAGCAGCCGAAGCGAATCCACAACAGTTCATGGTGATCCCGCCCGAGACGCAGCCTGGCCCATCGCGCCGTCGATGGCTGGCGGGCGCTCTGGCCGCGGGTGCGGTGCACACCGCCGCGCGTGCGCAGTTCCGCGTCGAGATCTCCGGCGTCGGCGCCACCCAGTTGCCGATCGGGGTGGCCAAGTTCCGCGAGGAAGACAAGTCCGGCCAGTCGATCTCCGGCATCGTGCGCGCCGACCTCGAACGCTCCGGCGTGTTCCGCATCGTCGACTCCAGCGGCGATCTCGACGAGACCGCGCGTCCCAACTATGCCGACTGGCGCACCCGCGGCGCCGATGCGCTGGTGGCCGGCTCGGCGGCGCGCCTGGCCGACGGCCGCTTCGACGTGCGCTACAAGCTGTGGGACGTGGTCAAGGGCGCCGACCTCGGCGGCCAGGCCTTTGCGGTGCTGAGCGCCGACCTGCGGCTCACCGCGCACCGCATCGCCGATGCGGTGTACGAGAAGCTCACCGGCGACAAAGGCGTGTTCTCGACCCGCATCGCCTATGTCACGCGGGTGGCCAACCGCTACACGCTGCGCATCACCGATGCCGACGGCGAGGGCGGCCAGGTGGCGCTCAACAGCACCCAGCCGATCATCTCGCCGGCCTGGTCGCCCGACGGCAAGCAGCTCGCCTACGTGTCGTTCGAGAGCGGCAAGGCGGTGGTGTGGGCGCAGGACGTGCTCACCGGCGAGCGCCGCGCGATCGCCAACTTCCGCGGCAGCAACAGTGCGCCGGCCTGGTCGCCCGACGGCAGCACGCTGGCGGTGACGCTGTCGCGCGACGGCATCTCGCAGATCTACCTGATGGACCCCAACGGCGGCAACCTGCGGCGCATCACGCAGAGCAGCGCGATCGACACCGAGCCGGTGTTCACGCCCGACGGCAAGACGATCTACTTCGTCAGCGATCGCGGCGGCAGCCCGCAGATCTACCGCGTGCCGGTGGGCGGCGGCAACCCGGAGCGCGTCACCTTCAACGGCACCTACAACATCAGCCCGGCGTTGAGCCCCGACGGCAAGACGATGGCCTACATCAACCGCGACGGCGGTGAGTTCAAGGTGATGACGCTCGACCTCGCCGGCGGCACGGTGCGTGCCGTCAGCGACACGGTCGAGGACGAGAGCCCGAGTTTTGCACCCAACGGCAAGCTCATCATCTACGCCTCGCGCGCGCAGGGGCGCGACGTGCTGATGACGACCACGCTCGACGGCCGCATCCGCACGCGGCTGCTGTCGTCGGGCGTCGACGTGCGCGAGCCGATCTGGGGACCATTCGGCCGCTGAGACGGCCTCACACCAAGGAGTGTCACCATGAAATCGATTCGAACCTCGCTGTGTGCGGCGCTGATCAGCGCCTGGCTCGTCGGCTGTGGCTCGTCGGTCAAGCTCGATGACGCCGCTCCGGTGGTCGATGCCAAAGCCAATCCCGCCGGCGCGGGCGCCGGCGGCGCCAACCGTGGCGCCACCACGGCGCAGTCGCAGGTCACCACCGTCGACGCCAGCAAGATCGACCCGGCGGCCGCCGGCAAGCTGGGCCGCGTGGTCTATTTCGACTACGACAGCTATGCGCTCAAGGACGAGGCGCGGCCGCTGATCGAGGGCTACGCGCGCATGCTCGCCAGCAGCAAGACCAGGAAGATGGTGATCGAGGGCCACACCGACGAGCGCGGCGGCCGCGAGTACAACCTCGCGCTCGGCCAGCGCCGCGCCGAGGCGGTGGCCAAGTCGCTGGTGCTGCTCGGCGCCAGTGACAGCCAGCTCGAGGCCGTGAGCTTCGGCAAGGAGCGGCCCGCCGTCGACGGCCACGACGAAGCCGCCTGGGCCAAGAACCGCCGTGCCGAGCTGAAGGATCGGTGAAATGGCCCACCCCCGAGGCGGCCTGGGCGGCCGGGCCTGTCCGCCCCGGGCCAAGCCACTGGCTTGGCCGTTCGGCAGGCGCATTGGGTCCACTGGACCCAATGCGTCCGGCCTCACCCCCCTCGAGGGGGCAACACCAGCGGCCCGGCGCAGCCGGATCCGCGGTGTTCGCTCGGGCGCAATGAATGCGGTTGCAGCAGCGAGCGTGAGGGCAACGATGAGTGCGCTGGCACGTTGGCTGGTGGTCGGTTTCTCGATGTTCGTGCTCGCGGCACCAGTCGCGCGGGCGGCGCTGTTCGAGGACGACGATGCGCGCAAGGCGATCCTCGAGCTGCGCCAGAAGATCCAGCAGCTGGAGCAGGCCGGCGCCAAGCAGGCGTCGGACGCGGCCAAGGCCAACGCGGCGCAGCTCGAGCAGATCCAGGCGCTGCAACGCAGCGTGCTCGAGCTCAACGGACAGATCGAGGCGTTGCGCGGCGAGATCGCCAAGCTGCGCGGCACCGACGAGCAGCTGACGCGCGACCTCACCGAGGTGCAGCGTCGCCAGAAAGACATCAGCCAGGGCGTCGACGACCGCATCCGCAAGCTCGAGCCGGTGAAGGTGTCGGTCGACGGCCGCGACTTCATGGCCGACCCCGAGGAGAAGCGCCAGTTCGACGAGGCGCTCGCGGTGCTGCGCAACGGCGACTACGACAAGGCCTCCGGAATGTTCAGCAACTTCCTGCGCCGCTACGCCGGCAGCGGCTACACCGACAGCGCGCGCTTCTGGCTCGGCAACGCGCAGTACGGCAAGCGCGAGTACAAGGACGCGATCACGTCGTTCCGCGCCCTGGTCAGCAGTTCGCCCGACCATCCGCGCGCGCCCGAGGCGCTGCTGGCGGTGGCCAACTGTCAGATCGAGTCCAAGGACCTCAGAGGCGCGCGCGCCACCATCGGCGAGCTGATCAAGAACTATCCGAAGTCCGAGGCGGCACAGGCCGGACGCGAACGGCTCGCGGCGCTAAAGTAGCGCGCTGCGGGTCGGAGCGTGCAGCGTGTCGCCGTGCGCGGCGGCTGTGCACTCCAGGCTCGCGACACGCGCGCGACGGCGTCGGATCGGCCCCGAGCGAGGCGAGGGTTCGGCCGCGCCGCCCGCGCGCGGACACACAACACCCTGGAGGACCACAGATGAACAGACCGTCGAGCTCGCCGCGCGCGAGCGCTTGTGCCCTTGCCGCCATGTTGTCGCTGGGCGCGGCCTCGCCTGCGCTGGCCGCCGAGCCGGCGATCCTGATCCAGGCGGCGACACGCAGCCCCGCGCCGCCGTGGCGTGCCGGCGACGAGCTCGGCATGGCCAACACGCTGGGGCCGATCACGCTGGCGCGCTGCGCGTGGCACATGGGACAGCCGCGTGCGCAGGTCTACGAGGCCTCGTTCATCCGCAGCAACACGATGCCCAAGTCGCCGTTCGCCAGCCCGGCGGGCACGCAGTACAAGGCCACCTCGGGCGTGCCGTTCTCGGCGCACGCGTTCAACAGCGAGGTGATGCAGGCCGGCGCCGAGCCGGCCCAGCAGGGCACGCAGATCGACGCGCTCGGCCACTTCGCGTACCTCAGCAAGCCGTGGGACCCGAAGGATCCGTTTCCTGCCGACGACGCCAAGTACTACGGCGGCTACACGCAGAAGGACGTCAAGCCGACGCCCGACTCGCCGCTGCTGAAGATGGGCATCGAGAAGATCCCGGCGCTGATCTCCACCGCGGTGCTGCTCGACGCGCGCACCTTCGTCGGCAAGGGCAAGGCGATGGGCGACGGCCAACTCGTCACCGCCGAGCACCTCGAAGGCATGCTCAAGGCGCAGGGGCTGGAGTCGCGTGGCGTGTTGCCCGGCGACATGGTGTGGATCTACACCGGCTGGAGCGAGCGCTGGAAGGACCCCTACGACGACAACGGCTACTACGCGATGGCGCCGGGGCTGTCGGTGGACGCCGCCAACTGGCTGGGCGCCAAGCGCGTGGTGGCGGTCGGCCTCGACACGCCGTTCATCGACGCGGTGCCCAACGGCATGCTGCAGGGCAAGGCGCCGCCGGCGGCGGGCACCGCGCCGGGGCTGCCGTTCGGCATCCACCACACGCTGATCACCCAGTACGGCATCCACCACCTCGAGAACCTCAACCTGGCGGCGATGGCCAACGACAAGGTGTGGACGTCGTGCGCGATGGTGCTGCCCAGCCGCGACCTCGGCGCGGCCGGCGCAGCCATCCGTCCGGTGGCGGTGGGCGTGCCGAACCAGCTGCCCTGAGCGGAGCTGAGTTGGCCCTCTTGCTCGCTGCGCTCGCGTCCCCCCGGGGGCGATCAGTCGGCTTGCGGCGGCCCGGCGCCGACTGAGCGCGATGCCGAGCGAAGCGCAGGTGCAGGCGCTGACCACGCAGGTGCTGTGGTCGTCGTTTGCGCTTGCGCTGGCGTTCGGCGCGATCGCGCAGCGCACGCACTTCTGCACGATGGGCGCGCTGTCCGACATCGTGACCATGGGCGACTGGTCGCGCATGCGCATGTGGGCGCTGGCCGCCGGCGTGGCGGTGCTGGGCTTCAACGCGATGGTCGCGCTCGGCTGGGTGCAGGCCGGCGACTCGATCTACGCCGGCCAGCGCGTCATCGCGCTCAGCAACGCCGTCGGTGGGCTGATGTTCGGTTTCGGCATGGTGCTGGCCTCTGGCTGCGGCAGCAAGACGCTGGTGCGCGTGGGCGGCGGCAACCTGAAGTCGCTGGTGGTGTTCGTCGTGCTCGGCGTCAGCGCGTTCGCGACGCTCAAGGGCCTCACCGCGGTGTGGCGCGTGTCCACCGTCGACCGCGTCGCGATGACGCTACCCGTCGGGCAGGACCTGCCGTCGTTGTTCGCCCTCGGCGGTGGCGCGGCGCGCGACACCTGGGCCCTGCTGCTCGGCCTCGTGGTCGGCGGCGGCCTGCTGGCCTGGGCACTCCGACGCCCCGAAGGCCGACGCCCCGACGTGCTGCTCGGCGGCATCGGCATCGGCCTGGTGATCGTCGCGGTGTGGTGGGTATCGGGCGTGCTCGGCCACGTGGCC
>DATJYZ010000184.1:0-13636 GCA_035499355.1 Burkholderiaceae bacterium | reverse complement strand
GCGCAGCAGCCACACCGGCGATGCCTGGTGCAGCGCACCGTCCTTCTTGCCCTTGCCGCGTGGCGTGCGCAGGTGGTCGTAGATGTAGGCGTGGCTCATGGTGTCTTCCTGGTGTCTTTCAAGGGGAGAGAACGCCCCTCGGCGATTGCTCGACGAGTGGAACGGATGGCCAACGGCTGGGCGTCATCGCTTGACCCGTGCCTTTGCGGGCCACACGCGAAGCGAACAGTGCTTGGCGACGTGCGTGAAATCTCTGTCGGTGGTGAGAAGCGCCAGCTCATGCCGAATGCAGAGTTGCGCGAGCAGTGCATCGATGGTGCCGATCTGCACACCGGCGTGCCGACAGGCGTTGCGCAGCCCTGCCGCATGGACATGGTCGTCGCGGTCCGGCTGCAGCAGAGGCAAGGCCGCAAAGCGCTCGACGATCTGCGCGCCGGCATTGGGGCCTGCAAAGCCTTGGAGCAGCTCCTGCAGCACCAGGCCCGCGGTGACAACAACCTCGGAACCCAGCAGCGCCTCCTTGAGATGGTGCACTTCGGGTTCACCGGCCTCGCCATCGCGGCGGAGGGCCAAGGACCAGACGCTGGTATCGACCAAGAGACTCATTCGAGGAAGTCACTTGCGGCGCGACCGTTCGGCCTTGTAGTCGAACGACTTGTCCCACTCGAGCTTGCCCAGCAAATCGGCCACCCGCCGTTGCTCTCGGCGGGCGATGAACTCTTGCAAGGCCTTGGTCACCGCGGCCTTCTTCGTGCGTTCACCGCTGACTTGGAGTGCCCGGTCGAGCAGATCGGGATCGATGGCGAGATTGGTGGCCATGTGCAACTCCTTGTGCGGCAGTCTACACATTCCGGTGGACGCTCGCCACGGGCTCGCTTGCTGCAAGGCTGCGGGCTGTGGCGGACCAAGACCGCATGCGCATCAAACGCTCGCCGCCTTCAAGGTTCTCATCGGGTGCATGCCGTTGACGTGGCCCATGAACGGCGGGTGGATGCTGTAGCCGAGCAGCTGCTGGATGCGCTCGGGGTATTGGGCGACGACGTGCGGCGGCACCGAGAGCAGCATGCTCTCCATCTGCCGACCCCACGCCACGCAGTATTGCGGTGTGATCGCCAGGCGTGAGCCGCGGCTGTTGTTGGCGCCGCCGCGGTGCCACAAGGTGCCGGGGGTGAGCATCAGCGAGCCGGCGGGCATGATGACTTTCTCGAGGCCGGGGTGATCGACCACCGCCACGTGCTTGCCGTTCATGAAGGTCTCGCGGAACGTGTCGCTGCCCGCGGGCGGCTCGTCGCCCCAGGTGTGGCTGCCGGGAATGATCTCGGTGGCGCCGTTGGTCTCGGTGAAGGCGTCGATGGCCCAGAACGCGCTCACGCCGTAGGCCGGCCGCGGGCGCGGCACCTTGTAGAAGCTGTCGTCGAAGTGCAGCGGCTGCGCGTTCTCGCCGGGGTGCGAGTTGATCGCCAGGCACGCGCTGAGCATGAAGTTGGGGCCGAGCATCGCCTCGCAGACGTCGAGCACCAGCGGATGCGCTGCGAGCTCGGCGAACACCGGGCTCTTGGCCAGCAGCGCGTAGACCCGCTCGCTGTCGTAGCCCTCGAAGTCGTTGCGGCCCATCAGCTTGCGCTGCAGGTAGGGCGCGAGCGCGTCCTTGATCGCCTGTACCTGGCGCGGCGGCAGCAGCGACGGCAGGATCACGTAGCCGTCGCTGTCGAGCTGGGCGAGCAGCTCGGACGGCGGGGTGTCGGGCTTGCTGTGCTTGAGCATGCGGTTGTCTCTCTTTCCGCAGCGGCGACTACATCGAGCGTGACGCCAGCTCTTTCATGATCTCGTTGGTGCCGCCGTAGATGCGCTGCACGCGTGCGTTCACGTAAAGCTCGGCGATCGGGTACTCCATCATGTAGCCGTAGCCGCCGAACAGCTGCAGGCACTCGTCCATCACCTTGCCCTGCTGCTCGCTCACCCACGCCTTGGCCAGCGCGGCGCGCGCGGCGTCGAGTTCGCCCTTGAGGTGCGCGACCATGCAGGCGTCGACGAACGCCCTTGCCGCCAGCACGATGGCCTGCACCTCGGCGAGCTTGAAGCGCGTGTTCTGGAACTCCCAGATCGCCTTGTTGAACGCCTTGCGCTCCTTCACGTAGGCCAGCGTCTCCTGCAGCGCGCGCTCCATCGCGGCGACGCCGCTCAGGCAGATCTGCAAGCGCTCCTGCGGCAGCTGCTGCATCAGCTGGATGAAGCCCTGGCCCTCGTGGCCGCCGATCAGGTTCTCCACCGGCACCCGAACGCCGTCGAAGAAAAGCTCCGAGGTGTCCTGCGATTTCAGGCCCACCTTGTCGAGCCGCCGCCCGCGGCGAAAGCCTGGCGTCGAGTTGCGCTCGCCGAGCGTGTCGGTCTCCACCACGATCAGCGACGTACCCTTGGCGCCGAGCGACTTGTCGGTCTTGCAGACGACGATGATTACGTTGGCGTTCTGGCCGTTGGTGATGAACGTCTTGGAGCCGTTGATCACGTAGTGATCGCCATCGCGCACGGCGTTCGTGCGCACGGCCTGCAGGTCACTGCCGGTGCCAGGCTCGGTCATCGCGATGGCGCCCACCAGCTCGCCGGTCACCATCTTGGGCAGCCAGCGGCGCTTCTGCTCCTCGGTGCCGCACTCGTAGAAGTACGGCGCCACGATGGACGAATGCAGGCCGCCACCGAAGCCGCTGAGCACGGCGCGCGACGACTCCATGAAGATCACCGCGTCGTGGCCGAAGTCGCCGCCGGCGCCGCCGTACTCGGCGGGCGTGCTGGCGCAGAGCAGGCCATTCGCGCCGGCCTCGCGCCAGGTCTCGAGCGGCATCTGGCCTTCTTCGCGCCACTTGGCGGCTTGCGGCACCCAGCGCTCGCGGAAGAAGCGCGCCGCCGAGTCCTGCAGCATGCGGTGCTCGTCGGTCATCCAGACCGACGGAAATGCCTGAATCGTCATGCTTTACCTTGCACGGTGCGGCGCACCGTTTCGTTGATCACGCGCAGTTCGGCCAGCGTGGCGTCGATGTGTGCGCGCTTGGCTTCGAGCGCAGCGATCGCCTTGTCGGTGCGCGACAGCACCCAGCGCGCCTGCTGCACCTTGCCCTCGCCGTGCGCGCCATACAGCTCGAGGAAGGTCTTGATCTCCGCCAGCGGGGTGCCCAACGCCTTGCTGCGCAGGATCAGCGCCAGACGCGTGCGGTCGCGCCGTGTGTAGACGCGGGAGTTGTTGACGCGGCGCGGCGACAGCAGGCCTTTGTCTTCGTAGAAGCGCACCGCCCGGGCGGTGACGCCGAACTCGGTGCACAGGTCGCCGATGCCGAACAACTCGTCGGAGCCGGCGTCGTGGTGCGAGGCCACTGCGGCCTTGGCGTCGTGCGGCACGCCGTTGCTGCTTGCGCGCTTGCTGCGAACCAGGGTCTCGGCCACGCGCACCCTCAGAAGATGCCTTGCAGCTTGAGCGCAACGCCCATGTCGCCGTTGACCGTGATGCGGCCGCTCATGAACGCCGTGGTGGGGTTGAGTTCGCCGCTCAGCATGTCGCCCAGCGTGTCGACCGTGCAGGCG
Source organism: Burkholderiaceae bacterium (assembly GCA_035499355.1). Lineage (GTDB taxonomy): Bacteria > Pseudomonadota > Gammaproteobacteria > Burkholderiales > Burkholderiaceae_C > JAEUPI01. The sequence goes on along the minus strand of DATJYZ010000184.1, from coordinate 10,063 downwards.
ATGGTGCAGTCGGTATCGCGATTGGTGTTGTCCACCGTGTTGGCGCTCGATGCGCCGTCGATCACCACGACGCCGGCGTCGCCGCAGTCGAACTTGAGCGTCGCGCCGAGGCTGCCTGCGGCGCCCGCCTTGGCGCGCAGCGTGGTGGTGGCGGTGGGCAGATCCATCGGTGGGGCTCTCCTCGGGGTGACGAGGCGATGCTAGCGGACGGTGCGGGACGATCATACGCTCGCAATCCCCTATTGGGAAGCCGGTTGACGTTTACGTCACCCTGCTGCCTAATCGCGCCCATTCCGTCTGCCAGGAAGGCTGCCGCCATGCAATTCACCCCCGAGCACGAGCAGATCCGCGACACCGTCAAGCGCTTCGTGGTCAACGAGGTCAACCCGCACGTGCCCGAGTGGGAGAAGGCGCAGCAGTACCCGGCGCACCAGGTGATGAAGCGGCTCGGCGGGCTCGGCATGCTCGGCCTCAAGTATCCCGAGGCGTTCGGCGGCGCGGGGCTGGACTTCAGCTACTCGATGGTGATGGCCGAGGCGCTGGGCTTCTGCGACTGCGGCGGCGTGCCGATGTCGATCGGCGTGCAGACCGACATGGCCACGCCGGCCCTGGCCCGCTTCGGCTCCGACGAGTTGCGCAAGGAGTTCCTGGTGCCGGCCATCGCCGGTGAGATGGTGAGCTGCATCGGCGTCAGCGAGGCCGGCGGCGGCTCCGACGTGGCGGCGATCAAGACCACCGCGCGCAAGGACGGCGACGACTACGTCATCAACGGCAGCAAGATGTGGATCACGAATGGCCTGCAGGCGGATTGGTGCTGCCTGCTCGCCAACACCAGCGCCGAGGGCGGCCCGCACAAGAACAAGAGCCTGATCATCGTGCCGATGAACAGCAAGGGCATCACCAAGCAGAAGATCCACAAGATCGGCATGTGGTCGAGCGACACCGCGCAGCTGTTCTTCGACAACGTGCGCGTGCCGCGCCGCAACCTGGTGGGCCAGGAAGGTGCCGGCTTCATCTACCAGATGATGCAGTTTCAGGAAGAGCGGCTGTGGGCCGCGGCCTCCAACATCACCGGCCTGGACCTGACGATCGACCAGACCATCGAGTACACGCGGCAGCGCCAGGCGTTCGGCAAGAGCATCCTCGACAACCAGGTGGTGCACTTCCGCCTCGCCGAGCTGCGCACCGAGGTCGAGGCGCTGCGCGCCCTCACCTACCGCGCGGTGGAGCTGTACACCAGCGGCAAGGACGTCACCAAGCTCGCCTCGATGGCCAAGCTCAAGTGCGGGCGGCTCAGCCGCGAGGTCAACGACGCCTGCCTGCAGTATTGGGGCGGCATGGGCTTCACCTGGGACAACCCGGTGTCGCAGGCCTACCGCGACAGCCGGCTCGGCTCGATCGGCGGCGGCGCCGACGAGGTGATGCTCGGCATCATCTGCAAGTGCGAAGGCACGATGCCCAAGGGCATGCACTGACGCGCGCAAGGACATGCAGCGAGCAGGCCACCGCTTGCGCGCGACAATCCCCGCCTTGCCCGCGCTGCTGCTGTGGGCGGTGCCTGCCATGTCCGCGGTCGATATCAACGCGTTGTGGGACTTCGCCAAGCCCGCGCTCAGCGAGGAGCGCTTTCTTGCGGCGCTCGCCACCGCCCACGGTGACGATGCGCTGATCCTGAAGACGCAGATTGCGCGCAGCTGGGGACTGCGGGGTGACTTCGAGCGCGCACGCGCGGTGCTGGCGGAGGTCGAGCCCCGGATCAATGGGGCCGGCCCCGAAGCACAGGCCCGCTATTGGCTGGAGCTCGGACGCACGTGGTGCTCGGTCGCGCACGACGAGGCGTCGGTGACCGACGACGCGAAGGCTCGCGCCCGCACCGCGTACGGCAACGCGCTCGCGCTGGCGCGTGCGGCGCGGCTCGACGTGCTGGCGATCGACACCATCCACATGGACGCGTCGGTCGACCGCTCGCCGGAGAACGGCTTGCGCGTGGCCGACCAGGCGTTGGCCGTGATGGCGGCTTCAACGCAACCCGACGCAAGGAACTGGGAAGCGTCGCTGCGCAACAACCGCGGCTACGCGCTGCAGCAGCTCGGCCGCTACGACGAGGCGTTGGCCGAGTTCGAGCTTGCGCTGGCGGCGCGCGAGCGACAGGGCAAGCCGGGCGGCATCCGCATCGCGCACTGGATGATCGCCAACACGCTGCGCCTGATGGGCCGCCTCGACGAGGCGCTGGCCATCCAGCTGCGGCTCGAGCGCGAGTGCGACGCCGCCGGCGAGCCCGACCCGTACGTGTTCGAGGAGCTGGAGGCGATCTACCGCGCGCAGGGCAACGGCGAGCGCGCCGCGCACTACGCGGCGCGGCTGAAGGCGACGCAGAATCGCTGACGTGCGTCGCGGCCCGCGCGCGCCGGCCACCCAGGCCGCCGCGGCCGCGCACTCGACGAGAATCGCCCCGATGGACTCCTTGCTTCTTCGTTCGTGGCGGCTGGCTGCGCTGCCGGTCGCCACCGCCGTCGTGCTCGCTGCCGCGCCGGGCGCCTCCGCGCGCAACGACGCCGCGCCGCGCGCGGTGACGCCGCGCGGGCCGCTGGCCGCCGACGAGGTGGCCAGCATCGAGGTGTTCAAGCGCATCTCGCCGTCGGTGGTGCACATCACCACGCTGGCGCTGCAGCGCGAGCTGTTCTCGCGCACGACGCAGGAGGTGCCCAGCGGCACCGGCACCGGCTTCATCTGGGACGAGGCCGGCCATGTGGTCACCAATTTCCACGTGATCCAGGGCGGCAGCGCGGCGCGCGTGACGCTGGCCGACCAGAGCACGTACGCGGCCAAGCTGGTGGGCGCTTTCCCCGACCGTGACTTGGCGGTGCTGCGCATCGACGCACCGAAGGACAAGCTGCCGCCGATTCCGATCGGCAGCAGCCGCGACCTCGTGGTCGGCCAGCGCGTCTACGCGATCGGCAACCCGTTCGGGCTCGACCAGACGCTGACCACCGGCATCGTCAGCGCGCTCAACCGCGAGATCGACTCGTTCAACGACCGCACGATCCGCGGCGTGATCCAGACCGACGCCGCGATCAACCCCGGCAACTCCGGCGGCCCGCTGCTCGACTCGGCGGGCCGGCTGATCGGCGTGAACACGCAGATCGCGAGCCCGAGCGGCGCCAGCGCGGGCATCGGCTTCGCGATCCCGGTCGACGAGGTGAACCGCGTCGTGCCACGGCTGATCCGCGACGGCCGCGTGGTGAGGCCAGCGCTGGGCATCGGCGCGCTGCCCGAGAACGTGCGCGAGGCGCTCAAGCTGCCCAAGGGGGTGGCCCTGGTCAACGTCACGGCCGGCGGCCCGGCGGCGCGCGCGGGCCTGCAGCCGTTCCGGCGCAGCGAAGACGGCGGCATCATCCAGGGCGACGTCATCACCGCGGTCAACGACGAGGCGGTGGCAGGCCTGGACGACCTGCTGACGCAGCTCGAGCGCTACCAGCCCGGCGACAGCGTGACGCTGACGCTGTCGCGCAGCGGCAAGGCCCGCAAACAGTCGGTGACGCTGGCGGCGTCGCAGTAGCGGCGATCGCTCAGGCGGGCCAAGCCTGCGGCACGTCGACGGCGAGCCAGCGCGCGATCGCCGCGTTCACGGCCGTAGGCTTCTCCTGCGCCATCCAGTGGCCCGAGTCCACCACCGCCTCGCGCAAGCGGGCGCAGTCGCGCCGCATCGGCTCGGCCAGCCGCGACATCAGCGTCTCGCAGGTGGCGTCGTAGCGGCCGTGCAGGAACAGCACCGGTAGCGTCAGCTTGCCGCCGGCCAGCGAGCGCGCCGCGTAGTCATTGTTGCGGTGGTGGTTCATGTACCACGCGTTGGGGCCGAAGAAGCCGTTGCGCTGCAGCGCGCTCGCGTAGTGCGTGAGGTCGTCCTCGCTCAGCACGTCGGTGTCCAGCGGCAGATCGGGCGCGCGGCCGGCAGGCCCGAACCAGCTGCCGGTCTTGCGGATGCTGGCCAGGCGCGAAGGCGTGCGCAGGTTCTCGGGCCGCGGCTTGCGGAACAGCGCGCGCACGGTGGCCCGCGCATCGGCCTCGAACTCGCGCACGGTGGCGTCGAAGTTCTCCTCGTAGTGCAGCATGTAGTCCCACTGCCCCACCGGGTACTGGGCCTCGGGATAGATGTCGCGCGCGATGTACGGCCCCATGTTCTGCGGGCTGAAGCCGTGGGCGAAGTACGGCACGCACAGGTTGGCCACCGCCACGCATGCCTCCGGTTGGTGGCTGGCCAGGCTCCACACCACGGGCGCGCCCCAGTCGTGGCCGACCCACACCGCCCTGTCGCGGCCGAGCGCGGCCAGCAGCTCGAGCATGTCGGCCACCGCGTGCTCGAGCGCGTAGTCCTCGTGCCGGCGGTACACGCTCGAGCCGCCATAGCCGCGCATGTCGGGCGCGATGGCGCGGAAGCCCAGGCTCGCGAAACACGGCAGCTGGTGGCGCCAGCTGAGCGAGAGCTCCGGCCAACCGTGCACGAAGACGATCGGCGGGGCGTCGTCGGCGCCGCATGCCAGGTAGAACGTGGTGTGGCGCGTGCTCTGGGCGCGGTGCTCGGTGACGGGGAACGCCATGGCTGCCTCCTGCGGCGGACAGTATCGCCGCGCCCGTGCCCGCAGCGCTGTCGCGCAGGCGATGCGGCCGCGGTCGCCGTCAGGGCGCGCCGGGCAGGCCGCGCGCCACGCGCGAGCGTTGCGTCGACGCACGCTCCAGCAGCGGCACCATCGGGCTGTTCATCTGGCGCGCCAGGCGCAGCACCGTCATGTCGGGCTGCGCAGGCAGCCGATAGCCCGGGTTGGCGCCGCGCGACAGCAGGAACTCCACCATCGCCTGCGGCTGCACCGACGGCGCGAGCCAGTCGCTGCCGAGCGTCCTGGCCAGCGGCACCCACGGCACCTGGTCGCCCTGCAGCGGCGGCACGCGGTTGGCGAGCTGCGGCGCGCGCGCCAGCCACCAATCGAGCGCCGCGTAGTTGCCGCTGCGAAACGCCTCTTCGAAGCCGGGCCGCAGCTTGCCGTCGTAGGGGTCCAGCGCGTTGCGCACGGTGTGGCCGTTGGCCTCGAGCTGGGCCGCCAGCGGCGTGCTCAGCATGTCGGGGTGCAGCGCCGACAGCGGGCTGAAGCCCAGCTGCCCGGGCGACATCTGACCCTGCGCGACCCAGCGCACGATGACGCTGTCGAAGCCGACCTCGCGCGCGCGCGGGCAGCTCAGCATGCGCACCACGTCGTGGTGGATGGCGCGCGCATCGGCCTGCGCCAGCCACAGCAGCGACTCGCGCACCTTCGGTGTCGCGGCGGCGAAGTCGGGGCACGGATCGGCCTGTGCCAGCTCGACCAGCGGCGCCTGCGCACAGGCCTCGGGCATCGCGCCCTTGTCGATCAGTTCGGGCAGCGCGGGCCACAGCCGCGCGTCGCGCGCGGCCATCGCCAGCGGACACATCGGCAGCTTGTACGACGCGGCCAGGTCTTCGGCTTTCATCAACCCCGGCTGGTACGGCAGGCAGTGCGGCGCCAGCGCGCGCTCGACGCTGTTGAGGTAGTAGCAGGGCACCGGGCCGCCCTCGACCCATTTGTCGTGGATGTGCTTGGCGATCGACCAGCTGACGCTGGTGTCGGTGGCGACGCCGACGGCGCCGATCGCGACGGCGGCGGCGGTGCAGCCGGCGAGGCCGCCCAGGCAAAGCAGCCACAGGCCGGCGGCTTGCAGCGTGCGCGGCCAGCGGTGCGGGGAGAGCGAGCGGATGCGCAGCGGCACTTCGAGGGCCTGTGGGGAGCGGGAACCGGGCGCCCAAGCGTGACACGTTGCACGACCTGAACGGTTCCCCGGCCGTGAACGATTGCCGCGGCGTGGCGCGGGTCTTTGGTAACGGGCGGTCAGGAGCGTTGCGCGCTCAGCCGGCCCTGCATCGAGCGATGACACCGGGCGCGCGGCGCGATGCCACCGACGAGTCGCGGAAAAGCACCGCCAATCCACGCCCATACCTGTGCTCGGTACGCCCGCGCATCACGACAATGGTCGCGTCGTGGTGGAAGGGGCTGCGACGAGGACCGCATTGCCGGCCCGCCGACGCAGACCATGATCGTGCCCACCGTGCTCGTTGTCGACGACGTCCCCGAAAACCTCACGGTGCTGGGCGAGCTGCTGGTGCGCGAGTACACGGTGCGTGCGGCCAACTCCGGCCCGGCGGCGCTGCGACTGGCGACCACGCACCCGCTGCCCGACCTGATCATGCTCGACCTGATGATGCCGGGCATGGACGGCTACGAAGTGATGCAGCGCCTGCGCGCCGACACCCTCACGCACGACATCCCGGTGATCTGCGTGACCGCGCTCAACGCCACCGAAGAGGAGGAGCGCGGCCTGTCGATGGGCGCGGTCGACTACATCACCAAGCCGCTGCGCCCGCGCGTGGTGCTGGCGCGCGTGCGCACACAGATCGAGCTCAAGCGGGCGCGCGACCAGCTGTCGAGCCAGAACGCCTTCCTCGAAGCCGAGGTGGCGCGCCGCATGCGCGAGAACCAGCTGGCGCAGGATGCCAGCATCCACGCGCTGGCTCGCCTGGCCGAGACGCGCGACCCCGAGACCGGCAACCACATCCTGCGCACGCAGGAGTACATGCGACGCCTCGGCCAGCTGCTGGCGACGCACCCGCGCTTCGCGCCGTCGCTGGGCCAGCACGCGATCGAGCTGCTCGCGAAGTCGGCGCCGCTGCACGACATCGGCAAGGTCGGCATTCCCGACCACATCCTGCTCAAGCCCGGGCGGCTCGATGCCGCCGAGTGGGAGATCATGAAGACCCATGCCGCGCTCGGCGCCGAGGCGATCGAGCGCGCCGAGGCCGACGCACAGCAGCCGATCGAGTTTCTCGCGGTGGCCAAGCAGATCGCGCGCCACCACCACGAGCGCTGGGACGGCCACGGCTACCCCGACGGCCTGGCCGGCGAGGCGATTCCGTTGCCGGCACGGCTGATGGCGCTGGCCGACGTGTTCGACGCGCTGATCTCGCGCCGCGTCTACAAGCCGGCGCTGCCGTACGCGCGGGCGCGCGACATCATTGCCGGCAGCCGCGGCTCCCACCTCGACCCGGACGTGGTCGACGCGTTCCTCGGCGACTTCGAGAGCTTCCGCGCGATCGCCGAACGGCACGCCGACACCGCCGAAGATCTGGCCGCCAAAGAGGCCTCGCTGCGCACATTCGCCAGCGGCGCCGCGGCCACCCGCGCATAAGGCGTTCAAGCATCATGCGCGCAGCAGTACCAGCGCCCACGGGCCGCGCCTTGCCGCCGCGCCGGCGCATCCTGACGGTGGTGCTGGTCTACGCACTGTTCGCAGCGCTGTGGATCTACGGCTCCGATCTCGCGCTCGAGTGGCTGGTCGCCGACCCGTCGCGGCGCATGGCGGTGTCGCTCTACAAGGGCTGGACCTTCGTCGCCGTGACCTCGGCGCTGCTGTACTGGCTGATGTGGCGCATGCACGGCGGCGTCGCGCTCGAGAGCCCGGGGCCGGGATTCAAGACGCAGCTGGTGCTGTTGGCGGTGCTGACCGGCGGGCTCACGGCCGGTGCCGTGGCGCTGAACTACCGCGCCGAGCGCGGCCGCGAGCTGGCCCGCCTGGAGGCGGTGTCGGACCTGCGCGCGCGGCAGATCGACGACTGGCTCGGCGATCGCGTGTCCGAGGCGCTGTTCCTGCGCAACAGCGAATACCTGTCGTCGGCCTACCTGCAGTGGCAGGACGGGCGCGACCGCCGCGCCGGCGAGCGATTGCTGGAGCGCATGAGCGAGTTCACGCAGTCCAACCGCTACCACGGCTGGCTGCTGCTCGATGCCGCCGCGATGCCGCTGGCCAGCGAGAACAACACCGACCGCACGATCCCGCCGCAGCTGCGCAGCGCGGTGCTGCGCGCGGTGGACAGCGGCGAGGTGCAGCACAGCGAGATCTATCGCGCCGACGGCGCGCAGCCGCAGTCGCGGCTGGACATCGTCGCGCCGCTGATCCGCACCGGAAGCCCGGCGCGCGCGGTGGCGGTGCTGCGCGTCGACACCAGCGGCTTCATCGCGCCGCTGCTGCGCAGCTGGCCGGTGCCGAGGCAGAGCGCCGAGTCGCTGCTGGTGCGCGTCGACGGCAACGGCATGGTCGGGGGCACGTTCGGCGGCAGCGAGCGGCTGCCGCTGTCGACGCCGCAGCTGCTGTCGGCGCAGGCGATCCGCGGCGAGCAGCCGCTCGGCATCGCCTTCGATGGCCTGGATGTTCGCGGCACGCCGGTGACCGGGGTCGTGCGTCGCGTGCGCGGCACCGATTGGTACCTGGTGGTCAAGATCGACCGCAGCGAGCTGCGCGGCATCGCGGCGACCAACTCGCTGTGGATCATCGCGGCCGGCGCGCTGGCGCTGTTCGCGCTGGCGCTGGGCCTGTACGCGGCGCGCGGGCGCGAGTCGCTGCGCGTGGCGCTGGCGCAGGGCAACGAGCGCGACGAGAAGCTGCGCGCGATGGCGATGCTGAACTCGGTGGCCGAGAGCTCGACGGACGCCATCTTCGCGCGCGACCTGCAAGGCCGCTACCTGATGCGCAACCGCGCCTCGCTGCAGCTGCTGCCGTACGGACACGACGGCGGCCAGTCGTTGCAGGACGTGGTGCTGCCCGGGGCCGAGCGCGAGCAGCTGCTGGCCAACGACGCGCAGGTGATCGCCGAGGGCCGCACCCTCACCTTCATCGAGCACGTCACCAGCGCGCGCGGCCCGCGCACCCTGCAGGCCACCAAGGGCCCGCTGCGCGATGGCCAGGACCGGGTGATCGGCGTGTTCGGCATCTCGCGCGACATCACCGACAGCGAGCGCAACGCCGCCGAGCTGACGCAGCACCGCCACCGGTTGGAAGAGCTGGTGCAGGCGCGCGCCGCCGAGCTGCAGCAGGCGGCTGCGCAGCTGGAGCAATCGGAGTCGTTCCTGCGCGTGCTTGCGGCCAAGATCCCCGGCATGTTCTGCTACTGGGATCGCGAGCTGCACTGCCGCTTCGCCAACCTCGACTACGCGCGCTGGTTCGGGCTCACGCCCGAGCGCATGCTCGGCATGCATGCGCGCGACGTGCTCGGCGCCGAACGCTACGACCAGCTGCTGCCACTGGCCACCGACGTGCTCGGCGGGCGCGCGCACCGCATCGAGCTCGATGCCCGCTCGCCCGGCGGACGCGTGCTGCCGGCGCTGGCGCAGTACGTGCCCGACGCCCGCGACGGCGCGGTGCACGGCTTCTTCGTGCTGGTCACCGACATCAGCGAGCTGCGCGAGACGCAGGCGCGGCTGAAGGAGCTGAACGTCGAGCTGACCGAGGCACGCGACCGGGCCGAGGCCGCCACGCGCGCCAAGAGCGCGTTCCTGGCCAACATGAGTCACGAGATCCGCACGCCGATGAACGCGGTGATCGGGCTGGCGCACCTGTTGCGCCGCGACGATCCGCGCCCGTCGCAGGCCGACCGGCTCGACAAGATCGACGATGCCGCGCAGCACCTGTTGCGGGTCATCGACGACATCCTCGACCTGACGAAGATCGAGTCGGGCAAGCTGACGCTGGAGCACACCAACTTCTCGCTGCGCGCGCTGCTGCGTCGCGCCGAGGCGATGGTCACCGAGCGCGCCCGCGCCAAGGGCCTGGCGATCAGCGTCGACGCCGGCGACGTGCCCGACCGCCTGCGCGGTGACCCGACGCGGCTGTCGCAGGCGTTGCTGAACCTGCTGAGCAACGCCGTCAAGTTCACCGACGCCGGCAGCGTCGCGGTGCAGGTGAGCCAGGTGCGCGACGCCGACGCCCCGGCGCTGCGCGTGCGCTTCACCGTGGCCGACACCGGCATCGGCGTCGACCCCGAGCAGATGGACAAGCTGTTCGGCGCCTTCGAGCAGGCCGACAGCTCGACCACGCGCCGCTTCGGCGGCACCGGGCTCGGCCTGTCGATCGTTCGCCGATTGGCGCAATTGATGGGCGGCGACGTCACGGTGCAAAGCACGCCGGGATCGGGCTCGATGTTCACCGTCACCTTGTGGCTATCGGC
>DATJYZ010000183.1:0-19672 GCA_035499355.1 Burkholderiaceae bacterium | reverse complement strand
CGGTGATCCCGACGCTGCGGGCCATCATCCCGGCGGCGGTGGGCGTCGACATCGGCTGCGGCATGATGGCCGCGAAGACCACGCTCGCGGCGTCCGACCTGCCGGTCAACCTGGGCCCGCTGCGTTCGGCCATCGAGCGCGCGGTGCCGCACGGGCGCGCGCCCAAGGGCCGCGACCCGGGCGCCTGGAGCGCCGACAAGGTGCCGGCGCCGGTGGACCGCGCGTGGGCCCAGCTGGAGCCCGAGTTCGCGGCGCTGGTGCGCGACCACCCCTGGCTCGCCAGGACCCACCAGCGCGTGCACCTCGGCACGCTGGGCAGCGGCAACCATTTCATCGAGGTGTGCCTCGACGAAGACGGCGCCGTCTGGTTCATGCTGCACTCGGGCTCGCGCGGCGTCGGCAACGCGATCGGCACCATGTTCATCGAGCTGGCCAAGCAGGACGCGCTGCGCCAGCAGGCCAACCTGCCGGACCGCGACCTCGCGTACTTCGAGGAAGGCTCGCGCCACTTCGCCGACTACGTGCGCGCGGTCGGCTGGGCGCAGCGCTTCGCGGCGCTGAACCGCGAGGTGATGATGAGGCGGGTGATCGATGCCGCCAGCCGCGCGATCGACAAGCCGTTTCGCAGCCACGTCGAGGCCGTGAACTGCCACCACAACTACGTGCAGCGCGAGCGCCACTTCGGCGAGGAGCTCTACGTGACCCGCAAGGGCGCGGTGAGCGCACGTGCGGGCGAGCTCGGCATCGTCCCGGGCAGCATGGGCGCGCGCAGCTACATCGTGCGCGGCAAAGGCAACGCCGACAGCTTCGACAGCTGCTCGCACGGCGCCGGTCGCGCGATGAGCCGCGGCGAGGCGAAGCGCCGCTTCACGCTGGCCGACCACCGCGCGGCCACCGCCGGCGTCGAGTGTCGCAAGGACAAGGACGTGCTCGACGAGACGCCGGCCGCCTACAAGGACATCGATGCGGTGATGGCGGCGCAGACCGACCTGGTCGAGGTGGTGCACACGCTCAAGCAGGTGGTGTGCGTCAAGGGCTGAGCGCGGTCAGCGCTGCAGCGCCTGCTGCGCAGCCGGCAAGGCCCGACCGCGCGTGGTCTTGCTCACCCGCTTGGAGGCGAACATCGCGGCATCGGCGCGCGCCACCAGTTGCTCGGGCTGCTCGCCGGGCTCGAGCTGCACGTCGCCGGCGCTGACGCCCAGCGGCCCCTCGCGCCACAACGCGTCCATCGGCTCGACCTGATGGCGGATGCGGGCCAGCACCACGGCCGCCTGCGGGTGCCGCACGCCCGGCAACAGCAGCGCGAACTCGTCGCCGCCGATGCGGAACCCGCGGTCCACGTGGCGACGAACGGACAGCACGATGGCATCGGCCAGCTGGCGCAGCACGCGATCGCCGCAATCGTGGCCGCGGGCGTCGTTGACGTCCTTGAAGTTGTCGAGGTCGATGTAGACCAGCGTCAGCGCCGACCCGAAGCGATGCGCCCGCGCGCACTCCTCGCGGATCGCCTCGTCGAACGCGAGCCGATTGCGCAGGCCGGTCAGGGCGTCCGACCGCGCCAGCTCGGCGAGGCGGCGCTGCTGCCGCAGCACACCGCGCGTGAGGGCGGCGATCAACGCACCGGCAACGACCTCGGTGATCCACTCGCGCGCGGAGTGGGGCATGCGGCCCGTCTCCGCGATGTCGGTGAAGAACGGCACCGCGGCGAGCCAGTACATCCAGTGAAACGGTCGCGCCCTCGGCGCGTCGGTCCGCGACATGGCCTTCACGCCAGGGATGGCCGATCGCGCAGGCACGAGTCTGTCGTTGGGCGTCACGGGTCCGCACCGCGCCCTGCGGCACGGCTCCTTCACTCGCGTCGGGACGACGGCGAGCGACGCAGCCTCGCGCGGCGACGTTGCTCGAATGTGTCTGCCTGATCGGTGTGTAGCAGGCAGGTCACGCAGCCGCGCGCGACGCTGCGAGCGGCAGGCGCAGCTGCATGACCGTGGCGTCGAAGGCATCGCGATGCACGCTGAACCCAACCTTGCGCGCCAGCTCGCGCATCGCGTGGTTGGTCGCCAGGGTCAGGCCGGTCAGCACGGGCACGCCCGCCAGCGACGCGGCGTGAACCAGCGCGCGCAGCAGCACCTCGCCGAGGCCGCGCCCCTGCCACTCGTCGGCGACGGCGATGGCAAAGTCGCAGCTGCTGCCATCGGGCTCCGGTGCGTAGCGCGCCACGCCGACCTGGCGCACGGTGCCGTCGACCAGCGCAGTGGCGATCAACGCTAGCTCGCGCGCGTAGTCGATGCGCACCAGGCGCTTCAGCTCGCGCGCCCGCAGCTTGCGCGGCGACAGCAGCCGCTGATACGCCGTGCGTGGTGACAGCCCGCGCACGAACGCCAGCTCGAGCTCGAAGTCGTCGCCGCGGATCGGTCGGATCGCCAGCGCCGTGCCGTCGCGCAGGCGCACCGCGTCGACCAGGTGCGCCGGGTACGCAGCCTGGCCGCGCACGGCGTGCACCGGCAACGGTGATTCCGACGCCCGGGGCAGCGCCGGGGCCGTGGTGTCGATCGCGTGCAAGACGAAGTCCATGTCCGCTCTCCTTTGCATGCCGCATTCGCATGCCGGAGGCCGCTCTCCGGGCCGCCCGCAGCGTTGGTGCATGGGAGCAGATGCTGAGGGAGCGGGGTCGCCCGCTCAAGCGATGTTTGCGCACGCTTGGCATGCGCGGCAGGAATGCGAGCGGAGGGGAAAGGGCGAACCGCCTGCGCCGGCGAACCGGCGTGCGGGTTCAGCGTGCGGCGATGCGCGCGAGCGTTTCGTGGGCCAGCAGCTCGGAGGCCACCGAGCGTTCCAGCGGCGCGCGCGACAGGCCCGCTTGGGCGTAATGCATGTTCTCGTAGACGTCGCTGGCGGCCGGGTAGGCGTCGAGGATCGCCTTCAGCGCGTCCGACGGCATCTCTTCGGACAGCGCCGCCTGCAGCTGCGTCACCAGGTGCCGGTAGCCGTCGGCGTTGGCGCGCGCATGGCCGGACTCCACGCGATGCAGCAGGTGTGCGAGCGCGAACACGTTTTCAAGGCGGCTGCGAATCGTCGAATCCGAACTCATGGCCAACTCCAGAGATACTGGCCTTAGTTGCGGTCTGGCCGCGCCGAGTTCAAGGGGCGCCGCGCCCGACTCAGGCCACGTTCACCAGTTGCTTCACCAGCGCCCCGATCATGCGGGGCAGGTCGTAGGGAAAACGCGCCGTGATCAGGTTGCCGTCGACCACGCACGGTTCGTCGAGGACGATGGCACCGGCGTTCTCGAGGTCGATCTGGATGTTCCAGACCGCCGTTGCCCGCTTGCCGCGCAGCATCCGGGCACTCACCATCACCCAGGGCCCGTGGCAGATGCCGCAGGTCGGCTTGCCCGCCGCGTGCATGTCGCGCGTGAAATCCTGTGCGTGCTTGTCGGCGCGCAGGAAGTCGGGATTCCAGCAGCCACCGGGCAGGATCACGGCGTCGTAGTCTGCGACCTTGGCATCCTCGAGATAGGTGTCGATCTTGAGCCAGCCGGCGTTCTCCATCAGGCGGATGGCCAGCACGTGGGTCTCGGCGAGGGGTGGGAAGCGCAGGCCCATGCTCTCGGGAAACGGGCCGATCCTGGGCGCAACGATGTGCACCGTGGCGCCGTGCTCGCGCAACCAGCGCATCGAGCCGAGGATCTCGACTTCCTCCACGCCATTGGTGCAGCAGATGGCGATGCGCTTGCCCTTGAGCAGGTGGGGGTCGGAGGGCGCATCGAACAGGAAGTGGTTGAGCTCGCGATTCAATTCGCCATCGGCCATGGCCAGCAGCTCGGTCGAGATCGACGGCACCGGCGAAGCGGACATGAACTGCTGCATGCGCGCGAGCGCCGCCTGCTGCGTGGGGGTCGGGGAGATGGTCTGTTTCATGGGTGGTCCTTCACGGTGATGTGTCGAGGCGCGATTCGAGCCGCTTGTGGAAGCCCGGCAACGCCTGTGGGTTGACGCAGTTCGGCGGCATCTCGCCGCGCAACAGATGCGCCACCGCCAGCACGGCAGCATGCCCCATGCGCAGCATGCTGTCCTCCGTGATGCCGGCGACGTGGGGGGTGATCAGCACCTGCTCCATTTCCCAGTAGGGGTGATCGTCACGCAACGGGATCGCGTCGAATACGTCGAGCGCGGCACCGGCGAGCCGGCCCGACTGCAGGGCCTCGATCAGCGGGCGCTCCTGGACGACCGGGCCGCGCGCCACGTTGACGAGACACGCGCCGCGCTTCATCAGCGCCAGTTCCGGTGCTCCGATCAGGCCCCGCGTCGCATCGGTCAAAGGGCACGCCAGCACCACGAAATCGCTTTGGGCGAGCAACTCGGGCAAAGGCACGCGCCGCGCGATGATCTCGTCGGGCGCCAACGGGGACCGCGTGTGCGCGAGCACCGTCATCGACAGGCTCGTGCCGCACAAGCGCGCGATTGCCCGGCCGACATGGCCGAAGCCGACCAGCCCGAGCGTGCGCCCGGCCAACTCGAATCCCGTGTCGGCGAGGGCGCGCGCGCTGGCCCAGCCGGCACTGCGTTCGCACAGACGCAGCGTCATCGGCGCGGTCCGGCGCGCCAACTGCAACATGCTGCGCAGCACGTGCTCGGCCACCGCGTTCGCATTGACGCCCGGCACGTTGGCCACGAGCACGCCATGCGCCGTGGCTGCGGCAAGCGGGATCATGTCGACGCCTGCACCGTGGCGCACCGCACCGATCAGGCTCGCGGCCGCATCGAAGATGTCGTCGGGCAACTGCGCCCGCACCATGACCACCTGGCAGCCGACGGCGCAGGCGCGCAGCGTGTCGGGGGCGGTGTCCGGCGCGACGATGACATCGCCCTGCTCCGTCAAGCGCGCCTGTGCCTGCGGATGGATCGCCTGGGTGAGCAGGATGCGCGGCATGCAGGCTCGACGCGTCAACGCCGGATGCTGCGCTCGGCGGCCTTCGGTGGCGCGCGCTTGGAGACCATCCGGCTCCTCGCGGCTGGCGGCGGCCCCTCAGAGAAGAACATCCGGAAGTATGCGTCCACGCCCTTCAGGTGGCGGCGCAGGATCTGCTGGCCCAGCGCGGCATCCTGCGCCTCGATCGCGCCGTACAACTGCAGATGCTGGGCGTGCGAGCGTTTGCTCTGCTGCGGTTCCTGGAAATAGATCTCGCGCCGCTTGCGCGACATGCGATAGAACACGTTGATGAAGCGCAGCAGCACATCGTTCTTGGTGGCTGCGACGATGGCCTTGTGGAACTGGGGGTCGAGTTCAGCCAGCGTCTCGCCCCGTGCGATCGTGGCCGCGCTGTCACGCAGGATCTGCTGCAGATCGTCCAGATCGGCCTGCGTGCGGCGCAGGCAGGCCAGGCGCATGGCTTCGCTTTCCAGCACGCCGCGCAACTCGACCGATTGCGCGACCTCGGCCGCTGACAGCGGCGTGTTGGTCTCGGCGAACAGTACCATCGCTTCGATGCTGCGCTCGGCCCCGTATGGCTGCAGGTAGACGCCCGACTTGGGCCGGCTCTCGACGATGCGCAGCGTGTCGAGCCGGATCAGTGCCTCGCGCACCGCGCTGCGGCTCATGCCGAACAACGCTGCGAGGTCCCGCTCGGAGGGCAGCTTGTCGCCGGGCTTGAAGCCGCGCTCGCGAATCAGCTCGAGCAGCTTGCTGGTTTGCTCAAGACCTTCCATCGCTTCATCCGGCCTTGCGGTAGCGCTTGACGAAGTCTTCCCGAATCGTGATGCCCAGACCCGGTCGGTCCGGGATCGCCAGCATGCCGCCTTCGACCTTGAAGCTCTCTTCGATCAGCTCGTGGATCATCGGATTGGCCCCCAGCGAATACTCCAGGATGTGGGTCGCCGGCGTCGCGGCCGCCAGATGCAGGCCGGCGGCGAACGCCGGCGCGCCGGCCCACAGGTGCGGCGCCAGGCGCAGGTTGGCCGCGCTGGCGAGCGCGGCAATGCGCATCGTCTCGGTGATGCCGCCGCAAATGCCGAGGTCGGGTTGCAGGATGTCTGCAGCTCGCAATTCGATCAGGTCGCGAAAGTCGAAGCGCGTGCACTCGCTCTCGCCGCTGGCAATCGGGATGTGGGTGCTGGCGCGCACCTCGGCCAACCCGCGCTTGTCGTCGGCTGTCACGGGTTCCTCAAACCACGCGAGATGGCAGTCGCGCACCAGATGGCAGAACAGCCTGGCCTCCGATACCGTGTAGGTGCCGTGCGCGTCGACCATCAGATCGATGCCGGGCCCGAGCGCCTCGCGCGCGGCAATGACGCGCTCGGCCGACGCCGCGGGCGAGCCATCGAACACGCCGATGCGCATCTTCACGGCCCTGAAATCGCCCTTCTCCACATAGCCCATCAGTTGCGCGCCGATGCCGCGCGCATCGGCCCAGCCGCCCGAGGCGTAGGCCGGCATGCGCTCGGCCTTGCGCCCGCCGAGCAGTTGCCAGACCGGCACGCCGAGCGACTTGCCGAGGATGTCCCACAGTGCGATGTCGATGCCGGAGATCGCCGATATCGACACGCCGCGCCGGCTCATCGCCGGGAACACGTGGCCGCGCGCGATCGCGTAGTGGCCGCGCGTACCGCTGTACAGGTTCTCCCAGATGCGCGTGATGTTGCGCGGGTCCTGGCCGATCAGGCCGGGCCCGAACTCGTTGTTGATCACGGACACCACCCCGTGGTAGTCGCCCTGGCCGCCGGCCGAGACCTTGGCCTCGCCGACGCCGGTGATGCCCGCATCGGTCTCGACCCGCACCAGCGCCATGTCGCAGGTCGTGGCGCGGCCGAAGTCGCTCACGTGCTGCCGGTCCTCGGGGATCGGGACCTGCAGCCATGTCGCTTCGACGCGGGTGATCTTCATCGATGGTTCTCGTTCAACGCGCGGAAAACTGTCGATACGCCTCCTGCTGGAACCAGCGTTCGCGCGCCGAATAGCGGTGCTGCGCGGCGATCACCGGAGGCGGCTCGCGCTCGGCCGCCGCATGGAATGTCAGCTCGAGTTGAATGCCGTTCGGGTCGAACACGAACAACTGCCACAGCGGCGTCGCGGGCACGACGTTTTCGCGGTAGGGCAGGCCGTGCTTCTCGAACTGCGCCTTGAAGTCGCTGTAGCCCTGGCACACCACCGACACGTGGTCGACGGCCCCACTGCCGGTCTGCACCGAGCCATCGGCTTCCTTGGCTGCATCGCCGGCATAGATGTGGAAGCTCGCCTCGGTGTCTGCCTGCGCGGGCTTCAGCCAGGCGCCGGGGAATCCGATCGGCGGCCGATCGGCCACGACCATGCCCAGCACCTCGGTGTAGAAGCGCACGGTTGCCTCGAGATCGGCGGTCTTGATGGCGGTGTGGAAGAGTTTGCCGAACAGCATGCTCTGCCCCTATTCTCGGGAAGCCGACGACGCCTACATCAATGGCCGCAAGACCTTCACCGACTGCGTGAACAGCCCGGTGTAGAACTTGTCCGACAGCAGGTTGGAACCGTGGTCGATGATGAACTTCAGCTGCTCGGGCGACACGTCGACCGGATTGGTTTCCACCTGCTCTCCGTACGGGCTTGCGGGCGTGCGGTCGATCGTCGCCACGAACTCCAGCGTCAGCGCCCCCGTGTAGCCAGTCGACTTGATCGTTTTGACGATCGCCGGGAAGTCCAGCGTCCCCATGCCGGGCGCGAAGCGGTTGTTGTCGGCGATGTGGATGTCGTAGATCCGGCCCTTGGCGTTGCGGAAGGCCGCGTGGATGTCGCTCTCCTCGATGTTCATGTGGAACAGGTCGAGGCAGACGCCGCAGTTCGGGCCGACCGCATCGGCCAGCGCGAGTGCCTGGTCACCACGGTTGATGAGGTAGGTCTCGAACCGATTCAGGGGCTCGATCGCCAGTCGGATGCCGGCCTTCTCGGCGTGCGCGTAGACCTCCTTCAGGCCTTCGACGAGCCACTTCCATTCCTCGGCCGGGGTGCCGTCGGCAACCACCTTGCCCACCGTGGCCGGCACCACCGTGACGATCTGGCCATCGAGCTCCTTGGCCAGGGTGACCACCCGCTTCATGTAGGCCACCGTCTTTTCGCGCTGCGCCGCGTTCTTTGAGGCGAGGTTGCGCTCACCCAGCGTGAGCGTGACCGAGCCCCAGCAACGGCGACCGTTCTCCTTCAGCAGCGCGCGCACTTCCTTGGCGTCGAATTGGTCCGGCTCGCCCGAGATCTCGAGCGCGTCGACGCCGGTCTGCTTCATGCGCTCGATCGTGCGCTTGATCGATTCGGGCCGCATCCAGTTGTGGGTGGCGATCATTTGCGACATGGTGTGCCTCCAGTGGGTTGGCGCCGCCCGCGGCCCTCTCAGGCTCTCAGGCGGTCGCCGGTCAGCGGGTTGAAGAAGTGCAGTTTGTCCTGCGCGAAAGAGAATTGCACCTGCTGATTGACGGTGACGTTCGAGTCGGCGGGAATCGTCGCGCGCAGCATGTGGTTGCCCACCTGGATGATCGCGATGATCTCGACCCCGTGGTGCTCGGCGCCGTAGATCGTGCCGACGATGCCGCCTTCGGCGACCAGCTTCACGTCCTCGGGCCGCACCCCGACCCGCACGCGGCGGTCGTTCGGAAGCGGCAGCGCCTCGAGCCGCGCGCGCGCGGCCGGCTCGAGCGCGAAGCCGAGCGCGCCGTCGTGGGCCTTGCCGGCCGGCAGATCGAGCGCCACGTCGAACAGGTTGATCGCCGGCGCGCCGACGAAGGAGGCGACGAAGGTGTTGGTGGGCGTGTTGTAGATCTCGTCCGGCGTGCCGACCTGGATCAACTCACCCTTGTTGACCACCCCGATGCGATCGCCCATCGTCATCGCCTCGACCTGGTCGTGGGTGACGAAGATCAGCGTCGTCTCCAGGCGCTGCTGCAGCCCCTTGAGTTCGGCACGCAGCAACTCGCGCAGCTTGGCATCGAGGTTCGACAGCGGCTCGTCCATCAGGAAGACGCGCGGTTCGCGCACGATGGCGCGCCCGATCGAGACACGCTGCATCTCGCCGCCCGACAGGCGATCGGTGCGCCGGTCGAGCAGATGCGTGATGCGCACCGTGGCCGCGGCCTTGGCGACCCGCTCCTCGATCTGCCGCGGCCCGAGATTGCGCAGCTTGGACTTCAGCGGGAACGCCAGGTTCTCGCGCACCGTGTAGTTCGGGTACAGCGAATACTGCTGGAACACCAGCGCCACGTCGCGCTGCGCGGCGCTCCATTCGTTGACACGTTCGCCCGCGATGGCGATGTCGCCTTCCTCGGGCTGCTCCAGGCCGGCGATGCAGCGCAGCGTCGTGCTCTTGCCGGCACCGGTGGGGCCCAGCAGCACGAAGAACTCGCGGTCGCGGATGTCCAGCGTGAGCGCGTTGACGGCGCGCACCGCGCCGTAGCGTTTGCTGATGCCGGAGAGGGACACGCGCGCCATCTGGTCTATGCCGCCGCGCGCAGCAGCCGGCCGCTGCGCTTGTCGAAGAAATGCGTGCGCGCATCGTCCAGCGCCAGCCACACCGGGTCGCCCTGTGCGCGCACGAACTGGCTTGCGGTGCGCGCCCGCAACGTGGTGCCGTTGCCATCGCCGCCAGCGTTGCCATTGGCGGTGCTGATGTCGACGATGTCGTACGCGCCCATCGGCTCGACCAGGTGCACGTGCGCGGCGATGGCGCCGGCCACCGGTGTGCGCGACACCGCGATCGCCTCGGGCCGGATGCCCAGCACCAGGTCACCGGCGGCCGCCGCGCCGCCATTCAGCTTGGCGGCGGCGCGCGGGCCGAGGGCCACCGCCTCGCCCATGCCGGGCAGGCGCAGCCCGACGCCGCCGGCGGTCGCCGCGATCTCGCAATCGACCACGTTCATGATCGGGCTGCCGACGAACTGCGCGACGAACAGGTTGGACGGCTCGTCGTACACCTTGGTGGGGCTGTCGTACTGCTGCAGCACGCCGTCGTTCATGACGCCGATCTTGTCGGCCATCGACATCGCTTCGACCTGGTCGTGCGTGACATACACGGTGGTCGACTCGTTCTCGACGTGCAGGCGGCGCAGCTCGGCGCGCATCTCCTCGCGCAGTTTGGCGTCGAGGGCACCGATGGGCTCGTCCATCAGCATCGCCGCGGGTCGGCGCACCAGCGCGCGGCCGATCGTGACGCGCTGCATGTCGCCACCGGCCAGCGCCGACGGCCGCTTCTTCAGCAGGTGATCGATGCGCAGCACCTTCGCCACCGCGACGACCGCCTCGCGCACCCTGGCCTCGGGCATGCCGGCGGCGCGCAGCGGAAAGGCGATGTTGTCGAACGCCGTGAGGTGCGGGTACAGCGAATAGAGCTGGAACACGAAGGCGGTGTCGCGCTCCTGCGGCGGCAACTGGTCGACGCGCCGTCCGCCGATGCGGATCTCGCCGGAGTCGATGCTCTCCAGACCGGCCAGCGCGCGCAGCGTGGTGGTCTTGCCGCAGCCCGAGGGCCCGAGCAGCACGACGAACTCACCGTGCCGGACCTGCAGGTTGAGCTTGCGGATGACATGGTTGGCGCCGAAGTACTTGTCGGCATCGATGACCTGGATGTCGGCCATGTCAGTCTTGCGTCGGGCCGGCCGCAGGCGTGGGCCTGATGCGCGAGAAGACGTTGAACGCCACCAGGCCGAGGATGATCAGCAGCATGCTGTAGCGGTGCAGCACCTCGACCCACGGCTGGCACAAGGCAACGATGCCCAGCAGCATCAGCGCCATGCTGGCGGACTCGAGTCGGCGGGCGTACCGGGCGAGCATCGGCGGCTACTTTCTGATCGCGCCGAACGTCACGCCGCGCAGCAGGTGCTTGCGCAGCAGGAAGGTGAAGATCGACACCGGGATCAAGAACAGCAGGCTGCCCGAAGCGATGACCGTCCAATCGGTCAACCCCGAGCCGAGCTGCGACGGGATGTAGGGCGGCACGGTCTGCGCGTTCTTGTTCGTCATCATCAGCGCGAAGGCGTACTCGTTCCACGCCGTGATGAAGCAGAACACGGCCGTCGCCGCCATGCCCGTCGCCGCCTGCGGCAGCACGATCTTGAAGAATGCTTCCAGGCGCGTATAGCCGTCGACCAGCGCGGCCTCTTCGTACTCCCTGGGGATCTCGTCGACGAAACCCTTCATCAGCCACACCGAGAACGACAGGTTGAACGCGGTGTACAGGATGATCAACCCGATGTGCGTGTCCACCAGGCCGACGGCGCGGTACATCAGGAACATCGGGATCGCCACCACCACCGGTGGCAGCATGCGCGTGGACAGGATGAAGAACAGCCAGTCGTCCTCGCCCGGCATCTTGAAGCGCGAGAAGCCGTAGGCACTGATCGTGCCCAGCGCGACCGCGAGGAAGGTGCTGCTCACGGCGATCACGATGCTGTTGATGAAGCGGGCGATGTAGCCCGAACTTTCGATGTTGCCCTTGTCGTCCTTGATGAAGCGGTCGCCCCCGTCCATCACGAGCTTTTCCCACCAGGGTGCCTTGGCATAGGCCGCCTCGTCGCGCTCGCCGCGCTGCTGGACGCGCGCGGTGAAGAGCTTGACGAATGGCGTGATCTCCGGGACGAAGAAGACCGTCGGCGGCACCGTCGTCGCCACCGATCGGGCCTTGAACGCAGTCGAGCCGATCCAGTAGAGCGGGATCATGCTGGCGACGAGCATCGCCAGCACCAATGCGATCGCGGTGCGGTTCCACCACCGCGACGCTCTCGACTGCACGATGGCCATCAACGCTCCTTGAGACGATTCAGGTACTTCACGTACACGTTCGTGATCGCCAGCACCGCCAGGAGCATCAGGTAGGCCAGCGCACAGGAGCGGCCCGTCTGCCACTCCTGGAACGCCATCTTGTAGAGGCGGATCGCGACCAGCTCGGTCTCGTCCATGCTGGCCATCACATAGGCGATGTCGAAGGTCTTGAACGCCTCCATAGTGCGGAAGATCACCGCGATCAGCAGCAGCGGCGACACCAGCGGCAGCGTGATGCGCCAGAACACGAACCAGCGCGAGGCGCGGTCGATCGCAGCAGCCTCGTAGAGCGAGGGTGGGATCGCCGACAGCCCGGCCAGCGACAGCAACATCACGAACGGTGCCCACATCCAGATGTCGGTGATCGCGATGGCCATCAACGCGACGTCGGGATCGGACAGCCAGACCTTGCCCTCGGTGCCGAAGACGTAGTTGATGATGCCCCACGACGGGTTGTAGAGCAGCTGCCAGAACAGGCCGACAACGGCCATGCACATCATCATCGGCAGCATCAACAGCGTGGTCAGCACGCCTTTGGCCGGAATCTCGCGATTCAGCAGCAGTGCCGCGCCGAAGCCGACGAGGACCTGGCCTGTCACCGACATGACGACGTACTTGGCGGTGATCGTGAAGTTGCTCCAGATCGCCTCGTCGGCGAGCAACTCCCGGTAGTTCTGCAAGCCGACGAAGTTGACCGGGTCGTTCATCGACGCGCGGTAGTCGGTGAACGAATAGCCGAGCGAATACAGCAGCGGAAAGATGTTGAAGACGATCAGGAAGACGATCGTGGGGATGATGAACCAGTTGCGGATCGCCAGGTCGCTCATGCCGCGACGCGGCGATGCAGGACCGGTAGCCCCGAGGTTTGCCATGGAGATCTAAAGGTGGTTGGCGCGAGGCACCCGAAGACACCGGCGCGGCGCGATGTCGACTGAGACGCGGCCACAGCGGCCACGCCCGTCGAGGGCGTGGCCCTGTTCGCGGACGCCGTGTGGCTGCTACTTGTAGCGGCCGTACTTCTTGAAGATCGTCTCCCAGTCCTTCGCGAGGCCGTTCATCGCCTCTTCGGCGGTTCCCTTGCCGCCGACGACGAACGGATGCCAGCGCTTGTTGGCCGCAGTGAGCAATTCGGCGTACTCGGGAACGGCCCAGAAGTCCTTCACCATGAACATCGACTGGTAGAAGGCCTCGTTGTACGGTGTCGCCTTGCGGAACGCATCGGACTTCAGGATCGCTGCGTTGCAGGTGTAGCCACCCAGGTCGGCCCAGCGCTTTTGCACGTCCTCGCGAATGAACCACTCGAGGAACTTCATCGCGCCTTCCTTGTTCTTCGAGTAGGTGACGACCGAGATGCCCTGGCCGCCGAGCGCCGCGAACTGCTTGCCGGTGGGACCCTTGGGCATCGCGAAGTAGCCGGTGACCTTGGCGTTCTTGTTGGTCTTTTCGTTGGCGAGAGCCGGGAAGAAGGCGAAGAAATTCATGCTCATCGCGGCCAGGTTCTCCGTGATCGCCTGGTTGCCCTCCTGGAAGAAGGTCTTGCCCCAGTCGGGCGGCGTGTAGCCGTAGAGCCGCTTGTAGAAATTCAGCGCCTCGATGTTCTGCTTCGAGTTGACGATGCCGTCGACCTTGTAGGTTGCATAGTCGCCAAGGTCGCCGCCGAAGCTGAAGATCGTGTTCTCGACGCCCATCGCAAGCGCGTCGTAGCTGTTGTCGGTATAGATCGAGATGCCGTAGCGCTTCTCCTTCGGACGATGGAAGAATTCGGCGATATCTGCCAGCTCCTTCCAGGTCTTGGGCACGCCGAGCTCGTAGCCGTACTTGCCCTTGAAGGCGGCCTTCTCCTTCGGGTCCTCGAACCAGTCCTTGCGATAGGACATGCCGGTGGCGTCGCCTTCCAGCGGGATGGCCCAGTACCTGCCGCTGTTGCCGGGGTACTCGGCATAGCCCTTGACAGTGGCGGGCGCCATGGTCTCCGCGACCTTGTGCTTCTTGAAGAAGTCGGTCAGCTCCACATAGTGGCCGCCGGTCGAGCCGGCGCCTAGCCACTGCGAGTCGCCCACCACCAGGTCATACGCCGAGCCCTTGGCGTTGAATTCCTTGAACGTCTTGGTCTCGAAGTTGGGCCAGGGCGTGGTTTCGACCGTCACCTTGACCCCGGTCGCTTTCTCGTAGTCCTTCACCAACTCCTGCAGGTAGTTGGCCGGATCCCACTCCGCCCACAGGATCGTCAGCTTCTGCTGAGCCTGACCCAACTGGGCGAACGTCAGCAGCGCCGCCGCTGCGATGACCTTTGAAAGAGTCTTCACCATGTTGTCTCCTGTGCGTTGGATGGTGCGGATGCTTGTGCCCGCACCGTTCTCGTTCTCAGACCCGAATCTGGTCTGACCAGCTCAGAATAGAAGATTCAAAATCGCCCGTCAACTGGTCAGACCAGATGTTGACTTCAAATTTCTTCCGACGGATCATCCGCGTCGAATCGACGCGCGCCGAGGTTTGGCGGTGCGGGTTTTCCAGAGGAGACATCGATGAAGACCATCAAGGGGCCCGCCATCTTTCTGGCGCAGTTCGCGGGTGACGCTGCGCCGTTCAACACGCTGGACTCCATTGCAAAGTGGGCCTCGGGCCTGGGCTACAAGGGCATCCAGATGCCGAGCTGGGATGCTCGATTGTTCAATCTGAAGAATGCCGCCGAGAGCAAGACCTATTGCGACGAGGTGAAGGGCACGCTGGCGCAGCACGGGCTGCAGATCACCGAGCTCTCGACCCACCTGCAGGGCCAGCTCGTTGCCGTGCACCCAGCCTACGACGCCGGCTTCGACGGCTTCGCGGCCCCCGAGGTGCGCGGCAATCCTGCGGCGCGCCAGAAGTGGGCCGTGCAGCAGATGCTTTACGCGGCCAAGGCTTCCGCGAACCTGGGCCTGACGGCACACGCGTCGTTCTCGGGCGCACTGGCCTGGCCCTATCTCTACTCGTGGCCGCCGCGCCCACCCGGCCTGATCGAAGAGGCCTTCGACGAGCTGGCGAAGCGCTGGCGCCCGATTCTCGACGCGTTCGACGGCGCCGGTGTCGACGTCTGCTACGAGATCCACCCGGGCGAAGACCTGCACGACGGCGAGACCTACGAGATGTTCCTCGAGCGTGTCGGCCACCACAAGCGGGCCTGCCTGCTGTACGACCCCAGCCACTTCGTGCTGCAGCAACTCAACTATCTCGACTACATCGACTGCTACCACGACCGCATCAAGATCTTCCACGTCAAGGATGCCGAGTTCAACCCGACCGGCAAGCAAGGCGTGTACGGCGGCTTCCAGCCCTGGCTCAAGCGCGCGGGCCGCTTCCGTTCGCTCGGTGACGGGCAGGTCGACTTCGCGGCGATCTTCTCGAAGATGGCGGCCTACGACTTCCCCGGCTGGGCCGTGCTGGAATGGGAGTGCTGCCTCAAGCACCCGGAAGACGGCGCGCGCGAAGGCGCGACGTTCATCGCCGACCACATCATCCGCGTGGCCGAGCGCGCGTTCGACGACTTTGCCGGCGGCGGTGTGAACACGGCTGAAAACAAGAAGATGCTCGGCATCGGCTGAGGAGGCGCACGATGGCCATCGAAGGAGCAAGGACGGTGGCCGCGCCGCGCCGCATCCGCCTGGGCATGGTGGGTGGCGGCCAGGGCGCGTTCATCGGCGGCGTGCATCGCATGGCGGCGCGGCTCGACGACTGCTACGAGCTGGTCGCCGGTGCGCTGTCGTCCGACGCCGCACGTGCAGCAGCGAGTGCGGCCGAGCTGCACATCGCCCCCGGGCGAAGCTACGCCGACTACCGCGACATGGCCCGCCACGAGGCGGCCCGCGAAGACGGCATCGACGTTGTCGCCATCGTCACACCGAACCATCTGCACGCCCGCATCGCCACCGCATTCCTGGACGCCGGCATCGACGTGATCTGCGACAAGCCGCTGACCACCACACTGGCCGAGGCGCTCGAGTTGGTGCAGTGCGTTCGCCGCAGCGGCCGCCTGTTCGCGCTGACGCACAACTACAGCGGCTACCCGATGGTGCGCCAGGCGCGCGAGATGGTGGCGGTCGGCGAGCTCGGCGAGATTCGCGTCGTGCAGGCCGAATACCCGCAAGACTGGCTCAGCACCGATCTCGAATCAACCGGCCAGAAGCAGGCCGCATGGCGCGTCGACCCGGCGCAGGCCGGCGCGGGGGGCTCGCTCGGCGACATCGGCACGCATGCCGAGCACTTGGCGCGCTTCATCACCGGCCTCGAACTCGCGGCCGTGAGTGCCGACCTGACGACCTTCGTCGCTGGCCGTCGTCTGGACGACAACGCCCACGTGATGCTGCGCTACACGAACGGCGCGCGCGGCATGCTGTGGTCGAGCCAGGTCGCGCCGGGCAACGAGAATGCGCTGCGCGTGCGCATCTACGGCAGCAAGGCGGGCCTGGAGTTCCGCCAGGAGAGCCCGAATCATCTCTGGTTCACGCCGCTGGGCCAGCAGCCTCGGCTGATCACGCGCGGTGGCAGCGGCGGCGGTGCCGCGGCGGGCCATGCGACACGCATTCCGGCCGGCCACCCCGAGGGCTACCTCGAGGGCTTTGCACAGATCTACCGCGACGTGGCCGAGCAGATCCAGGCCCGTTGGCAAGGGCGTGCGCCAGACCCGTTGGCCTGCACCGTGCCGACCGTGGAAGACGGCGCGCGCGGCATGAAGTTCATCGAGGCGGTGGTCGAGTCGAGCCGCGCCGATGGCCGCTGGACCGACGCGCGCCTGCATCGCTAGGCGCCAGCGCAGCCACCTCACGGCACGTCGCGTGACCTGCGCAGCGCGATGAAGGCCGCATTCGTCGTCGGCACGTTCGACACCAAGGCCGAGGAGCTGCTATTCGTTCGCGATCGGATCCGCGCGCAGGGTGTGCCCGTGATCGCGGTTGACGTGTCGACGACCCGGCACGACGTGCCGGGTGCCGATGTCAGCGCTGCGCAGGTCGCCTTGCATCACCGTGCCGGAGCCGGCGCCGTGTTCACCGGTGAGCGCGCCAGCGCGGTGGCGGCCATGGCCGACGCCCTGGTCGCCTTCGTGCGGCAGCGCAGCGACATCGGCGGCATCGTCGGCGCGGGCGGCTCCGGCGCGGCCGCGCTGGTCAGCCCCGCGATGCGTGCGCTGCCGGTCGGCCTGCCCAAGCTGCTGGTGTGCACGCACGCCTCGGGCGACGTGCGGCCCTACGTCGGCAGTGCCGATATCGCGATGCTCTACCCGGTGGTCGATGTCTCGGGCCTGAACCGCATCTCGCGCCAGGTGCTGGCCAATGCGGCCCACGCGTTGGCCGGCATGGTGCGGGCGTGGCAGGCGCCGGCGGCGGACTCACTGCCGGCGCTCGGCCTGTCCATGTTCGGCGTCACCACGCCTTGCGTGCAGGGCGTGACACGCGCGCTGCAGGGTGAGTACGAGTGCCTCGTCTTCCACGCCACCGGTGCCGGCGGCCAGAGCCTGGAGAAGCTCGCCGACGACGGCCACCTCGCGGCGCTGGTCGACCTCACCACGACCGAGATCGCCGATCTGTTGTGCGGCGGCGTTCTCAGTGCCGGCGAAGATCGGCTCGGCGCGCCGAGCCGACACCCGCTGCCCTACATCGGCTCCTGCGGCGCGCTCGACATGGTGAACTTCTGGGGCCGCGAGACGGTGCCGAAGCAGTTCGACGAGCGCCGCTTCCACATCCACAACGCCAACGTGACACTGATGCGCACCACACCGGCGGAGAACCGCCGCATCGGCGAATGGATCGCGCAGCGGCTGAACCGCATGCGCGGGCCGGTGCGCTTCCTGATCCCCGAAGGCGGTGTTTCTGCGCTCGACGCGCCCGGTTGTGCGTTCTGGTGGCCCGAGGCCGACGCCGCGCTGTTCGACGCCATCGTGCGGCATACCGAACAAACCGAGACGCGGCGCGTCGTGCGCGTAGCGGCGCACATCAACGACGCAGCCTTCGTCACCGAGGTCGTCCGCAACGTGCGCAGCGTCTCTTGAACTGCCCCCTTCCAACGCCCTACGCTGCCAGCTTGCTCATCAACGAGCGCACATCCTCGATCTTGTCCAGCGCCCACAATGCTTGCAGAACGGCGTCAGTCCGTTCCTTCGGCCAGCGCTGGCCTACATTGCCGCGAAACTTCCGCTCGATGTCGGTCCGGCTCATTGCTTGTCCAGGGAACCCGGGTAGGTTGTCAACCTGACGCACCACCTGCCTCCCGTCGTCGAGCGTCACGGTGAGGCGCGTCGACGGGGCATTGCCCTTCGGGACCAGGAACGCGGGATCTTCCTTCACGGTGATCCTGCGCATGAAGGCGAGAATGCGCGCATCGCGAAGCTTGTCCGATGCATAGCTGGCGTTGCTGATCTCGCCGTCGAACATCGCGCGCGCCGTGAGGTAGGGCAGGCTATGGTCTGCGGTGTCCCGATTTTGCGGCGTCCACTTCTCTCGATCGCGTCCGGCCTGCTCGTAGCCTCGTTGCGTGGTGTCAATCTCGATCGCGGTGGCGCGATCGACATTGCCGATCTCCTTGGCGACCTCGATGGCGGCGACGATCGCCGTCTGAGCGTGTACGACAGCCGGAAAGGGTTTGATCCCGCACTGGTGGATCTTGAACTCGGCACCTGGTCCGCCGAAGGCGCCGACATCTACCGGCGCCGCCGGAGAGACGAGCTGGAAGAAGCCTTTCCGCCCTTCGAAGATGGGTTCCGGCCCTGTGATGCCGCCACGAGCCAGCGCTGTGGCGAACACCGCGTTGCGCGCGGCTTCAGCATCGGCGAAGCCCTTCCAATCGGAATTCGTCTGCGTCCGCGTCTGGCCCATCGCGATATGGTCGTTGAGGGCAAGGCCGAGTGCCTGCGCGAGCTTCGACGAAGGGAGTTTCATGAGCCTGCCAGCGGCAAGCGCAACGGCTGGCAGACTCAGCACCGGCAAATCCCATCCGCGGCTCGCCGCGTCGAAGGCATCGAGCAGGCGACAGTTGACTTCGTAGGCGAGAACGATCGCGGTGATCAGTTCCGCGGCACTCGCCCGTTCGGACTCTGCGATCGCGAGGCACGGCGCGATGTGATCGCTGGGATGAACCGCCCCGTGGCTGGCGGAAGCATAGGTGTCGTTCAGGTCATAGTAACGGCAAGCGGCGCCATTGGCGAACGAGGCAAGCTCGGGCGTCGTGCGTCGGCTGGTGCCGATCACCGTCGAGCCACCGTCCGCGGGCGCCAGCGCAACGTCGCGGCAGATGCGCACCGGGGGCTCGTCGAGCGCCGCGATGCCGCAGCCTAGCGTATCGATGACATGCGACTTGACCCGCTCGATCGTTGCGGCGTCGAGATCCTCGTAGCGAAGGCGGACCGCGTAGTCTGCGAGTCGTTCCGCGAGCGGGCGCGTGGCTTGTGCCCAGGCGGGGCAACCGGCCACCGATAGGAGGCCCGCGCCGGTCGCCAGACCCAGAAACTCACGTCGAACAAGCTGCATCATGCGTCGCGATCTACGAGCCGTCTCGCGCGCCTGCGACATCGACTGGGTGCGCCGACAAGCAGTATGGCACTCGTCGGTGAGCCTCGCGAACAGGAGGATCCACGGAACACGACGCGCGGCGCGATGGCGGCCATGACCATCTACTCCGCGGTCACGCTCTTCGCCAGGTTCCGGGGTTTGTTGCTCCGGCCGGCGCTGCGCGCCTTAACTTGGCTGCGCCAATTTAGCCTGCGCCGCAAGCCGCGCAACTCGCGCACCTGCGTCGCGGTTGCCGCCTCGGGGCGGCAACCGAAGTCGGTCACTCGACGGTGACCGACTTCGCGAGGTTGCGCGGCTTGTCCACATCGGTGCCGCGCGCGACGGCCGTGTGGTACGCCAGCAGCTGCATCGGCACCACGTGCAGG
>DATJYZ010000182.1:0-5405 GCA_035499355.1 Burkholderiaceae bacterium | reverse complement strand
TGAAGAACTCCGATGCACCATAGCTGTCGATGACCGGGCAGCCGAACGTGCCGCCGACGAACCGGCGCATCGCGGGCGAGAGCAGCTCGCCGCCGGTCCAGATCTCCTGCGGGCGCGTGCGCAACCGGCCCGCGGCGTACTCCTGCGCCAGCACCACGGCGGCGCTGGGGTAGGTGCCGATGATGGTCGGCGCGATGGCCTGCAAGGCACTGTCGATCTGCGACCGCGGCTGCAGGAACGAGATCTCGTGCAGCACGCCGCGCAGCGCCGGGTTGAGCCGGCGCGCGCGGGCCACCGACACCGCGCTGGCGAAGTGGCCGCCGATCGCGCCGAGGAAGGCGATGCGCTCGCCCAGGTACCACGGATCGAGGGTGCGATGCAACGGCCGCTGCGCCGGCCGGCGCAGCGCTTCGAGCGCGTCGTACACCGCCATCGCGTCCGTGTCCTGCACGAACACGCCCGGTTCTCCGCCGCTGCCGGAGCTCTCCCAGACCACGTAGCGGCCGAGGAACGCTTCGCCGATGTTGGCCGGGTTCGCCGTGAAGCGGCGCACCTCGTCGAAGCGGACCTGCGGGTCGGTGACCCAGTGGTCGAAGTGCCGCATCAGTTCGGCCTTGTGCTGGCGCGGAAAGTCGCTCAGCCGCATCCGTTCGGGCGCGTGCCGACCGAGTTCGCGGCGCAGCAGCGGTGAGCGGTGCGCGGCTTCGAACAAGCTACGCAGGCGCTGGTCGCGTCGCATCTGCAGGGCCTCGGCCGTGGCGCCGCCTGCGACTGCGACGTCGAACGCCACGCTGCAATAGCGCCAGGCATCGAAGGTGCGCTCCACGTACACAGTCTGGCGCCGACGCAGCAAGGTCTTGTTGCGGCACGTCAATCGCGACGAGGTGGCTTAACCGCAGGGTGCTCCGTGGCCCGCATCGGCAATGGCGTTGATCGCGCGCAACGCCGCCGGGGTCGGGCTCGCTAGACTGCCCCGAGGATTCACCATGTCAGGCAGAAGCAAGGCCATCCCTTTCGCAGAACGACTCGACCCGGCGTTCCACGCCCGCCTGGCGCGCGCGAGCGGCTCGCTGTCCACGGCTTCGGCGGCATTGGCCTTTGCCGACTGGTGGCTGCACCTGGCTGCATCGCCGGGCAAGCTGACCGATCTGGCGAACCTGGCGCAGCAGCAGGCCGCACGACTCATCGCCTACGCAGCCGCCTGCGCCGTCACCGGAACGGAGGGCGCGGCGCCGTGCGTGCCGGCGGCGCGCGACCATCGCTTCGACGCCGCCCAGTGGCGTCGGTGGCCGTTCAACCTGATGCAGCAGTCCTTTCTGCTCGCCGAGCAGTGGTGGGCCGCAGCCACCAGCGGCGTGTGGGCCGTGGAGCCCCACCACGCCCAGAAGGTGGCTTTCGGGGCGCGCCAGATCCTCGACACAGTGTCGCCCACCAACTTCCTGGCGACCAACCCGGTCGTTCTCGAGCGCACGCGCGACCAGGCGGGCATGAACCTGTGGCGCGGTCTGTGGTTCGCGTTCGACGACCTGCGCCGCGTGCTCGCCGACGCGCCCCTCGCGGGCAGCGAGCAGTACGTGCTGGGGCGCAACCTGGCAGCCACGCCGGGTCGCGTGGTGCTGCGCAACCGGCTCATCGAGCTGATCCAGTACACGCCGCGCACAAAGCGCGTGCACCCGGAGCCGGTGCTGATCGTCCCCGCGTGGATCATGAAGTACTACATCCTCGATCTGGCGCCGGGTTCGTCGCTGGTGGAGTACCTGGTCGAGCGCGGCCACACGGTGTTCTGCATCTCCTGGAAGAATCCGCAGGCCGATGACCGCGACCTCGGCATGGAAGACTACGCGCAGCTCGGGCCGATGGCGGCGCTGGAGGCCGTCGGTCGCATCGTGCCGAAGCGCAAGGTGCACGCGGTCGGCTATTGCCTCGGTGGCACGCTGCTCGCGGCGACCGCAGCGGCGATGGCGCGCGACGCCGACGCGCGCCTCGCCACGATGACGCTGTTCGCCGCGCAGACCGACTTTCGCGAGCCGGGCGAGCTCTCGCTGTTCATCGACGAGAGCCAGGTCGGGCTGCTCGAGGCGCAGATGAAGGAGCGCGGCTACCTGACGAGCCGGCAGATGGCCGGTGCCTTCCAGATGTTGCGCTCATACGATCTGCTGTGGTCGCGGATGGTGGGCGAATACCTGCTCGGGGAGCGCCGGGCGCTCAACGAATTGATGGCCTGGAACGCCGATGCCACCCGCATGCCGGCGCGCATGCATTCCGAGTATTTGCGCTCCCTCTTTCTGCACAACGACCTGGCGGAAGGGCGCTACCGCGTCGCGGGTGGCACGGTGTCGCTGGAGGACATCCGCGTGCCGATGTTCATCGTGAGCACGCTCGCCGACCACGTGGCACCGTGGCGCTCGGTCTACAAGATCCAGCACCTGAGCCCGGCGCCGATGACCTTCGTGCTGACGACCGGCGGGCACAACGCGGGAATCGTCAGTCCGCCCGGCCACTCTCCGGCGCGCCGGTTTCAGGTGCTGGAGCGGGCTGCCGGCGCGCCGGTGCCATCGGCTGACGAGTGGCGGGCCGCCGCGCCGGCGCACGAGGGCTCATGGTGGCCGACTTGGCAGTCCTGGCTCGCGAAGCGATCCGGCGCGCTGGTGGAGCCACCGAGGATCGGCGCCGCGCTGGGTGCGGCCCCTGGCCAATACGTCTTGCAGAAGTAGCGCCAGCGTTTGCGCAAGCTCAATACCTGCGGCAGCGGGTCGCTAGAACATGAATAAGTAGCGCCGATCGTGTCGATCTGCGCCGAACCGGAACCGACATGATCCTTGCCCCGTCGATCACGCCTCGCGTACCGCATTTCACACCGCGTGCTGGCCGGTGGAGTCGCGTGCGGGCCGCGGTCGCGGCGCTGTTGGGCGGTGCGGCCCGTTTGCGGCATCGAGCGGCCGGCGCGACAAACGGCGCTCAGCCACTCGATCAGCTGCTGGCGGGCGGCGACGTCTGGGCATCCGATGCACTCGGGCTCGACGGTGCGCCGTCGATGGTGTTTCGCGGCGCCATGCCGGCGTACTCTCCAGCCATCGACCGGCCGGCGCCAAGCAACCCCTGAACGCGTCGCCGCTAGGCAAACACCCCCCCGCGCGGGTGCTTGCTAGTCCTTGCTCCCGACCAGCAGCACCGGGCCGCGCGCCTGGGCCAGCAAGGCCGGCGACGCGCGCCACCGCGGCATGACCAGGAGATCGCCGATCGTT
Organism: Burkholderiaceae bacterium; assembly: GCA_035499355.1. GTDB lineage: Bacteria > Pseudomonadota > Gammaproteobacteria > Burkholderiales > Burkholderiaceae_C > JAEUPI01. Next base: position 2,160 of record DATJYZ010000182.1, on the reverse strand, counting down.
CGAAGCGCCGCCGTCAGGTCGGTGGCGCCATGCAGCGTGTAGCGCGCAGCGCCGAGCGATTCGGCGCAGCGCGCGGCCAAGGCGTTCATCCGCAGCCCGCGCTCGCCGTCCTCGGCCCAGACGAGCACTGTGCGGCACGCCAGCGTGCGCTCGCCCTGCAACGACAGGGTCGTGCCGCTGACCAACACGAGGTCGGATCGGTCGTCGATTGCCAGCGCCGCGTGGTGCAGCGTGTCGCGCACCACCTGCAGCGAGCTGCGAATGTGGTGTTGCGCCGCTGCGCGTTGCAAGGTGTCTGCCAACCGCGCCAGCTGAGCGCGCTGGGCGCGCAGCATGTCGGCGACGCCGTACGGGGTCCACACCGCGGTGCCGTGTGCCAGCGTCTGGGTGATCGGCAGCGCGGCTGCGGCCAGCGCCGACGTGTCTTCCACGTACACCGCGTGCAGCTCGCGGCGCAACCCGCGAGCCAGTGCCGAACCCCAGGCCAGCGGTGCCGCTCCGCTGGCGAGGTCGTCGAGCACCACCGCAATCGGCGGCGCGTCCAGGGCACCCTCTGCGGGGCTAGCGGCGGCGCTCATGTTCACCGCGAGGACGGGCCGCACCGCTCGGATCGCGCCGCGGGCGCTCAGCGAGCTGTCGGCGGGCCGAGAACTCCGACAGCCGACGCAAGACGCGACCATTCACCGTGTCGTCGGCGGGCCGGGCAGGGTCTCCGGCCGGCAGACCGGTCATGATCTGCAGAGCCTCGTCGACGTGCGTGACCGCGTGCAGGACGAAGCGTCCTTCGCGCACGGCCTCGATCACCGCGTCGGCCAGCATCAGGTGCGCCACGTTGGCCTGCGGCACCACCACCCCCTGGCCGGCGAGCCCGCGGGCGCGGCACAGCTCGAAGAACCCTTCGATCTTCTCGTTGACGCCACCGATCGCCTGCACCTGGCCGAACTGGTTGACCGAGCCGGTGACCGCCAGTGACTGCGCGACCGGCGTGTCGCCGATCGACGACAGCAGAGCGACCAGCTCACCCAGCGACGCACTGTCGCCCTCGACCATGCCGTAGGTCTGCTCGAAGACCAGACTCGCGTGGACCGCGAGGCTGTGCAGCCGCGAATAGCGGGTGGCGATGAACGACGACAGGATCAGCACGCCCTTGGCGTGCACCGGGCCGCTCATCTGCGACTCGCGCTGCACGTCGACGACGTGTCCTTCACCGAGCCGCGAGGTAGCGGTGATGCGCATCGGCGCACCGAACCACTCGTCGCCGATCGCGAACACGCTCAGCCCGTTGACCTGTCCGACGCGGCTGCCGGCGGTATCGATCAGCATGATGTCGCGCAGCATCGCCTGCTGCATGCGCTCGTGCGCGAGCGCGGCGCGGTGGCGGCGCGCCGCCACCGCCTGGCGCACATGCGACGCCTCGATCGACGTCGCGCCGCCCGCGCGCGCGACGTGCTCGGCCTCGAACGCCACGTCGAGCAGGCGCTGCACGTTGGCGTCGATGCGCTGGGCGTCGCCCGCGACGCGCGCGCCGTGCTCCACCAGCGTCGCCAGCGCGGCCGGCGAGGGCGCGAGCAGGCCGGCCGCGCGCAGCCGGCCGGCCAGTGCCCGCGCCAGCCCGACCTGGGTCGACGCCTCGCGCGGCAATTCGTCGGCCAGATCGGCCTGGATCCGGAACAGCCGCCCGAACTCCGGGTCGAGCGCCTGCAGCAGCGACCAGAGGTGACGCTCGCCCATCAGCACGACCTTGACCTGCAATGGAATGGGATCGGGCTCGAGGTGCACCGTCGACACCAGGCCCATCAGGTCGCCGAGCGACTCGATGCGGATCTCCTGGCGTTTCAGTGCCCGCTTGAGCGCGTCCCAGGCGAACGGCTGCGTCAGCAGCTTCAGCGCGTCGATCAGCAGGTGTCCGCCATTGGCCCGGTGCAGCAGGCCGGGCTTGATCAGGCGGAAGTCGGTGACCAGCGTTCCGAAACGCGGCAGGTAGTCGACGCGGCCAAGCAGGTTCGCATAGGTCGGCAGATCGGCCTCGATCGCGGCGCCGTCGCCGGCCTCGCTGGCATCGACCAGCAGGTTGATCTCGTAGCGTGCGAGTTCGTCGCTCGGCTCGGCCTCGGGCGGCTTCGGCCGGAAATCGTCGGCGTGCTCGACCACATCGTCGCG